>JAQWSL010000067.1 GCA_029243225.1 Flavobacteriales bacterium
ATTTTATTTATTACTGCCATTTTTCCTGAAATTAAGGTTGCGAATATACAATTGAATATTGATATTTGAAAATATGTTTTCTGTTGTTTTTTACTTATATTATTATTACGAAAATATCTGTTATTTTTAAGCCATTAATTCATTAATCAATGACCTTGTCTATTTTTAAAGCTTTACATCTAATTTTCATGGTGAGTTGGTTTGCCGGGTTGTTTTATATGGTAAGGTTGTTTATTTATTTTGCTGAAGCAAACTTAAAGGAAGGGTTAGAAAAAGAAGTGTTGCTAAAGCAATTTAAAATAATGCAATGGAGGTTATGGTATATAATTTCTTGGCCATCCATGATTTTGACTTTGTTTTTTGGAATAGGAATGATTGTCATTAATCCTCTTTTTATAGAAATACCATACATGCAATTAAAGCTTGGTTTTGTTTTTTTGTTGATTTTGTATCATCTACAAACCCATTTTATTTTTATACAACAGAAAAATAATATTGTAAAGTATTCATCAAATAAATTAAGGATTTGGAATGAAATAGCTACACTTTTTCTAGTTTCTATTGTGTTTATTATAGTCTTGAAAAACGAACTTTCTTGGATTTATGGCACAATTGGTTTCTTTCTATTTGGAATTATACTTATGCTGGGTATTCGTTTGTACAAAAAACTAAGGTCTTAGAGCTAATTCTCATTGTAATTTTTAACATTTGACAGCTATTTATTAACAAACTTAAATTTGATGCTATTCTCTTGGAAAATTGTTAGTAAAATTGTGTTATAATTTATTTAAGAGTAATGTCTGAAACAAGAAAAATTAAAAGTGCCTTAATCTCCGTTTTTTCAAAAGATGGATTGGATGAATTAGCTTTAGAATTACATCGTCAAGGAGTTCAAATATATTCTACTGGTGGAACTCAAGTTTTTTTAGAAAATTTAGGAATTAAAGTTAATGCAGTTGAATCGCTTACAAGCTATCCATCTATTCTTGGTGGAAGGGTTAAAACGCTTCATCCAAAAGTTTTTGGGGGTATTTTGAGTAGAAGATCACTTGATAGTGATGTTGCTCAGTTGGAAGAATATGAAATCCCCGAAATTGATTTAGTTGTAGTTGATTTATATCCTTTTGAAGACACTGTAAAGTCAGGGGCGTCACATGAAGATATTATTGAAAAAATTGACATTGGAGGTATATCTCTAATTAGAGCAGCTGCAAAAAATTATAAAGATGTTTTGACTCTATCCTCTAAAGAAGACTATCAGCCACTTTTAGATTTACTTAAATTAAATGGTGGGGAAACAACTATTGATCAACGAAAAAACTTCGCAATGAGATCTTTTGATGTCTCTTCGCACTATGATTCAAGTATATACAATTATTTTTCTGATGATAAAGAAAGTTTAAAAGTGTCTTTGAATGAAAAAAAATCCTTGAGATATGGGGAGAACCCACATCAGAAAGGCGCGTTTTATGGAGATTTATCTGGTTTGTTTAATCAGCTCCACGGTAAAGAACTTTCATACAATAACTTATTAGATGTTGATGCTGCTGTAAATTTAATGAATGAATTTAAGGGTGAAGCTCCAACATTTGCAATTTTAAAACACAATAATGCTTGCGGCTTTGCAACTAGAAATGATTTAGCAACTGCTTATGAAGCTGCTTTAGCAGGAGATCCTGTCTCAGCATTTGGTGGTATTTTAATTTCAAATCGTAAAATAGACGTTTCGACTGCTGAAAAAATAAATCAACTTTTTTGTGAAGTAGTAATTGCAGATCAATATGATAATGCAGCATTAGAAATCCTTAAAAGCAAAAAAAACAGAATAATATTAGAAAAAAAAGAAGCCGATTTTTCCAGTAAAATTATTAGAACATGTTTGAACGGAATAATCGTTCAAGAAAGAGATTTAATTACTGATGTTGCTTCAGGCTTTTCAGTTGCTACTTCAAAATCGCCTTCTGTTCAGGAAGAACTGGATTTAGTTTTTGCTAATAAATTAGTAAAACACACAAAATCTAATACAATAGTTTTGGCTAAAGATGGACAACTTTTAGCAAGTGGAACTGGTCAAACATCAAGAGTAGATGCTTTAAATCAAGCCATTCATAAAGCCAAGTCATTTAATTTTGATTTAAATGGAGCTGTTATGGCTTCTGATGCTTTTTTCCCATTCCCAGATTGTGTAGAGATCGCTTCAAAAGAAGGAATTAAAGCGGTTGTTCAGCCTGGCGGGTCAATAAAAGATCAACTTTCTATTGATTATTGCAATAATAATGAAGTTTCTATGGTTTTTACAGGTAATAGACACTTCAAACACTAATAAAAAAATAAAAAAATGGGGTTATTTAACTTCTTTACGCAAGAAATAGCAATTGATTTAGGTACAGCTAACACCCTTATTATTCACAATGATAAGGTTGTTGTTGATGAACCATCAATAGTAGCTAAAAATCGATCAACTGGAAACATTATTGCTATTGGAAAAACTGCTCAACAAATGCATGGTAAGACTCATGAAGATATTAAAACAATTAGACCTTTAAAAGATGGTGTAATTGCAGATTTCCAAGCAGCTGAGCACATGATAAGGGGAATGATTAAAATGATGAACATTGGAAACCGTTTTTTCTCTCCTTCAATGAGGATGGTAATATGTATTCCTAGTGGCATTACAGAAGTTGAAAAAAGAGCTGTTCAGGATTCCGCTGAACACGCTGGAGGAAAAGAAGTTTATTTAATTCACGAACCAATGGCTGCTGCTATTGGAATTGGTGTCGATGTAGAAGAACCTATGGGTAATATGGTCATTGATATAGGTGGTGGTACATCTGAAATTGCTGTAATTGCTCTTGGTGGTATCGTTTGTGATAAATCTATTCGTGTTGCTGGTGATGATTTCACCAATGATATTGAAGAATACATGAGAAGGCAACACAATATTCTTATTGGTGAAAGAACAGCTGAACAAATTAAAATTCAGGTTGGTGCAGCGCTTCCTGAGTTGGAAACTCCACCTGATGATTATGCCGTTAGAGGAAGGGATTTGATGACTGGTATTCCGAAAGAAATTTATGTTAGCTATCAAGAAATAGCACATGCCTTAGATAAATCCATTTCAAAAATTGAAGAAGCAATTTTAAGTGCTCTTGAAATGACCCCACCTGAATTATCTGCTGACATATATAAAACAGGAATTTATCTTGCCGGAGGGGGTTCAATGTTAAGAGGTTTAGATAAGAGAATTTCTCAAAAAACTAAACTTCCGGTTCATATTGCTGAAGATCCATTGAGAGCAGTTGCTAGGGGAACAGGTATTGCACTAAAAAACATTGATAAGTTTCAATTCCTTATCAAAGCTTAATTAGGTACTAATATTAGATAAATTTTTATGCAAAATATTATCCGATTAATTCAGAACAACAGCAATTTGTTGTTGTTTTTATTTATTCAGATTATTTCTTTTGCTCTTATTTTTAATTGGAGAAATACTTTACATCATTCTTCTTTTTTAAGTTCTAGTAATTATATTTTAGGAAGTGCATTAGAATTAAATTCAAATGTTTCTAGCTATTTTAATCTTGCAGATATAAATAAAGGATTAGTCGAAGAAAATGAAGATTTAAAAAGTAAACTTCACAATCAAGAAATTATTTTAAGTAATGATTTTGTTTTTTTAGGTGATTCAGTTTATAAAAAACAGTATAAATTTTTACATACTAAAATAATTAGTAGTCAGTTTAAAAACAGAGAAAATTTCTTAATACTAAATCAAGGCAGAAAGACAGGCGTGAAACAAAACATGGGGGTAATTGGTAATTATGGTCTAATTGGAGTTGTGGTTAGTGTAGGGAAATATTATTCATCCGTATTACCTGTTATTAATTCAAACTTCGAATTAGCCGTAAGGCATAAAGAATCAAATAGTTTTGGAATTTTAAAATGGTCAAAAAATGATAACTGGCTTTCTGCAACTGTTGAAGATATACCAAGCTACGTTAACATTAAAATTGGTGATGTTATTGAAACAAGTGGTGCAAGTGGAATCTTTCCTAAAGGTGTTTTAGTTGGTAAAGTGATAAAAGTTCTTCCTATAGAAGCGACTCAGTTTCTTGAAGTCAAAATTTCAATTGCTGAAGATTATGCTTCGATTTATAATGCATATGTTGTTAAAAATCAAAATTTAAAAGATTTACAGTTAATTAATAACGTAGAGGATGATTAATTTTTTTTCAAAAGGTTTATTGTTTTTTGTTGTTCTGTTTATTCAAATATTTTTTATTGATAAAATAGATTTGGGCGAGCTTAATTATTTTTTTGCTCCGATAATTTATGGGTTAATAATTATTACAATTCAACCCTCTATTGATTTATGGATTCTAATGCTAATTGCGTTCTTAATGGGTCTAAGTGTTGATTTATTTAGAAACACTATTGGGTTAAACATATCAGCATTAGTTATGGTTGCTTTTTTTAAGTACCCGATTTTAAATTTCTTGTTTCCTAGAGACGGATATGACCCTTTAAAAGATTTAACTCCAATTAATATTGGTTGGAACAACTATTTTTTTTATGTATTTATAATGTTGTTTATACATCACTTTTGGTTTTTATTAATTGAAGATTTTCATTTTAATCAATTGTTTTACCTGTTTTTAAAAGCAATGATAAATTCAATTGTTGCACTTTTTGTGTTTGTGTTATTCTACTTTTTAAGTCGTAAAATCAAATAAATGGATCCGTATCAAGGAAGAAGATGGGTGATTATTTTAATTCTAATTTTAATAGGGTTAATATTTATTTTTCGTTTGCTTTTTGTTCAGGTTCTTAACACTAAATGGAGTGACAGAGCTCATGTAATTACTCACTCTGAGAAAAGTATACAACCTCCTAGAGGATTGATTTATGATAGAAACGGCTTTTTACTAGTTAGTGCAAATCAAGTTTATGATATAATGGTTACTCCTCGAGAAATAGGTGAAATTGATACTGTCGAGTTGTGCAAATTGTTTAGAATAAGTAAAAATAGATTTGATGATAAAATAAAAAAGGCAACATCAGGATATAATGTTTCTTACAAAGCTTCATTATTTATTGAGGGAATGGCGAAAGATGATTATGCTAAAATCTCTACTGGATTAAGGAAGTATAAAGGTTTTAATGCCATACGATCTTCGGAAAGAGGGTATCCAATGCATAACGCTGCACACATCTTAGGATACATTAGAAAAATAAGTAAAAAACAATATGAAACACACAAGCAAGATGAAGAACCATATTTTAAAAATGATTACATAGGGATAACAGGACTTGAAAGTGTTTACGAGAATGAGCTTAGAGGCAAAAGAGGTAAAGTTTATTATTTACAAGACTATAAGGGTAATAAAAAAGAAAAGCTTGAGGAAAACCAACCTCTTCTTGGGAAAAATTTACATACAACAATAGATGGACCCCTGCAGTCTTTAGGAGAACAATTAATGAATAATAAGTTAGGTTGTATTGTTGCGATTGAGCCTAAAACTGGTGAAATTCTTTCAATGGTTTCTGCACCATCTTTTGATCCTGCTTTTCTTTCGGGAAAAAAATTCAGTAAAAACTACAAGGCTCTTTCAGATAATGACACATTAAAACCATTAATTAATCGACCTATTTATAATGATAGCTATCGACCAGGTTCTATTTTTAAATTAGTTCAAGCATTAGTTGCATTAAATGATGGTGTAATTAATCCAAACACTGGGTTTATCTGTAATAAACAGATTATTGGATGTCATCTACATGAACCACCTATGAATTTAGGAATTGCAATTAAACACAGTTGTAATCCTTACTTTTATCAAGTTTATAAGAGATTAATTCTAAGAGGAAGTGATCCAAGTGTTTTTAAAGATTCGAGATTAGGTTTAAATAGCTGGAGAAATTCAGTTGAAAAATTTGGAATTGGAAAACAATTGCAAACAGATATTCCCGGTGTAAAAAAAGGACTTCTACCGTCTGTTGAGTTTTATGATAAATGGTATGGAAAGAATCGTTGGGCATTTAGTACAATATATTCTAATAGTATTGGAGAAGGTGAAATAGGTGTGTCACCGCTTCAGATGGCTAATTTAGCAGCAATTATAGCAAACAAAGGACATTATTATACACCACATTTAGTGAAGAAAATTGGAGATAATGGATCGAAAAAAGCAGAATTTTTAGAAATAAATAATACTGATGTTAATCCAAAACATTTTCAGCCTATAATTAATGCTATGGAACAGGTTGTTTTAAATGGAACGGGTAGAAGTGCTCAAATTGATAGTATTTCTTTATGTGGAAAGACTGGAACTGTTGAAAATAAAAGTTTTAATGATCACTCTGTTTTCATTGCCTTTGCTCCTAAAGAAAACCCTCAAATAGCAATTGCAGTTTATGTTGAATATGGAACTTGGGGAGGTACTTGGGCAGCTCCAATAGCTAGTGTTATGATTGAGCAATATTTAAATAAAAAGTTAAGTGATAAAGGATTAAAAAAGAAAAATAGAATTGAAAGCGCAATTATTTTAAGTAAAAAGAGTGATTTTAGTTTTTAGAGATGGCAAGAGGTAAATCCATATGGAAATCTATAGATAAGTATTTATTAGGCTTATTTGTTTCAATTTTAATTTTAGGATTAGCTACTATTTTTTCAAGCACTTATGAGGGTGATTCTATAAGCTTATTTGATTTTTCTACTATTTATGGGAAGCAATTTATTTGGGTAATAATTTCTTTGATTATTGGCGTTTTTATTTTACTTCTAGAGGGTCAGTTTATTAAAAACATGTCATATATCATATACGGAGTTGTTTTGTTATTGCTGATAGGAGTTTTATTTATGGATCCAATAAAAGGAGCCAAATCTTGGTTCCAAATAGGAAGCATGTCAATTCAACCCAGTGAATTTGCCAAATTAGCTTGTTCATTGGTTGTTGCAAAATACTTGAGTTCAGTAAATGTGAAGATTCAAGATGCTAAAACTAGATTAATTGTTTTGGCTTTATTAGTAGTTCCAGCATTTCTAATAATGATTCAACCTGACCCTGGCACCATGCTTGTCTTTTTTGCATTTATTTTTGTGATGTACAGAGAAGGTCTTTCAGGGAACGTATTGTTATCAGGATTTTTTGCAGTATTAATAGTTGTCATTGCTATTTTTCTTAAAGCTTCGGAAACTGAAAATTTAATTTTTGGAATATCAATTACTGGCAATTTAATTTTTGCTTTTGTTTTATTGTTATTGGGGGGTGTAATTTTTATTGTAATTAAATTGTTGGTGCTTCCACGTTACAGAAGCTCAAAATACAAAGCACTTATTTGGTCTGTATTAACAGGCATTATTATTAATCTAAGTATCAATTATGTTTATGACTCTGTTTTTAAAGAAAGGCACAGAACAAGGTTTCAAATTATGTTTGGTATCGTTGAAGATAGAAGAGGTGATGGGTATAATATGTGGCAAGCTCTTTCTTCTATTGGTTCGGGAAAAGCACTAGGGAAGGGATTTCTAAATGGCACTTTAAGTAATAATAAGTACAAGCATGTTCCAGAACAAAGTACTGACTTTATTTTTTGTAGTCTAGCTGAAGAATGGGGCTTTGCGGGGTGTTTCATCTTTATTTTGTTGTATCTAGCCTTATTAATAAGAATGATAATGATTTCTGAAAGACAAAGAAGTAAATTCACTAGAATATTTGGTTACTCTACTGTGAGTATTCTATTCTTTCATTTCATGATTAATATTGGAATGGTTATTGGCTTAGCTCCTGTTATTGGCATTCCATTGCCTTTTTTCAGTAAAGGCGGATCAGCAGTTTTAACCTTTTCTATTTTAGTATTTATATTTATGAGATTAGACGCAGAAAGAAAAAAAGTTTTGAGATAAACATTTAGATGTCTTCATTTTTAAATTTTGCTTTTAAATCTTGAACATAAGATTTAATGGTTTGCTCATTTTCTTTTTTACAGATTAAAAGTGTATTTTCATTTTCAACAACAATGTATCCCTCTAATCCTTCAATTAACGCTAATTTATTTTTAGGCATTCTTATAATGTTATTTGAAGAGTTATATAAAGTTATTTTCTCTCCAACAACAGCATTTTTGGATTCATCTTTTGGTAAGTTTTCATAAAGCGATCCCCAAGTTCCTAGATCACTCCATCCAAAATCAGCCAAGACTACCAAAACATTACTTGCTTGTTCCATAATTCCGTTGTCAATTGAGATGTTTTTACATACGGGGTATATGGATTTGATTAAACTTGCTTCTTGATTTGTATTAAAAATTGGTAGGGCATCATGAAAAACTTTATGTAAGTCGGGCATGTGTTTTTCAAAAGCGTTGATAATACTATCAGCAGACCAAATAAACATACCAGAGTTCCAATAAAACTCTCCAGATTCTAAAAATTTTATAGCTAAATCTAAGGGAGGTTTTTCTGTAAATGTTTTCACCCTCTTAAGTGATTTAGGTTTGTCATCACTAAAGTCTTCAAATTGAATATATCCATACCCAGTGTCAGGTCTACTTGGATGAATACCTAATGTAATCAACTGTTGATTATCTGCTTCCTTAAGAGCAATTTGAAGTGTGCTTTCAAATTCAATTTGATTTAGTATTACATGATCACTTGGAACGATAATTAATTTAGCATTTTCATTTATTGATTTAATCTTGTAAGATGCATAAGCAACACAAGGAGCTGTGTTTTTTCTAAATGGTTCTAATAAAATTTGAGAATCTTCAAGAAAAGGTAACTGTTCTTTAACTAAATCAAGATATGCTTCATTAGTAACAATATATATATTTTCTTTTGGGCAAGTATTTTTAAATCTTTCAACAGTTAATTGAAGTAAAGATTTACCAACACCAAGAACATCATGAAATTGTTTGGGAAATGATTCTTTACTCATTGGCCAAAATCTTGATCCAATGCCACCAGCCATAACAACTAAATAGTTATTTTCCATAATAAAGTAATTTCGAAAAGTACAAATTTAACGAATAGGGTAATTTATGATTTACTATCTAATTCTTCAAAACTTGTATTTTGACCTTGTGTCCAAGAAGGACAAGTGTCACATTTGTTTTTTTTCTTAAACAAAGAACAAGAATTAAAACAAAAAGTTGAAAAGAACAATACTAATAATAAAAAGGTTTTTATTTTCATAATATTAATTAATATCAATATTAAACTGTTTAAATTTAGGGAATGCACATGCTATTTCCCAATATATATTAACTATTTTCGTTAATATAATATTATTTCAAAAGTATGTTTTATCATATTGGTCGTTACACAACTATGCTTTCTTACCTTTTTGCTAAACCAGAAAGAGTATCTACTTATTGGAAGAGGTTGATTGATGAAATTATCCAATTAGGTGTTAAGTCACTCTTTATGGTTGTTTTGATGTCTGCTTTTATGGGGGCAGTTTTGGTTATTCAAACAGCTAGTGCTATAGAGTCTGCCTGGATACCAGATTATACTGTGGGGTTTACTGTGAAGCAAACATTAATTCTTGAGTTTTGCCCTACTATAATATCTTTAATTCTAGCAGGTAAAGTAGGATCTAACATCGCTTCTGAGCTGGGGACTATGAGAGTGACAGAGCAAATAGATGCTTTAGAAGTAATGGGTGTAAATTCAATAGGGTTTTTAATTGGTCCTAAAATTTTAGGTTCACTTTTTATTTTCCCAATTTTAATCATGTATAGTATGTTTTTTGGTTTTGTTGGTGGGTGGGCATTGTGTTATTTAACAGAGATAATTCCTATTGAGCAGTATTTGTTGGGGATTCAATCATTCTCGTATGAAAATTATGAATACTTAAGGTATGCATTAATAAAAACAGTTTTCTTCGCATTTATTATTACAAGTGTTTCCAGTTATTTTGGGTACTACACATCTGGAGGAGCACTTGAGGTAGGTAAATCAAGCACGAAAGCTGTTGTTTATAGTAGTATTTTAATTTTGATGATTAACGTCTTGTTAACACAATTACTCTTAGATTGATAGAGATTAAAAACATATCTAAATCTTTTTCTGGTGTTCAGGTCTTAGATGATGTAAGTTTCACCTTTCAAAAAGGTAAAACGAATTTAATTATTGGTAAGAGTGGGTCTGGCAAATCAGTTTTAACTAAATGTATTGTTGGATTATTGGAACCAGATGAAGGAGAAATAATTTATGATGGTAGGAGTTTTAGAGGGATAAACAACAAAGAAAGAAAAGAAATAAGAAAAGAATTGGGTATGTTGTTTCAAGGGGGTGCTTTATTTGACTCTTTAAGTGTTGAAGAAAACGTAGCATTTCCTCTAAAAATGTTTTCTAATTCTAGTAAAGAGGAAATTCTTGAAAGAACTAATTTTTGTCTCAATAGAGTAAATATTATTAATAAAAACAATTTATTTCCTGCGGAAATTAGTGGTGGAATGCAGAAAAGAGTTGCAATTGCTAGAGCAATTGCAATGAATCCAAAATATTTATTTTGTGATGAACCTAATTCTGGACTAGATCCAGTTACAGCAATTGTAATAGATGAATTAATTAAAGAGATTACAGAAGAATATCAAATGACTACAGTTGTAATAACTCACGACATGAATTCTGTTTTGGAGATTGGTGATAACATCATGTTTATTTACGAAGGGATGAACAAATGGGTTGGAGATAGAAATACTATTTTAAATACTGACGTAAAAGAGCTTAATAACTTTGTCTACGTTTCAAAATTTTTACGTCAATTTAAAGAAATGTTATAAATAAAAAAAGCCACTGTTAAGTGGCTTTTTTTATTGAGTATTGTTATTGAATTACTTTGCAACTACTACTTTAAATTTGCTAATTTTCCCATCTTCAAAATTTAGATTGAAGATGTAATTACCACTTTCAAGGTTGTTTAAGGCAACATTAATTAATCCATTATCTGTATTGATTGTTTTAGAAGAAACCAATCTTCCAGTAATATCGTGAACAGAAAGATTAGCAAATCCATTTCCGTTTTCTAATGATATTGTTATCTCATTATTTGCTGGATTAGGATAAACTATACCCTCAATTGTTTCAAGCTCAATTACATTAACGTCATTAGCAATTTTTAGTCCAAGCGTTACAGCGTCAGCACTAGTCCATCCAGTGTACCAAGTTGCACCATCAATGTTTAATGCACCAATTGGTTGGTTGTAAATAGAGTAATTTGCCCCGTAATTTGGACCACTATCATATCCGAAACCAATAGAATCATTTGCAAATGAATTCAAACATACTAGGTATCTTTGATTGTCAACTAATTGTACCGATTCATTAAGTGGAGCATAAACAACTTCACCATTTACTGTACTTGCTGTACCATCCCAATCAAAATCAGCAACTGCCGAAAGAACATCGAAAGTAACATTTGCCCATGAGCCATCAACACCAGTCCAAGCATCATCCCATTCGTAAATTTCACCTTGTAAATAGATACCATCTAAGCTTTCAGAAACACCTTCATTAAAAGGAGAAAAGTAAATTCCTTCAACTCCAGTGGAAACCGTTGGGTACACATCTTGAAGCATCATACATGATTGGTAACTTGTGGTATGATTAATTGGAAAAGAATTAACCGCTACAGTACTTGTAGCAACATCTTGTCTTGCCAATGAAAGAATATCTGTTGTAACATGAAAATCTGAAGAAAAATTATTGTCAAAAGTATCTTCATCAGTTTGTCCAATAATTCCAATTGAGTAGGATACTGTGTATTTACCTAAATCCCAAGTTCCATTAGTTAATGCTGCAAATGAATTTGCATTTCCATTAAAAACTGATAGAGTGTCTCCTGAAATCAAATTTAGAGGAGCTAAAGAATCGTAATAAACTTGACCAGTAGGACCATTAATTTCAGCTATTGCATAAAAATCGTTGTCAGATGAACCAAAATTAGTGAATTGAACACCTAGGTCAAATGTGTATCCGTTGTTAGCCATATCTTGAGGGATAGAACCATATTTAGAAATCATTATGTCAGACTTGCTAGTACCACCATCATGTGCATATAAGTTTAATTTATTACCCATAAATGCAACAACATCTGAATTTGCCATTTCATTGACAAGAGTTGCTCCATCATCGCTAGATAGCATAACAACTGGAATGGTAACGGCAGTTCCGTCATCACCACCAGCCATTCCTATAGCTTCTGGATCTCTGTTAATAATAATAATACCAACAGCACCTGCGTTTTGAGCATTTAATGCTTTAGTTCCAAACTGACAAGTATTTCTGTAGCAAACTGCTATTTTACCTGTTAAGTCATTGATTAGTGGGTTACATCCTTCTTGAGATATCGGATTTCCTTGAGGATTTAGACCAGCAGTGCCATCTTCAACCATCATTAAAGTATCTTCAACAAAAGTATTGGCAACGTTGAAATCGGGACAAGCCCAATCACCTCCGCCTGGATCAGCCCAGGTAAAGTCATAATTATTTGCAATTACTGCAGGAGAAACTCCTCTTACAATAATTTGTGCATTAGCAAAAACAAAAGTAGTTAGCGCTAATAATGAGAGTAATATTTTTTTCATGTAGTGTTATTTAATTATTAAATTTTTAGGAGCCCTAAATTTACGGAAATCAATTCATTAAAACAAGAGCAAAAAATGGATATAAAAAAAGGCAGCCGAAGCTGCCTTTAAATTTGAGTTTATTAAGAATTATTATTTGATAATAACTCTTTCGATAATAGTTCCATTATTATTAGAAACTTCAACTAAATAAACACCAGTACCTTGGTTAGATAAATCAATAGTAGTTGTAGTGTTAGATACTTTAGTCATAATAATTTGACCAAGCACATCATACACAACGATTGAATTTTCTTCATTGTTTGTATTAGTAATGTTTACTATTCCTTCAGAAGGATTAGGATATACAGAAACTCCTTCTAAAGTAGCTTCATCAACACCAACTCCCCAACCGTTGCCCATAAGCATACGAATTGCAGTTCCAGTTCCGTTTGTGTAAGATTGATCTCCAGGAATATAAATTGCACTAGCATCAGATGGTTGAGCAACTGTTCTATCATCTAAAACTCTGATATCATTTGCATTTCCAAAGCTGTAAAGTTCAATAGCTGCATAGTATACACCAGCATTAATATTTAAAACTTCATCAAACCATACATCAACATATCCATTAGAAATATCGTTAGCAGTAACTGTTGTAATACTAGATACAAATAAATTAGTCATGTCATATGCCCAAAAATCTGAAGTATCTTTGATTGAAGCAATAATTTCTCCACCAGCAGTATTTCCAGTTGAAGTTAACATTACTCTTAATCCTGAAACTTGATCAGCTTGTTTTACATGGTAAAGTGTAGCAAGAACTAGACCATCTTCAGCACCAGTAAATGATGCAGTTCCTAATGATGTGTAATCATCATAACCAGCTGGGTGATTTCCAGCACCATCTAAAGAGTAAACATCTGAAGTAACTTCGAAATTTCTTTCATAAACATTGTTTCCAAAAGTAGCCGCACCAGAAGTTTCTTGATCTGAGACAGAGGTGAAATCACCTTCGTAAAGACCAGTTGAAAGAGTTAAAGCTTCAGTAGTTTCGATTGTAATTGTAGAATCAGCTTCCAATAAAGTTGTGCTTCCACTGTTACCAAACGAACCAAAATCACCAGTCATAACAACATTTGTTTGATCTTGAACACCAAAGTTGAAGATTTGAGCTCCAACGAAATAATTTGCATCAACATGATTAGTTGGAGTTCTTCCGTACTCAACACCGCTATTGTTTTCACCAGAAATATAAGCAGTAGTTGTTTGAACATCATTTTGAGGTTGCTCAATGATTGCGAAATCATCTACAAACCAAGCATATCCCCAAGTACCCGTCCAATGAAGTCTGATGTAAATATCAGAAAGCTCAGTAGGTGTTAAACCAACTAGCGCAGAACTAATGTTAATTTGCATTAGTTGAGGGTTAGTTGTTGCAGCACTGTTAGCCCAGTTTGGAAAAGCATCAAAAACATTAGTTAAAGTTGAAATATCAGTTAATGGATCTAAATCTGGCCAAGTAACATTACCAGCACCATCACCAATACCAACAACAACGTAAGGTCTTTCACTGTTATACCTTCTGTAATGTGTCTCAAATTCAACAACAACATTTGGATACGCAGATAAATCAATTGGAGATGCCATTGTAATCCAGCTGTCTTCAATTTCAGACCCACCAGTAGCTCCTCCGTAATTGTCAGAGTCTACCATTGCCCAACCATCAGCTGCAGTTGAAGAAGCTATATCAGCAATAGGAAATGATCCAGCACAAGAAACTGTACCAATTGACCAATCTAATGCACAAGCAGAAGCATCATGACCAATAACCCAATCAGCAGCACTGCTAAATGTGTTAGACCAAAGAACTGTTTTTTCTTGGTTAAAATTGTTTGTGATAGGCTTTAATTCAGAATGCTCTACAGAACGAGCAACTGGTCCTTCACTTTTTTTATACTGTGCGTTAAGTCCAGAAACTATTGCAACAGATAAAATACTTAAGTAAATTTTTTTCATTTTGTTTGTTTTAAATTATAAAGTTTTATACTAGGGTTAATTATAAGGTTTGCAAATAAAATTAATTTAAAGCGAAAATCCAAATAAATCAACCCTTTGGATGTTTTTTAAAGACTCATTATCAATTATATAGTTGCTTGCTCTTGGTATGCTTCAATAGGTAAGCAACTACAAACAAGGTTTCTATCTCCATGCGCATTGTTTACTCTACCAACTGGTACCCAGTATTTGTTTTCATAGAGTGAATCTGTAGGGTAAGCTGCTTTGGTTCTTGAATAACTGTGTTCCCATTTGTCATTTATAAGAGATACAGCAGTATGTGGAGCATTTTTTAGAACATTATCTTCTTTAGGATAAATACCCTCTTCAATTTCTTGAATTTCTTCTCTTATTTTAATCATTGCTTCAACAAATCTGTCAAGTTCACATAGAGCTTCACTTTCAGTTGGTTCAATCATCATTGTTCCTGGCACTGGAAAACTTACTGTTGGAGCGTGGAATCCATAATCAATTAACCTTTTTGCAATGTCTTCTACTTCTACACCAGAATCTTTTTTAAATTCTCTACAATCAATAATCATTTCATGAGCAACTCTTCCATTAGGACCTGTATAAAGCACATCATAATATGAATGTAGTTTTGCTTTTAGATAATTTGCATTAAGAATAGCAAGTTCAGTAGATTTTTTTAGTCCGCTAGCACCAAGCATTTTAATATATCCATAAGAAATAAGTAGAATTAAGCCACTGCCATAAGGAGCAGAGTTAATGGGCTTAATTGCTTTTTCTCCTCCTGTTTTAATTATTGGGTTTCCTGGTAAAAAAGGAGCGAGGTGCTTGGCAACTCCAATGGGTCCCATTCCAGGACCACCACCACCATGAGGAATAGCAAAAGTTTTGTGCAAGTTTAAGTGACAAACATCAGCTCCAATGAGTCCTGGAGAGGTAAGACCAACTTGAGCATTCATGTTTGCTCCATCCATGTATACTTGGCCACCATTTTCGTGAATTATATCTGTGATTTCAATAATGCTTTCTTCAAAAACACCATGGGTAGATGGGTAAGTAACCATCAAAGCAGCTAAGTTAGCTGAATATTCTTGAGCTTTTTCCCTCAAATCAGAAACATCAATGTTTCCATTTTCATCACAACCGACAATAACAACCTTCATTCCAGCCATTACAGCACTTGCTGGATTTGTTCCATGTGCACTACTTGGTATTAAACAAATGTTTCTTGCGCTATCATTATTGTTTTCATGGTATGCACGAATAACCATTAATCCAGCGTATTCTCCTTGTGCACCACTATTGGGTTGTAATGACATTCCTGCAAATCCAGTTATGTCGCATAAGTCTTTTATGAGAGTGTCAAAAATTTGTTGATACCCTTCTGCTTGGTCTATTGGAGAAAATGGATGAAGATTGGCAAATTCATCAATTGTTATTGGAATCATTTCTGATGCTGCATTTAATTTCATCGTGCAAGAACCTAACGAAATCATGGTATGTGTTAATGATAGATCTTTGTTTTCCAATGTTTTTAAATACCGCATCATTTCTGTTTCTGAATGATAGGAATTGAAAACTGGATGCGTTAAAATTTCATCTTTTCTCTGCATGTAAACAGAAGGACTATCAGATTTTCCAAGTATTATTGATTTATTCAATGCATCATTTAAGCACTTAACTAGTTTTTCTAAATCAGACCAATCAGTTAATTCATCAATTGAGATGACAGCAATCCCTTTATCAAAATAGTAACCAAGATTGATTTCGTTTTTTAAAGTAAACTCTTCTAAACGTTTTAAGTCTGCTTTAAAACTAATTGTGTCAAAGGCATTTTCGTTGAGAACTTCAACGCCAGCATTTTCTAAAGCAGATTTAAGTGAAATTGTTTTAGAGTGAATATCTTTTGCTATTTGTCTTAACCCTTTTGGTCCATGATAAACAGCATACATGCTTGCCATAACTGCTAATAAAGCCTGTGCGGTGCAAATGTTTGATGTAGCTTTGGCTCTTTTAATGTGCTGCTCTCTAGTCTGAAGAGCCATCCTTAAAGCATTATTACCATAGCTGTCTATCGAGACTCCGATTATTCTACCAGGAATAAACCTTTTGTGTTCTTCTTTACAAGAAAAATAAGCTGCATGAGGACCACCATAACCCATAGGCACTCCAAATCTTTGTGTAGAACCAACAACAACATCAGCACCCCAACTTCCAGGAGATTCAAGTAAAACAAGGCTTAATATGTCCGAAATTACAGCAAGCTTAATTTCGTTATCATGACATTTACTTGCAAAAGACTTATGATTAAAAATATTTCCTAGGTTATCAGGATATTGTAAAACAGCTCCAAAATAAGTGTCATCCATTTTGAAATCTTCTGGACTTCCAAATGTTAGCTCTATTCCTAGAGGTTCGGCTCTACATTCTAAAACCTCTTTTGTTTGAGTAAAAATAAAGTCAGAAACATAAAACTTATTTACTCCTGCTTTTTCTTGCTTTCTAGTTCTCATATGAAAGAACATTAACATAGCTTCAGCGGCTGCTGTTCCTTCATCTAAAAGTGATGCGTTAGAAAGTTCCATTCCAGTTAAATCTGTTATCATGGTCTGGAAATTCAACAATGCTTCTAATCTACCTTGAGAAATTTCTGCTTGATAGGGAGTGTATGCAGTGTACCATCCTGGGTTTTCTAAAACATTTCTTAAAATTACTGACGGAGTTTCTGTCCCGTAGTAACCTTGACCTATGTATGAGTCGTAAAGCTTGTTTAGTTTGGCAACTGAATTTATATGAGTTAAATATTCTCTTTCTGACATTGCTTCTCCAGTAGCTAGCTCTTTTTCAGCTTTTATGTTAGATGGAATTGTTTCATCAATTAATTCAGAAATAGACGATGCATTTACTTGGGAAAGTATATTTTTTGTCTCTCCTTCAGTAATTCCGATGTGTCTGTTTACAAATGATTTATGGCTCATAATTGGAATGAATTTTTTGGCAAATATATTAACAAATCAATCTAAAAATAATTTAGTTAAATATTGTTTTCACATGTATTTTAAAAATAAGATATTTTAAGATTCCAAGAATCAACTTATCTTTGTATTATAGAAGTTAATTGAATTCCTTTTACATGTTAATTCAATTCATTACAGTTTTTTAGAATGCAATTTTTATATCGTTGGTTAATTTATGGTAATTTTTGGATAGCGTTTGGTGCGGTTGGTTTAACCTATGCAAATTCAATGATGATTTACAAACAAGTGAATTACAAACTCTTAATTGTTGTTTTTTTAATAACTCTTTCTGGTTATAATTTGCAAAGAATAATGAGGGGAAAAGAGCAAAATTCTTATGAGTTAAAAGATGATTGGCTTTCAAAAAATATTATTTCATTGGCAATAATTTCTATTGTTTCTCTTTTGATTTGTGCCTATTTATTTATCGGTTTTAGTTTAGATAGATTATTAATATTTGCTCCTTTTTCTTTCATTGTTCTGTTTTATAGATGGCCAATTTTAGGCATATCACTTAGAGATATTCCATTTATTAAAGTATTGTTAATTGCATTTTGTTGGGGGTTTGTTACTGTTTTTCTTCCTGAATTATATTACGGGAATAAATTTCTCAATAATTGGATTTATATATTAAGTAGTTTTTTATACATTCTTGGTATAACCATTCCATTCGACATTAGAGATATGGATTTGGATAATCAATCTAAAAAAACAATCCCACAATTAATTGGTAAGCCAATTTCTTGCGTATTAGCTACAGTTATTATTCTTTTGTCTGGTATAGTCTTTCTTATGTTGAAACAATATTCTATGTTTTTACATTGTTTATTTTCTGCATTAATTGTTTTATTCTCTTATAAAACTAGACCTGACTGGTATTATTCATTTATTTTGGATGGATTATTAGTAATTATACCTTTGTATTTTTTATTCTAATAAAGTGAGAAGAGCAAAAATATTGATTATTTATACTGGTGGGACTATCGGTATGATCACAGAACCTTCAAGTGCTGTGTTAAAACCTTTTGATTTTAATCAAATCACTCAAGAGATTCCAGAGTTAAAAAAAATTAAATGTTCGCTTGATGCTGTTTCATTTAAAAACCCAATAGACTCTTCTAATATGAATTTTTCTTCTTGGAAAAGAATTGGAGATTTTATATGGAAAAATTATGAAAATTACGATGGCTTTGTTGTGCTCCACGGTTCAGACACTATGGCTTATTCTGCTAGTGCTTTAAGCTTTATGTTTAGAAATTTATCTAAGCCAATTATTTTCACTGGCTCTCAACTTCCAATTGGAACCATTAGGACAGATGGCAAAGAAAATTTAATAACAGCTATTGAGATTGCTTCATCATCAAAAAACAATAAACCTATTATTCAGGAAGTTGCTATTTATTTTGAATATCAATTGTATAGAGCAAATCGAACAACAAAGGTTAGCTCCGAAGATTTTGAAGCTTTTAAATCTTTTAATTACCCAACATTGGCTGAAGCTGGAATTAATATAAAATACAATTATTCTGCGTTACTTTCAAGTGAAAGTAATGTGCAATATTTTTCAAGTTTTGATAATTCAATTGGTGTTATTTATCTATATCCAGGTATGGATTTTAACATGTTGGAAAAACAACTCAATTTAGAAAAACAGCGTGCAGTTGTTTTATTAACATTTGGTTCGGGAAATGCTCCAACAGACAAAAAGTTTTTGAAAATCATTGGAAACAATATTTCTAAAGGAAAGTTCATTGTAAACCTAACACAGTGCAATGCAGGAAGTGTACAGTTGGGCAAGTATGAAACAAGTGCTAAATTAAAAGAGTTAGGAGTTGTTGGTGCTAAAGACATGACAATAGAAGCGGTAATAACTAAGCTAATGCTACTGCTGGCTGAGAATAAAACGATAAAAGAGTTAAAGAAAACTTTTCAAGAAAATATTTCTGGTGAAATTTAAAAATAACGCTTGTAAATTCACTCTTTCTTAGAATTCTTGAAATAAATTTTTATTTACAACGTTAAAATTTTGTATTTTTCGAACCAATTTAATTTACAATAAGAGGAAATCCTCATTTTTTAAAGATTTAAAACCACAAAGAAACAACAATTATGAAAAAAGTATTTGCGTTTATTGCAGTATTCGGAATGTTATCAATGAGTACATTAACTGCTCAAGATTCACTACCTAATGACTCTACTGTAGCTCCTATTGAAGAAGTCGTAGAAGAAACACCTGAAGAAGTGCCTTTAGAAGAAGTAGTAGAAGAGCCTGCAGATGAAGTTGCTGAAACTGCTGGGATTTCACAATCTCTTAAGTTGAAATTTATTGAAGGTGGACCATTGTTCATGTCTTTTGTACTTATCGCTTTAATTTTAGGTTTAGCATTGTCTATCGAACGTATTATTTATTTAAACCTAGCTACTACAAACACTAAGTCTTTATTAGATAGCATTGAAGATGCTCTAGCTAATGGCGGAGTTGATGCAGCAAAAGAAGTTTGTAGAAATACTAGAGGTCCTGTTGCAAGTATATTTTACCAAGGATTAGAAAGAAGCTCAGAAGGTGTTGAAATGGTAGAAAAATCTGTTATTTCTTACGGTGGCGTTCAAATGGGGTTATTAGAAAGAGGTCTTTCTTGGATAGGTTTATTTATTGCTCTTGCACCTATGCTTGGTTTTATGGGAACTGTAATAGGTATGATTCAAGCATTTGATATTATCGAATTAAAAGGAGAAGCTAAGCCTGATGAATTGGCTGGTGGTATTAAGGTTGCTCTTATTACAACTGTTTCTGGTTTAATTGTTGCTATTATTTTACAGATTTTTTATAATTACATTGTTTCTAAAATTGATTCATTAGTTAATCAAATGGAAGATGCTTCTATTTCTTTGATTGATATTTTAGTTAAGCACGAAGTTTCTTCAAAGTAATTCTAATTCTAATTATATAATTATTATGGATACTAAGGTTCAAAATATTGTACTCAAATCAATAACAGGTCTTATCATTTTTTTAGGAGTCTTGTTTACCGTTATGGTAATGGGCGATGACAATCCTGCAGAAATGAGTTATGCTCAGCAAGAACAGTGGGCAATTAAAGAAGCTAAAGACTTAAAGCTAAATGAAGAACTTAGCTCTTCTGAGCTTAGTCAACACATTACATCAAGAACCTCAGAAATTGCATCTGAAAAAAGCAAAGCATTATGGTCTGATGTTTCTTTAGTTATCGGATTTACCAACACAATTTTAATATTAGGAGTTTTAATTGTTTTAGGCGGATTCATTTATTTACTTGTAATTGACAGAAAAAAAGCTTTGCGTATTCTTGGAGGCATTGGAATTTTTGCTCTTTTAATGGTTATTGTTTATGCGGCATCATCAAGTGATGTTCCTGCCGAGATGATTAATTCTGAAGTAGGTCTTCTAGAAGAAGAAAAAATACACACTCCAGAAAATTGGAAAATTGCTAGTGCAGCTATTAATGCAACAGGAATTCTAATTTTAGTAGCTCTTATTGGTTGGATTGGTGGTACAGTAGTTAAGTATTTCAGATAATAAATAGTTATGGCAAAAAAAGAAATAGAAGAAATAAATGCAGGTTCAATGGCTGACATTGCCTTTTTACTTCTTATTTTTTTCCTTATTACAACAACAATGAATCTTCCTCAAGTTCATGAGGAAAGGTTGCCTCAAAAGTCAGAAATTGAATTTTTGTTAAACAAAACCAATGTTCTTCAAATTCAAGCTACTAAAACAGATAAAATTGCTATCGAGGAGGAATTTGCTAAACTGGAAGACATACAAGAAGCTGTAAAAGAATTTTATGTGCATAAAGTTGGTGATAGAAGATGGCCAAAATACATAGATGTCACTAGAAAAGTTTGTGAAGATACACTTGTTAGGTTAGACGAAGTTCTTAAAGTTTATCCAGACGCTCCTCTTTATAATATTGAAAGAGGTATTTGGGCATCTAGACTAGAAGCCGTAAAGTTAATTGGAGATTTCCCTGCTTTACCCAATAGTGCAACAGTGTCAATACAGCTAGATAATGCTACATCTTATGATATTTATATGCAAGTATTGGATCAAATTATGTTAGGATTAAATGATTTAAGGAATGAGTTGTGTTTAGAAAAATTTGGCATTCCATTTACTAAGCTCAATAAAAAAGTAGAAACTGATAAAGCTAAAATTTCTGCAATTCGTCAGGTTTATCCTAAAAGAATAATGAAAGAGAAGAACAGGTCAGTTCAGTAAAATTTATATTATGTCAAAATTTTCAAAGGGTAAGAAAAGAAAAGATCCTGCAATATCTACTGCAGCCTTACCAGATATTGTTTTTATGTTACTTTTCTTTTTTATGGTAACAACTGTTTTTAAAGAAAAAGAATCTAAAAAAATTGTTATTGACAAAGTCACTATTAAAGAGACTGTTGATTTAGAGAAAAATGTTAAAGCAGCATATTATTGGATTGGAAAAGTGCCCGGTGAATTCACAGCAAAAGGAGAACCTCTTTACAAAACACAATTGGATGATGATTTAATAAATGATAATTCTGAAATCAGAAACTACTTAAATAAGTTAAAGAAGAATCCAGAATTTGCTCAAGTATGGGATTCTAAATTTTTCAATGTTTTTAAGGTTGATAAAAAAACTAAAATGAGGTTAGTAAGAGAAATACAAGATGAACTGAAAGAAGCTGAAGCATTTAAAGTTGTTTATTCTGTTCAAAAAGACAAGAAGAAAAAGTAAACTAGATTATTTTTTAAAAAGGGAACTTTATGTTCCCTTTTTTTATGCTGAATAATTTTGTTTTATCTTTTTTAGAAGATTATTTTTTCTCCAAAAAATGAACAATAAAGCAATGCAAATTAGAAGTGTAATTATATTTTGGTAAGAATTTTCAATTGTAATTATATTTTCTAAATCCATTCCCCTTTTTTTTGAATATATGGAAATAATACTTAAGCTATTAAAAGTAAAGTGTAACAAAATGGTAGACCATATGTTATTAGTTATTGCTATTGTATAGCCCAATAATAATCCTAAGATTAGTAATGGTATGATGTTGTAAAATTGAAAATGCAACATAGCAAATATTATAGAAGAAATTAATATTCCAATATGAAAATTATTTGTCCATCTAATTAACAAGGTTTGTAATACCCCTCTAAATGCAATCTCTTCACAAATTGCTGGTACTAGCGCCATTAATAAAAAATTAAATAATAAACTTTTATTTGTTGTGCCTATAAATGATTGATGAATTTCATCCATCTTTTCTTGATTATACCTAATTAGATTCATTGTTTTATTACCTAAAAAAGAAAAATCAATGCTGTGATTTAACTCCAGAAGGAAAGAACTAGAAATCACCATAATTGTCAAAATTAATGGAAGTGCTATTATGGTGCTAAGCTTTAGTTTCTGAAATTTCAATAGTTGATTATACTTTTTATTGAAAAACCAACAAAAGGCTATTGAAGGAATAAGAAATGTGCCGATTTGATCTAATAAAGCAGCAATTTTATAAGATCTAATAGTATTGTTATCAAAGCTTTCAAGATGAGTTAAATCAATTTTAAAAGCCCAAAGTGAAATATAATAGCTTAAACCACTAAAAATGATTTTCCCTAAGAGACAAAAGATGAAAAAATAAAATAATTTTTCAGTAAAGGATTTAGTATAATAAGTACCATTTTTCATATTTATAGCAGTGCTTATGTCCTTAAATATTAATTTTGATGTGTAAAATTACATTTTTGATATACATAGGAGACATAAAATTAACTGAATTTCCATTGCTTTTAGCTCCAATGGAAGATGTTAGTGACCCACCTTTCAGAGCACTTTGTAAAAAGCATGGCGCAGATGTCATGTATACTGAATTTATTTCTTCAGAAGGCCTGATTAGAGATGCAGCCAAAAGTGTACAGAAATTAGATATTTTTGAATACGAAAGACCAGTTGGAATTCAAATATTTGGTTCAGAAATTGAATCTATGAAAAAAGCTACGGAAGTTTGTGAAGCAGCTAATCCAGATATAATTGATATTAATTACGGTTGTCCAGTTAAAAAAGTTGCAGGTAAAGGTGCTGGAGCTGGAATCTTACAAGATATTCCAAAGATGGTTGCATTAACCAAAGAAATAGTTAAATCTACTTCTCTTCCAGTTACTGTTAAAACCCGTTTGGGATGGGATGAGAATTCTAAATACATTGTTGAGGTTGCAGAGCGCTTGCAAGATGTAGGAATTAAAGCAATTTCAATTCATGGTAGAACACGTGCTCAAATGTATAAAGGGGAGGCAGATTGGTCGCTTATTGCAGCGGTAAAGAACAATTCAAGAATGAATATTCCTGTATTTGGAAATGGTGATATAACTTCTGCTGAAAAGGCATTGGATTATAAAAATAGATTTGGTGTCGATGGTCTAATGATTGGAAGAGCTAGTATTGGAAATCCATGGTTTTTCAATCAAGTTAAATCTTATATTAATAATGGAATTATTTTAGACCCTCCAACATTAAAAGAAAAATTGGATGCGGTTCAAGAACATTTAAATTTTAGTATAAAATGGAAGGGCGAGAAACTTGGTATTTTAGAAATGAGAAGACACTATTCTAATTATTTTAAAGGAATCCCTGATTTCAAAAAATTTAGAACTCAATTAGTTACATTAGAAAATAAAGAAGATTTATTTAATGTTCTAAATACAATTCAAGAACAATTAATAATGCAACAGCAATGAAAATATATACAAAAACAGGCGATAAGGGAAAAACCTCTTTACTGGGAGGAGATAGAGTGAAAAAAAATGATTTAAGGATTGCTGCTTATGGTACAGCAGATGAATTAAATTCATGGCTTGGTCTTTTGAAAGACCAAGAGATTCCAGAAGATGATGTTACATTTCTTGTTGAAATTCAAAATAAAATTTTCACTATAGGTTCTCATCTTGCCGCAATTGGAAATAAGAAAGTAAATTTATCTATACCCTCAATTAAAGAGTCAGATTTAACTGTTATTGAAATTAGAATAGATGAATTTCAAGAAAATTTACCACCAATGAAAAATTTTATTTTACCTGGTGGGCACACTACTGTTTCTTATTGTCATCTTGCCAGAACAGTTTGCAGAAGGTGTGAACGGTTAGTTATAGAGCTGTCAGATAATGAGGAGGTTAATCCTTTAATTATTCAATATTTTAATAGACTCTCAGATTTCTTATTTGTGCTTTCAAGAAAATTATCTCATCACTTGGGAGCTGTTGAAACTACTTGGAATTCAAAAAAATAATATAAAGTTGGTTTTTTACTTTGATGTATCAACAAAAAAATTATTTTTGCGCTTTAGAATAGAAAAAACAATTTACTATGTATTGGACACTCGAACTAGCTTCCTATCTAGAAGACGCCCCTTGGCCAGCAACAAAAGATGAATTAATTGATTTTGCAATGCGAACAGGAGCACCATTAGAAGTCGTAGAAAACTTACAGGCTCTTGAAGATGAGGGTGAAAGTTATGATAGAATTGAAGAAATTTGGCCTGATTATCCAACCAAAGAAGATTTTTTCTTTAATGAAGATGAGTATTAATTTCTGTCTTTAATAGGTTCTTTTAGTTCTGAACCTTTCTCCTTTTTTTAAGTCTGTTTTTTTGTGTCATAGTGGCAGAAATTTCCATTTGGTATAATTTGTGAAGTTATATTATTGGCTACAAAACCCTACATTACTAACTAATAGATTATTTTTGTTAGCCTTTAAAAAACAATTAACAGATGTTAGATAAAATTTTCAAAAAGTTATTCGGTGATAAAGATCAAAAAGATTTAAAAGAATTATTGCCTATAGTTGATTTGGTTAACATTGAATATGAAAAAATAGCTTCTATTTCTGATAACGAATTAAGAAATAAGACTACAGATTTTAAATCAAGAATTCAAAAACACAATTCAGAAATTATTTCAGCTATTACTTCTTTAAGGGAGAAGGCTAAATTAGATGGAACTCCTATTCACGAAAAGGAATCTATTTTTAAAGAAATCGAAACTCTTGAGAAACAAGAGGATGAGCAATTAGAAGAAGTGTTGTTTGAAATTCTTCCAGAAGCTTTTGCAGTTGTTAAAGAGACAGCTAGAAGGCTTTTTGAGAACGGATCTTTAATTGTTACTGCCAATGACATGGATAAGGATTTGTCTAAAACTAATGATAACATCTCTATCAACGGTGATAATGCTGTTTGGCAGAAACAATGGGATGCAGCAGGATCTGAAGTTATCTGGAACATGATTCATTATGATGTTCAGTTAATGGGAGGAGCTGCTCTTCATAAAGGTAAAATTGCTGAAATGATGACAGGTGAGGGGAAGACATTAGTTGCAACTCTTCCTGTTTACTTAAATGCTCTTGCTGGCAAGGGAGTTCATGTAATTACTGTTAATGATTATTTGGCTAAAAGGGATGCAGAATGGATGGGCCCAATTTATCAATTTCACGGTCTTAGTGTTGCTTGCATTGACAATCATCAACCTCACTCTCCTGAAAGAATTGATGCATATAATGCAGACATTACTTTTGGAACAAATAATGAATTTGGATTTGATTATTTGAGAGATAACATGGTAAGCGATCCAGAAAGTATTGTTCAAAGAAAGCATCATTTTGCCATAATTGATGAGGTAGATTCTGTGCTTGTAGATGATGCGAGAACACCTCTTATTATTTCAGGTCCTGTACCTAGAGGAGATGAACATGAGTTTACAGAGTTAAAACCAAAAATCGAAAAACTTGTTAGTTTTCAAAGAAAATTAGTTACGTCTCTTTTAGCTGAAGCTAAAAGTAAAATTGCTAAATCTGATTCAGAAGGATTAAATAAAAAAGAAGCTAAAAAAAATGCTGAAGAAGGAGGGTTAGCTCTTCTGAGATCCTTTAGAGGACTTCCAAAAAACAAAGCGATAATTAAGTATTTAAGTGAACCTGGAATTAAAATTCAGCTTCAAAAAGTAGAGAATTTTTACTTGCAAGATAATGCTAAAGAAATGCCCAAGGCAGATGAGGTTCTATATTTTGTAATCGATGAAAAGAACAATACCATTGACCTTACGGAAAAGGGTATTGATTTAATATCGGGTGAGGAAGATCCTGAATTTTATATTCTTCCAGACATTGGAATGAAAATTGCTGATATTGAGTCGTCAAATGTTTCAGTTGATGAGCAACTTAAATTAAAAGACACATTAATGTCTGACTACACGATAAAAGCAGAGCGAATACATTCAATAAATCAATTATTAAAAGCATACTCATTATTTGAAAAAGATGTTGAATATGTTGTAATGGATAATAAAGTTAAAATTGTTGATGAGCAGACTGGTAGGATCATGGATGGTAGAAGGTATTCGGATGGTCTTCACCAAGCAATAGAAGCTAAAGAAAATGTTAAAGTTGAAGCGGCATCTCAAACCTATGCGACCATAACACTTCAGAATTACTTTAGAATGTACCATAAACTTGCTGGAATGACTGGAACAGCAGAAACTGAAGCTAAAGAGTTATGGGATATTTACAAATTAGATGTTGTTGTAGTTAAGACAAATCGACCAATTGTAAGAATGGATCAGCATGATTTAGTGTACAAAACAGCTAGAGAAAAATATACGGCTATTATTGAAGAAATAGAACGATTAAGAACTGATGGTAGACCCGTTCTAGTGGGTACTACATCTGTAGAGGTTTCTGAATTGCTTTCTAGAATGCTTAAGATGAAAAAGTTACAACATCAGGTTTTGAACGCAAAGTTGCACCAAAAAGAAGCAGAAGTAGTTACAGCAGCAGGTCAAGCAGGTACTGTTACAATTGCAACTAATATGGCTGGTAGAGGTACAGACATTAAATTAGGAGAAAATGTTAAGGAAAATGGTGGATTAGCCATCATTGGAACAGAAAGACACGATTCAAGAAGAGTAGATCGTCAGCTAAGAGGTCGATCTGGAAGACAAGGTGACCCTGGTTCATCTCAATTTTTTGTTTCTCTTGAAGATAATTTAATGCGTTTATTTGGTTCTGAGAGAATTGCTAAGATGATGGACAGAATGGGGCACAAAGAGGGAGAGGTGATTCAGCATTCAATGATTAGTAAATCTATTGAAAGAGCACAAAAAAAGGTAGAAGAGAATAATTTTGGTATTCGTAAGAGACTTTTAGAGTTTGATGATGTTATGAATGCTCAAAGAACAGCGATTTATACAAGAAGAAAAAATGCACTCTTTGGAGATAAATTAGAGTTGGATTTAGATAACATTTTATTTGAAATTGCGGAATCTACTGTATATGATTTTCAAGAAAGTGGTGATTTTGAAGGGTTTTCATTTGATGTAATTAGAAATTTTGGAATACAATGTCCATTTTCAGAAGAAGAATTTATTTCTACAGAAGCAGCAGTTTTGATTGATAAATTATATTTATCTGCAAGAGAAGCATATGATAGAAAATCAAAAGTTATTCAGCAAAGAGTTTTTCCTGTAATCGAAAATGTGTATAAAAATCAATCAGATTCATTTGAAAATATTGTTATTCCTTTTACTGATGGAAGAAAAGGAATTAAAATTGTTGTTAACTTAAAAGAAGCATTTGAATCTAATGGAGCTAGAGCTATAAATGCTTTAGAACGAAGCATAACATTAGGATTTATTGACAACGAATGGAAAGAGCATTTAAGAGAGATGGACTTTTTAAAGCAAAGTGCTCAAAATGCTCAATATGAACAAAAGGATCCTTTATTGATTTATAAACTTGAAGGGTATGATCTTTTCAAAGCAATGCTAGACAAGCTAAATAAGGATATTATTTCTTTTTTAATGAAAGCTCAATTGCCAGTTGAAAATGCTCAAAATGAAAGCCAGTCAAGAACAATTCAGTCTCCTCCAAAACAAGACCTAAGTAAACTCAAGACTGGAAGAGAAGATTTGGGACAATCTACACAACAAAACTCCCAAATGGCTCAAAAGAATCAAAGTCAGCAAGTAAAAAGAGAGCCAGTCTCAGTTTTAAAAAGACCAGGAAGAAATGAAAGAGTTAAAGTGCTTAATCTTCAGAGTGGAGAAACTAAAGAAATGAAATTTAAACAAGCTGAGCCATTAATTAATACAGGTTCTTGGCAGTTAGTAGAGTAGTTTATTAATTGAACAATCTTGATAAAAATCCTTTTTTTGAAGGAACTTTAACTTGTGTTGAATCAAAAACAAGGGGTTTGTAAAAAAGATTCGAATTGTTCTTTTTAAGGAATAAATCTACTGCTTTAGCTATATCATTAGTTTGCTCTAAAGGCTCATCACTTATTTTATAAGCTGTTAATAATGATTTTTCAAAATCAGAATCTTGAAATTGAATAGCGATTACATTTAAAAATGTTTCGTTCCATGCTTTAGTATAGGTTTTTCCGTCTCGAATTCCTTTTTCATTAATTAAATAAAATGTTAAGCTTTTAAAAAAATCAAGATTTTGTTTTATGAATTTTTTATTGTCCATGCAAAATTCAAAAAAGCACCATTTAACACAATATGGAATAACATGGTTGTATTTGTCTTTTGTAAAAGAGATGTTGGTTTTAACTAGCTTAGGGTTAAGCTCATTAAACTTTTTAAAGGCGAAATCGTAAAGTTTAATGTCAAGTTTATTGTTTTTAATTATTAACTCTTTGATTTCATCAGAAATTTCATCAGACTTAGGTCTTTTAAAGGTCATCCGTTTTACATCAATATTTTTTTTCCATTTTATTCCAGTATTTTCAGAAAAGTATGTTAGCGATTCTGAAAAGTGTTCAAATATTCCCGTGTGAACAGGAACACTCTGAATAACTTCAAGTACATCATCAAGATCTTGTTCTTTAGCTGAGTGAAGATCATACATCCTTCTGCCTTTTAAGAAATTAACAACATAATTTTGGGTTTGCCTACTTTTAATATATGATTTAAAATCTTTAGGCTTACTTTTTATTAAATCAGTAAATTCTTTTCTTTCCTTTATAAAATAATATTCAGATATCATCCTGTCAATAGGATTTCGGAGCATCATAAAAATAGAATAGTCTGAATATTTCTCAATGTTTGCTGGGTCGAAAATGTCTCCTGAATTAGATAACTTATTTGCATCAATATGTCTATAGTTGAATCCAATTTCAGTTTGCCATAAAGAGTTGTTCATGGCGGCATTAATTGTTGTTCCACCAGTTTTAGGAATATGAATAAAAATATTTTTATCGCTCATAATTAAATATATCAAAATCCCACAAGTATGGTAGTAAAAAATACACTATTAGTGAAAGAATAATTATAGAAATAATATTCATCCAAACACCAGCTTTTATCATGTCAGCAATTTTAAGTAACCTGGAGCCAAAAACTAATGCATTTGGAGCTGTTGCTACAGGTAACATAAATGCACATGATGCAGCAATTGTAGTAGAGACCATAAGTGTGTATGGATTAATATTTAAAGATAAAGCGATTGGGGCCATTATAGGTAGTAGCATAGCAGTAGTAGCTAAGTTTGAAGTGATTTCAGTTAAAAAATTAACAATTGAAATAATTAAAAAGATAACAATGAAAAGAGGAAGCGCTTCTATTAACGTTATTTGATCGCCAATCCAATAAGCCAAACCAGTTGTTTTAAATCCATTTGCTATGGCTAATCCTCCTCCAAATAATAACAGTATTCCCCAAGGTAATTTTACTGCATCTTCCCAAGAAATTAACTTTTGACCTTTATTTTTACTTGGTATAATAAAAAGAAGAATTGCAGAAGAAATAGCAATTATTGTGTCATCTAATTCAGGAATGAATGAATTAAGTAAAAATGATCGGGTAATCCAACAAAAAATGGTTACTCCAAAAACAATAAGTACTAATTTTTCTTCAATTTTAATAGGCCCTAAGCGGCTAAGTTCATTTTTGATTTCTTTTTTCTCACCATCAATTTGTTTATTCTCAAACTTAAATGCAATTTTAGTCAAATAAAACCATGCTATAAACAATAGTATAACTGATACAGGTAATCCAAACTTCATCCACTGTAAAAAGCTAATTTCAATGGCATAGTTTTCTTGAACAAAACTGGCAAATATCAAGTTTGGTGGCGTGCCTATTAAAGTAGCTATTCCTCCAATTGATGCACTAAAAGCGATACTTAACATCAAAGCCTTCCCAAATAATTTTTTTTCCTTTTCAGTAGAGTTTGGACTGTCATTTAATTGGGATATTACAGAAAGTCCTATAGGTAGCATCATCACTGTCGTAGCAGTATTAGAAATCCACATTGATAAAAAAGCGGTTGCTAACATAAAACCTAGAATAATTTTTGAAATGTTATTTCCAATTGTCGAAATTATAAACAGCGCAATTCTTTTATGTAGATTCCATTTCTCAATTGCTAAAGCAAGAATAAATCCACCAATAAAGAGGAAAATTATTTTGTGTCCAAAAGATGCTGCGGTAGTAGATAAATTGACTATTCCAGTTAGCGGGAATAATATTAAAGGAAGCAGTGAAGTAACAGCTATGGGTATTGCTTCAGTAATCCACCATATACCCATCCATAAAACAATAAGAATTAAACTATAAGCCTCATTTGGCATAGATGCAGGTGGTTCAAATAAATTGAGAATTAAGAATAATAAAGGCCCTAATAATATGTAGATGTTTTTATTTGATAACATATACAGTTTTATTTTATATCTCCCTTATCTGAAAGAATAATTGCAACAGGTTTTGTTGAGGGGAATTGAGATAAAATGATTATTAAAATAACAGTAATGGGGACACTTAAAAACATACCAGTAATGCTCCAAATTGAACCCCATACTGATAATGCAATTAAAGTGGCAAGAGAGCTAATGTTTAGTGAATTCCCCATTAACCTTGGTTCAATTATGTTTCCTATTATTACCTGTACTATTCCAACTAGGAAAAGAACTAAAAGAAAGGGAGTTATATCTCCAAATTGCAACAAACAATAAGTAGCTGGAAAAACTGTAGCAATTAACGAGCCAACTGTAGGAATGAAATTAAGTAAAGCAATAAGAAAAGCCCAAAATACTGGAGCATCAATTCCTATGAAAAGTAAAATTATATAGCTTAAAAACCCAGTGATAAAACTCACCAATGTTTTTAGCCCTAAATAATTTGTTATTGATGCCTCAATCTCTTCAAGAATAGTTGATATTTTTTTTTGTTGTTCTTTATTTGAGAAAGCAAGCATTAGCTTTTTGTGAAAATTAGCTTCTTCTAAAAAGATGAATAATACATAAATTACAATCATAAAAAGATTGCCAAAAAGCTCAGTTATTGAGTTGAAAATAAGAGATAAAATTTGCCCAAAATTTATGTTCCCAAGCTGTGTTTTAAGAGTTTCCGTTAGGTCGATAGTTAGGTATTGTGATATGTTTTCAACAATAGAACCTATGTTTGAATCATATTCTTGAGTTGCCCTTGCAAGTGTGTTAATATTAGTTGATAATATTTTAGAAATAACGATAAGAGAGGAGATAATAATAAGAGAGCTTAATGTGTTTTTTATCCAGGTTGGAAAATATTTTTTTATGAACGAAACTTTATTCATTAATGATCTCATTTTTCTTGAAATAAACCATAACAGCATAGCAAATACAAATGGAATTAGAAGGCTTTTTCCAAATGTTAATGTTGTTACAATAGAGATAGATACAATAAAAAAGTAGGCAGTATTTTTCATGAACAAAGGATTTGTTTTTGATTAATGTAAAATTAAAACAAAATCAATGCAAAGCTGAAAATCAAAAATCCAACTAACATTATTATTAATGTGTAGGGTAATATTTCTTTGGCTTTTAGTCCAGTTATCCCAAGCAATGGTAAAGCCCAAAAGGGTTGTAGCATGTTGGTAAGTTGATCTCCGTATGCAAGTGCCATTATACTTTTAGAGAGTGAAATTTTCATTTCAATTGCTGTTTGAATTACTATTGGGCCTTGTACATACCATTGACCACCACCACTAGGGACAAATAAATTGACTAACCCAGCACTTACTAGTGTAAACAAAGGATAAGTAAATTCATTTGAAATATTGATGAAAAATAAAGCAATTTCGTTAATCATTCCACTATTGCTCATTATTCCCATAATTCCAAAATATAGTGGGAATTGAATTAAAATTCCAGAAACTCCTTTAATTGCACTTTCTAATGAGCTTAAAAAATTTGATATGCTACCATTCATTAAAAGTGCTAATCCAAGAAGTGAAAAGTTTAGGTAATCAGGGTTAATAAATTTAAATTCTGAAAAACCTGAATGAGAAAGAGCCATGTAAATTGCATAAAAAATCATTGCTGAACCTAAAAAGGAAGAAAAGTATATAGATTGGTCAATTTTCTCAGCTCCTTTGAATTTTATATCATTTTTAGGTTTTTTCGTTGATGGGACTAAACTTAAATTTAATACAGCACCTTTTTTCTTCTTTCCAAGAAAGAACATGATTAATGGAAGTATTATTAATAAGCTTATGGTTGCTGTAATATTCATTGACGAAAAAACGGTTTCATTAAAGCTAATTGAAGAGGGTAGTTTTGTTAGTAAATCCGGATTAGAAATTAGATCATTAAAATGGCCTTTTTCAGCTACTTTAATGAGTGATGATCCAGAAATTCCACCGTGCCAAATCATTAACCCTGAATAACCTGCAGCACCAATTAAACCATAGTTGAGTGCTAGACCATTTCTCATGGCATATTCGCCAACTTTTCTCGCAAAAATTGCTCCAAAAATTAGTCCTAACCCCCAGTTAAACCAGCTAGTAGTTAGAGTTAATAATGTGACAAGAAGAGCTGCTTTTGATGTGGTATTACAATAAGGAGAAAGTTTGTTAATTAATTTTTCAACAGGCTTACTTAATGCTAGAACATGTCCTAAAACTAGCATTAACATCATTTGAAAAGCAAATGTTAACCCTCCTTTTCCCCAAAGTCCGTTGTACCAAAAAGAAACTAATTCTAAGAACTTCGCTTTTGATTTAACAACAGTGAGTAGCTCATTTTGCTTGGAAAGTTGAAAATTAATATTCGTAACGTAATTACTTTTTTGAGACTTGTAAATCCCAGCTTTTAAAAGCCAATCCTTTTTATTGAATTGAATGGTATCATTTTTTATACCATTACCCCAGTCTATCACTTTGTTTGATACAACTGTACAAACATTTTCATCCTCAATTAGTGTAATAACTAAATCAGTTTTTTCCTTAGGCCAAAAAAAGGCTAGCGAAAAAGTAAACAAAGTAAGAAGGAATGCAATGGTTAGAGGATTAGGAAGTAAATACCTAAAAGCATTGCTGTATTTGTCAATAAATGACATTGTTAATTAGAACGGCAAGTCATCTGCTTCATCATCTCCAAGCGGCTCTAAGTCTGTGTCTGGAGGAATTGTTTCAGGAGAATTACTAGTTGCTTCTTTTGATATTTTCCATGCATCAATGTTGTGGAAATAACGACCATTATATTCTCTTGAAGATATGTTGAACGAAACCTCTAGATCATCTCCATCATTTAAACCATCTAACATTTGAATTTTATCATCACCAAAAAGCTGAAAGCAAACTTCGGGATTATATTGAGCACCTGTATTTACTAAAAAAGATTGTTTTTTCCATTCTTTACCAGCTTTACTTGTTCCACTTTCTACATCTAACTTCCTTACTAATTTTCCTTTAATTACTAGACTCATATTGTTTGTTCTTTAATTTTTAGCAAAGCTAAACTTTTTAATATTTAATGAAAGTGTATTAGTCGTTAAAAGCTAATAATGTTAGCCAAGCTTCTACTAATAAATTTTCTTTTAATAGAACTTTTGCTTTTTTGTGAAGTGATTTTTCAAGTTGTTTTTGATTGTTTTCTAGCTCAACAAAAAGGTCGCTAAGTTCCATTAATTTATATTCATTCACCTGAGTCTCATCTGGTAATTGTTCAACTCCTCCAAGCTTGCCTAAATCATTCGCACTTAAAATTTCACTGTTAAGTATTTCTTTTGGAATGTTGTCGTAACCTATGCCACAAGTGGTAATTGGCTTAGTAATTTCAAACATTGAATTTTTATCACTTCTGCAATACCAATTACCGCCCATTCTTGAAACTAAATCAATTTTGTGTTGATCTATCATGTTGTTTTCATCAAGAATATTCTCCTGAATGTGAATTTTTTTGATTTTACACATTATTAAGTTTCCAGCTCCACCTTTATCCCCTAATTCCATCACATTGAAAACTTCACATTCCATTTGAACGGGAGATTCTTTTACTCTAAATGGTTTAATGGTCTCAGAAGCAATTGGTGTGAAACCACTTTTTGTAAATTCATCTATTTCAGAACCATATGGTGAACTGGCTAATGACATTTGTTCAACCATGTTGTAATTAACAAGATTAATTACAACTTCAGCAATTTCTTTTACATTGTTGTAGGTGTCTTTCTGTTTGCCAGTTCTTCCGCTTCTAGCTGGAGAGAAGATAGCAACAGGAGGGTTAGAGCTAAATACGTTGAAAAAAGAAAATGGAGCTAGATTAGCTACTCCTTTTTTATCAATAGTACTTGCGAAACAAATGGGTCTTGGTCCTATTGCTCCTAATATATAATGATGGGCTTTTGGATTGCCTAATTCAATTGGATCTATTGTTAGCATTTGGTTGTAAAATTTAAAGCAAAGTTAACAGAACAAATTTGAGGTTAAACTTTTGTTTTTAATAAAATTAAATAACTTTGCAAACCATTTTTGAATAAAGATTCAAAATTTTGCGGGTATGGTGGAATTGGTAGACACGCTAGACTTAGGATCTAGTGCCGCGAGGCGTGGGGGTTCGACTCCCTTTACCCGCACTAATTACAGATGGTATAAGTTCTAACTTATGCCATTTTTAGTTTAAAATTATAAATCATGGATGTTAAAATAGAAAATGTTGATGCACTTAATGCTGTGTTAACTGTTAAAATTAGTAATGAGGATTATAATACGACTTATGAGAACTCATTGAAAAGTTATAAAAAACAAGTTCAATTGCCTGGTTTTAGAAAAGGCCACATACCAACTTCTGTAATCAAAAAGAAATATGGTCCATCTATTTTAGCTGAAGAAATTGACAAATTATTGAGTCAGACTATTCAAAAGCACATTACAGAAAATGAAATTAATATCTTAGGAAATCCTTTGCCTAAAAGTAATGAGCAATTAGAAATTGATTGGAAAAATCCTGGAGATTTTGAGTTTCAATATGAATTAGGGATTGCGCCAGAATTTGAATTAAAAATACCTGGAAGAGATAAGCATCCTTTTCATAAAGTGAAAATCGATGATAAGCTAATAAACAAGCAAATTGATGATTTAGCCAAGAGATATGGTAAACTTGGTTTGGTAGATGTTGCGACAGAAAAAGACATGATAATGGCTAACTTCAAGGAGCTTGATTCAAGTGACGTTGTGGTTGAAGAAGGGTTTAACCAAAGCTCTACAGTTTCTGTTGAATTTGTTGACAATAAAAAAGCAAAAAAGAAATTAATTGGCATAAAAGCGGGCGATAAATTAATTATTGATCCTATCACAATTTCTAAAGGTGAAGCAGATATGGCTGCTATGTTAGGTATCGATAAAGAAAGAGCTGCACTTTACAAAAGAAATGTTGAAATGACAGTTACTGAAGTGAAAAGTTTGTCTCCTGCAAACTTAGACATTGCTTTGTTTGATAAGATTTATGGGGAAGGTGAAGTTGCTGATGAAAAAGCTTTCAGAAATAGAATTTCAGAGGATTTAGAAAAAATGTTTGTTGGTGACAGTGAAAGAATTTTCAAAAGAAACCTTTCAGAAACATTTATTAAGAAGTTAAAGTTAAGCTTGCCAAATGAGTTTCTAAAAAAATGGATTTTGGCAACAAATAAAGAAGCCACAGAAGATCAATTAAATCAAGAGTATGATCAATATGCCAAAAGCTTGAAATGGCAATTAATTGAGAACAGAATCATCAAAGAAAACAACATTAAAGTTGAAAGTGATGAAGTTGTTGCCAAAACAAAGGAGCTTTTATCTTCTCAATATAGTCAATATGGAATGATGATTCCAGGAGATGAAGAATTAACTAAAGCGGCTCAAAATGTACTTTCAAATCAAGAAGAATCTAGAAAGATTTTTGACATGATGTACGACCAAAAAGTGATTAATTATTTAAAAGAAAATTTAAAAATTTCTGAAAAATATGTTTCATATGATGATTTTGTAAAGCTGGCCTCTGCACAGTAGGAATTTCTTTTCTTTTTAGTGACAAATCCAATTGATTAATGTTAACTTTAATTCAAAATTTTAAAGACTAATAAATAATGCATAATATCGATCAAAACGAATTTAAAAAATACGCTGTTAAGCACATGGGAATATCTAGCTTAACTCTAGATAATTACATGTCGGCTATTTCAAGAGTCCCCACCAATATGACGCCAAACATTATTGAAGAACGTCAAATGAACATTGCTGTAATGGATGTTTTTTCACGATTAATGATGGATAGAATTATTTTTTTAGGTACTGGGATTGATGATTATGTTGCTAACATAGTTACTGCACAATTGTTGTTTTTAGAGTCAATTGACGCGAAAAAAGACATTCAAATTTATATCAATTCTCCTGGAGGTTCTGTATATGCTGGTTTAGGAATTTATGATACGATGCAATATATTAATCCAGATGTTTCTACCATCTGTATTGGGATGGCTGCTTCAATGGGAGCTGTTTTGTTGTGTGCTGGAGCAGAGGGGAAAAGAACTGGACTCAAACATTCTAGGGTAATGATTCACCAACCTTTAGGTGGTGCACAGGGTCAAGCTTCGGATATTGAAATTACTGCCAGAGAGATTCAAAAATTGAAAAAAGAATTATATGCAATAATTTCTCATCATACTAAAAAAGATCCTGAGCAAGTATGGAAAGATAGTGATAGAGATTACTGGATGAGATCTGAAGAAGCTAAAGAATATGGAATGATTGATGAGGTTTTAATGAGAAATCCTAAATAGTTTATTGCTCTCAAGTTGGCTTTTTAACAAATGAATAGATAACTCAGTTAGCTATTTACAATTTTGTAGTTATATGTCAAAATCTAAAAATGAAAATATTCGTTGTTCTTTCTGTGGAAGAGAGAAGAAAGATGTTAATGTATTAATTGCTGGTATTACTGGTCACATCTGTGAGGCATGTATAAGTCAAGCAAGTACAATAGTCCAGGAAGATGTAGGGCTGAAAAACAATAAAGAAATTGAATCTTCTTTGAAGTTGTTAAAGCCTCAGGAGATTATAGAACATCTCAATCAATATGTTATTGGTCAAGATGATGCTAAAAAAGTATTAGCTGTAGCCGTTTATAATCACTATAAACGACTATTACATAAAGAATCAAAAAATGAAGTTGAGATAGAGAAGTCTAATGTTATTTTAGTTGGCGAGACTGGAACTGGAAAAACTTTACTCGCTAAAAGTATTGCTAAGTTGTTAAATGTTCCTTTTTGTATTGCTGATGCAACTGTTTTAACTGAGGCTGGCTATGTTGGTGAAGATGTTGAGAGTATACTTTCAAGACTGTTACAGTCTGCAGATTTTGATGTAGCATCTGCTGAAAGAGGGATTGTATTTATTGATGAAATAGATAAAGTTGCACGAAAAAGTGATAATCCTTCTATTACACGAGATGTTTCTGGGGAAGGGGTTCAGCAAGCAATGTTGAAATTGCTAGAAGGAGCTGTAGTTAGTGTGCCTCCTCAAGGAGGGAGGAAACATCCGGAGCAAAAAATGATTCAAATTCAAACTAAAAATATTCTTTTTGTTTGCGGTGGTGCTTTTGATGGTATTCAAAAAATTATTGAAAGAAGAGTTAAAACTCAAGCAATTGGTTTCAATTCTTCTGAAGGAGACCTAATAAATAATGAAAATTTGTTGTCTTTTGTTAATCAATTAGATATAAAAAAGTATGGCCTCATTCCTGAACTAATTGGTAGGTTTCCAGTTTTAACTTTTTTAAATCCTTTGAACAAAGAAACACTTCGTCAGATTTTAACTCAACCAAAAAATGCTTTGATAAAGCAATATGAAAAGTTATTTGAGTTAGATGAGGTTCAATTAAACATTGACTCTAAGGTGTTAGATTACATAGTTGAAAAGGCAATAGAGTTAAAGTTAGGAGCTAGAGGGTTAAGATCTATTTGTGAAGCAATATTAACAGATGCTATGTTTGATGCTCCATCATCTGAGCAAAAAGAAATGAATATTTCCTTGACATATGCCAAGGAAAAATTTTCTAAATCAAAAATTAGTAAACTAAAGGTTGCTTAAGCTAATTTTTTTGAATATTCAACTACCTTAAAATCGTGCGGATTTTTTTCATCGGCAGTGTTAGTGAACATGACTTTCGAATCCCATTGAGTATGATTTAAATCAGGGAAATAGGTGTCTCCGTCAAAATTACTATTAATATGAGTAAGGTACATTTTATCAACTAACCCTAAATCTAATGCGTGTTTATAAATTTGTCCTCCCCCTATAATGAAGCATTCCGCTTCGCCATTTTTTTTTGCATATTCAAGGCCTTCTTGCACACTACTAACAACTTTACAGCTGTTAGCTTCATAGTTTTTATTTCTAGTTACAATTATATTTATTCTGTTTTTTAATGGTCTATACTTATTTGGAATACTTTCAAAGTTCTTTCTACCCATTATTATGTGTCTATTCATTGTACTGTCCATAAAGAATTTCATGTCTCTAGGAAGATTCCATATCAGTTGATTATTCTTTCCAATCACATTGTTTTTTGCAATTGCTGCTATCATAGAAACTATCATATAGAAACGGCAGCTTTAATATGAGGGTGTGGATTGTAATCTATTAATTGAAAATCTTGAAATTTAAAACTAAAGATATCTTTTACCTCAGGATTAATAATCATTTTAGGTAAACTTCTAGGAGATCTTTCCAATTGAATTTTAGCCTGCTCTAAGTGATTGTTATATAGGTGAACATCTCCAAATGTGTGCACAAAATCTCCAGGTTCTAGATTGCAGACTTGTGCTATCATCATAGTTAATAATGCATAAGATGCAATATTGAAAGGAACGCCTAAAAAAGTATCTGCACTTCTTTGATATAGCTGACAAGATAATTTTCCATCAGCAACGTAAAATTGAAAGAAAGCGTGACATGGTGGTAATGCTGCCTTGCCATTAGCTACATTTTCAGTAAATGAAACATTTGGATCAGGTAACACGCTAGGATTCCAAGCCGAAACTAACATCCTTCTGCTATTAGGGTTGGTTTTAAGTTCTTTAATAAGGTCTTTAATTTGATCAATTTCTTCACTGTTCCAGTTTCTCCACTGATGACCATAAACAGGCCCTAAATCTCCATTTTCATCAGACCATGCATCCCATATTTTAACTTGATTCTCTTTTAAATATTCGATATTTGTTTCTCCTTTTAAGAACCAAAGTAATTCATGTATAATAGATTTTAAATGCAGTTTTTTAGTTGTTAGCATTGGGAAACCCTCTTGAAGATCAAACCTAATTTGATGTCCAAAACAACTAATTGTACCAGTTCCTGTTCTGTCACCTTTTTGGGTGCCATTTTCAACAATGTGAGTTAAAAGGTCAAGATATTGTTTCATTTTAAGTATTAATATTTCGATAAATATACTAGTTCCCTTTCTAAGAAAAAGGGATAAGTTAATAATTGACTTGATTAGTGAATAAAAGATTTAATTAGAGCGTCATTCCAATTACTGTTGCCGTAAGAATACAAGCAATTGTACCCCCAATAAGAGATCTGATTCCTAATTTAGAAAGTAATCCTTTGCGAGAAGGAACGAGAGCTCCGATACCACCTATTTGTATTCCTATTGATGCAAAATTAGCAAAACCGCATAGTAAGTAGGTAGACATGATTACTGATCTTTCAGAAATCAGTCCATCAGCTTTCATTTCACCAAGCCTTGGATAGGCAACAAATTCGTTTAGCACTGTTTTTATGCCTAACAGTTCTCCAACATAAATTGAATCTTCCCAGCTTATTCCCATTATCCAAACTAAAGGTCTTCCTAGGTAACCTAAAATAAATTCAAATGATAATTGATCATAAGGTGTGTTTTCAGCAATAATTCCATTTATACTTGTCCAAGAACCTATTTGATTTAAGACACCATTACATAAAGCCATCAGTGCTATAAAAACAAGTAACATTGCCCCTACATTAACAGCTAATTTTAAACCATCAGTTGTTCCGTTGGCAATAGCTTCAAGTGCGTTTGTCCCAATTTTTTCTTTAGAAATGGTAAGGTCTTCATTTATTTTTTCTGTTTCAGGAACTAACATTTTAGCAGCTACAATTGCTGCAGGTGCTGAAATAATCGATGCCGTTAATAAATGCTTAGCAAAAAAAGCTTGTTGTTCTGGATCATCACCTCCAAGGAAACCAACATAAGCAGCAAGCACACCTCCAGCAATTGTTGCCATTCCTCCGGTCATTAAACACATCATTTCTGATTTTGTCATTTGAAGTAAATAGGGTTTTACAAGCAATGGAGCTTCAGTTTGACCTAAAAAGACATTTCCTGCAGCAGCTAAGCTTTCTGCACCTGATAAACGCATGAATTTTTTCATTATCCACGCAAAAGCATATACTACTTTCTGTATAATTCCCCAATAATAAAATAAACTAACTAAAGCAGAGAAAAAGATAATTGTTGGTAAAATTTTAAATGCAAAACTTACTATTGGATTTCCAACTTCACCTGAAACTAGACTTTTAAATAAGAAAGTAAAGCCGTAATCTGTAAAGCCTATTAATTTCACAAAAGCAACACTTATTCCGTCAAATAATGCTTCAATTAATGGGAATTTAAGAACAAGTACTGCTATTATTATTTGAAGTGCAACTCCTTTGGCAACCAAAACCCAATTGATTGATTTTCTGTCAATACTAAAAACCCATCCTAGAAATAAAAAAAATGCAATTCCAATAAGCCCTCTAAGTATTGAGGTGAATGAAAAACTCGTTTCAGGAACAATGTCTTTTCTGTACAAGTATAAATCTCCGTTATTGTATAATTTTAGTTCATTCTTATTTACCAAAATAATTTCCATCATCGAGCTTATCTTTTCTGGAAAAATACCGTCTTTATTTATAGTTAGTACTTTTTCATCTCCACTTTTAAATATTGCTTGATAGCTTTCATCATTAAGAACAATCAAGGAGTCAATTTTAGAATGAATTTGGCTAGGAATGTATTCCATGAAAATGATGGAATCTTTTAATTTCCAAGATCCTTTGTTGTCGTCTATTGAAAAAGTATTACCACTAGAGCTAGAATTTATAATAAAATAATAAGAGTTTTCTTCTGGAACTTGATCAACAGCTCCTGAAAGCCACTCCACACTTGATAATTTCCACTTTCCATTTAATAAATCAACTGTTGTGTTACTTTTTTCTTTTGTACATGAAATGGTTATAAGTAATAGAAGAAAGCCAAGTATGGTTTTTAAAAATAGTTTCAAAAGTTGTGTTTAGTTTTTTCCTCTTCTTTTAATTTCATCCCTTATTTTAGAAGCAGATTCATAATCTTCATTTTCTATAGAATCTTTAAGTTTTAGATTTAATTCATCTAATGTCAATCTTTCAACTGGATCAGCATTAAAATCATCCATACTGTATTCCTCTTCAATTAGTTCAGAATCTTCTTCTGTCTGTTCTTCATCTTCTAGAATTATTCCAGCTTGACTTAGTACAAACTCATATGTATAAATAGGACACTCGAACCTTACTGCTAATGCAATAGCATCAGAAGTTCTTGAATCTATTTGAATTTCCATACCATTTTGCTCGCAATATAATTTAGCAAAGAAGATCCCTTCAACTAAATTATATATAATAATTTCATTAATGTTGATTTGATACTTATCTGCAAAATTTTTAAATAAATCATGAGTAAGAGGTCTACTTGGCGTCATGTTTTCTAACTCAATGGCAATTGCTTGAGCTTCAAACCCACCTATAATGATAGGAAGTCTTCTCTTTCCATTGGCTTCTGCAAGAACAAGCGCATATGCTCCTGATTGTGTTTGGCTATAAGATAACCCAGCAATTTCTAGTTTTATTTTATCCATATTAAGCTGAAAAATTGAGAGGCTTACTACAATTTAAGTATTTAACGAAAATAATAATTTTCTACTTAATTAGTTCTGCGAACTTTGGAATTTCTTGAAAGCTTCATTTAACCTAGGTAAAACTTCAAAGGCATCTCCTATGATTCCGTAATCAGCAGCTTTGAAAAATGGAGCTTCACTATCTGTATTAATAACTACAATTACCTTACTTCCATTAACCCCAGCTAAATGCTGAATTGCACCAGAAATTCCAGCGGCAATGTATAAATTAGGTCTAATTGCTATTCCTGTTTGACCAACATGTTCATGATGAGGTCTCCAACCAATGTCAGCAACAGGTCTAGAACAAGCAGTTGTAGCACCAATTGTGCTGGCAAGATCTTCCACAATCCCCCAGTTTTCAGGCCCTTTAAGACCTCTGCCCGCAGAAACAACTAATTCAGCTTCAGGAAGAGGAATTCCTTCTCCTTGAGTTTTTAATTCTTTAACAATGATTTTTCCTTCACCAAGGTCGGCATTAAATTCTTCTATTGTAGCAGACCCATTTGTTTTCACAGGTGCGTGAGAGTTGGGTAATAAAGAAATTACTTTTATTTCTGAATGAACAGCAATTTTAGCCATTGCTTTTCCAGAAAAAACATTGGTATTAACAACAAATCCGTTAGCTGTTTCAGGAAGAGATATTGCTCCAGAAACATGACCAGCATTTAGTTTCGCTGCAACTCTTGGCCCAATACTTTTTCCTGTTTGATCTTGTGAAATAACAACAACATTTGCTCCTGTATGTTCTACAGCAGCACTAATCAAATTGGTTAGTTGTTGATCATTAGATTCATTTAAAGATCTGTTGACTAATATTTTCTCTCCACCATATTCACCTATTATATTTAGCTCTTGTTCATTTATATTACCATAGGTGATAACAGTTGTTGAACCTATTTTACTACCATAAGAAACTGCTTCTAATGCAGCTTTTGATACTTTACTTTTTGCTTCTATAAAAACTAATACTGACATATTTATATGACTTTTGCTTCGTTATGTAATAAATCTACTAATTCGTCCATGTTTTCGGGATCAATGTATTTGCATCCACTTTTTGCATCTGGCAAAGAATAACTCAAAACTGAAGTAAGATTTTCAATTTCTACTGCTGGAATCACATTTAATGGTTTTGTTCTTGCAGCCATAATACCTCTCATGTTAGGAATTCTTTGTTCAGCCATTCCTTTTGAAGCGCTTAATACAAATGGAGTATTTACTTCAACTACTTCAACACCTCCTTGAACGTCTCTTTCTAATGTTGCAGTTTCACCATCAACATCAAGTTTAGTAGCTAAGGAAATATAAGGAACATCAAGCAATTCAGCAACCATTCCCCCAATTTGAGAACCATTATAATTAATAGTTTCTTTACCAGTTAAAACTATGTCAAAGTTTTCATTGGAAGCGTAATTGGCAATTTGTTTAGCAACAAAAAATGGATCATTTGGATTGGCGTCAATTCTAACCGCATCATTGGCTCCAATTGCTAATGCTTTTCTAATTGTTGGGTCATCTGCGTTGGTTCCAACAGTTATTGTAGTAACTGTTCCTCCATGTTTTTCAACTAATTCTAACGCCCTAACTAAAGCGTACCATTCATCGTACGGATTTACAATATATTGAACTCCAGACTCATCAAATTTTGTGTTGTTATCAACAAAATTTATTTTACTTGTAGTGTCTGGAACTTTACTTATACAAACTAGTAATTTCATTTGTTATGAATTTAAATTTTTACGATTGTAAATTTAAAAATTTATGCATATCTATAGCATGATGTACAGTAATTATTTATGAGAAAAAACTCGAAAAATGAAAATTAAATTATTTAAAATTTATTTTTTAGCTAAAAAAACAACCTTATTTATAGAACTTGATTTCATAATCGTTTATTTTAGCGGATTAAATACATGTAAATATGAGAGTTGTACAATATCGTGAAGCATTACGTGAAGCAATGGTTGAGGAAATGAGAAAAGATGAAAGTGTCTTTTTAATGGGGGAAGAAGTTGCAGAGTATAATGGTGCTTATAAGGTTTCTCAAGGAATGCTTGATGAATTTGGTGAGAAAAGAGTTATTGATACACCAATTGCTGAATTAGGGTTTGCTGGAATTGCTGTTGGTGCTGCTATGAATGGATTGAGGCCAATTGTTGAATTCATGACATGGAATTTTGCTCTTTTGGCATCGGATCAAATTATTAATAGTGCAGCTAAAATGTTGCAAATGAGTGGTGGACAATATTCTTGTCCTGTTGTTTTTAGAGGGGGAAATGGACCTGCTGGTCAGCTTGCAGCAACACACTCTCAAAGTTTTGAATCTTTTTACGCTCACGTTCCAGGACTTAAAGTGGTAACTCCATCTACACCCTACGATGCAAAAGGGTTAATGAAATCTGCTATTAGAGATAACGATCCCGTTTTAATCATGGAGTCTGAAAAAATGTATGGCGATAAAGGTGAAATTCCTGAAGGAGAATTTTTAATACCTATTGGAAAAGCAGACGTTAAAAGAAAAGGTGATTCAGTTACAATTGTAACTTTTGGAAAAATTATAAAAGTTGTTCATGAAGCAGCTGAAGTTTTAGCTAAAGAAGGAATTGAATGTGAAATAATTGACCTAAGATCTGTTAGACCGATTGATTATGATGCTGTAGTTAATTCTGTTAAAAAAACCAATCGTTGCGTTGTTGTTGAAGAAAGTTGGCCCTTGGCATCAATTTCTGGTGAAATTGCTTTCCATTTACAAAGATATGCTTTTGATTATTTGGATTCACCTGTTATAAGAGTAATGCAAAAAGATACTCCTTTTGCTTTTTCAAAAGTTCTTATTGAAGAAGCTCTTCCCAACGTAAAAAGAGTGGTTGATGCAGTAAAATCTTCTTTGTACGTAAGTTAATTAATCTTAAAGGGCAGAGATTAATAAATCCAAGTCTTTGTATGGAAGGTTGAAAGTTTCTCCTAGGAATGAAGAGGTGAGCGTCCCTTTGTATATATAGACACCGTGTCTAAACCCCTTTTCTGTTTGAATTAGTTTATCGCAACCACCTCTTTCAGAAATTTCAATTAATAAAGGTGAAAAAATATTGCTTAAACCATAACTGGCAGTTCTTGACACACTTGAGGCGATGTTGGGCACACAATAATGAATCACATCAAATGATTTAAAAGTTGGCTTCTCATGAGTTGTTATTTTTGAAGTTTCAAAACAGCCTCCTTTGTCAATACTAACATCTACAATTACAGAACCTGCTTTCATAGTTTTAACCATTTCTTCACTTACTACACATGGTGTTCTTCCATGAGGAACTCGCAATGCACCGATAGCTACATCACATCTTCTTAATGCTTTAGCTAAAACTTTTGGTTGAATAACTGATGTAAATACTCTGTTGCCAATATCTCTTTGAAGTCTTCTTAAGCGATATATGGAATTGTCAAAAACTTTAACAGAAACACCTAGTGCTAGGGCAGCACTGGCTGCAAACTGACCAACTGTACCAGCACCTATGATAACCATTTCTGGAGGAGTAATACCAGCTACATTCCCCAACATTAAGCCTTTTCCATTATTAGAACTACTCATAAGTTCTGCAGCAATTAAAACCGCAGTAGTTCCAGCAATTTCCCCCATTGATCTTATTATTGGGAATGAACCGTCTTCATCTTCAATATAATCCCACGCAATAGCAGTTATTTTCTTTTCAATTAATTTTTTTAAAGCATCTTTTGGTTGGACAGTAAGTTGTAATGCAGAAAATAAAATTTGCTTGTATTTCATCATTTCAATTTCTTGAACACTGGGGGGTGTAACTTTTAAAATAATGTCTGCTTTGTATACTTCTTTAGTATCGTAGGAAATTTCGGCACCTGACTCACTGTAATCATTATCTGAAAAATTTGCTTTTTCGCCAGCGCCCGTTTCAATTAAAACTCTATGTCCATTTGAAACTAAAAAACCTACCGATTCTGGAACCAAAGCAACTCTTTGTTCTTGAAATTCAGTTTCTTTAGGGATTCCAATGTATAGACTTTGTTTTTTTCGGCCAATCTCCAGCATTTCCTCTTGAGGAGAAAGTGCTGCTTCAATGGCAAGTGATTTTAGTGCGTCTCCTGATGATGTCATATACTAATTGTAATTTCTCTTGTGTTGTTTTGAACTTTCAAGTTTATTTTAACGCAATTTTTAGGCAAAAGGTTTTGAATTTTTTCAGGCCACTCAATAAAGCAATATTCATTTTGGTCTATCAACTCAATAAGCCCGCAATTTATAGCTTCATTTTCTTGTGAAAATCGATAACAGTCCACATGAAATACATCTCCATAAGAAGTAGATAAATAATGATTTATAATTCCATAAGTTGGTGAGGAGTGACCGGTAATTCCAATTTGTTTACAAAGCTCCCCAATTAGAGTGGTTTTTCCACTACCCATATCACCATATAAAAGAAATATTTTTTGATTTTTCATCAGTTTTATAATTTCTGATGAAACTAATTTCAATTCACTAAGACTTTCTATTTGAAACTCTTTTTTCAAATTATAACTTATTTGCAATAAAAATAAGTTCTTTAGGATTTAAACGAAGCTTTTCGTAGTCTATTTCTTTAAGGTTTTTTGAAGGATCAAATACGTCAATTTTAAAACCTGCTCGCTCTAATTTTTTTGGATAATCTAATCCATATAGCCTTACATGATCTTTCTGCCAAAAATGAATTTCTCTATCTTTTTCACTTATAATATTGGTGTCTTCATAAGTGTCAGGGTTGTTGTAGTCAATGGGTACTTGAAATATTCCCCAGCCTCCTGGTTTCATTACCCTGTATAGTTCTTTCATACACTGAAGATCATCTTCAACATGTTCCATTACATGATTGCAAAATATCACATCGTATAAATTGTCGTCCAATGGAATAGAATGTAAATCAAAATGCAAGTCAGCTATAGGAGATTCTAAATCTGCTGTGGTGTATTTTAAATTCTTTTGAGTTTTAAATTTTTTATGAAAACATTGTTCAGGAGCAACATGAAGAACAGCTAAATTTTCAGCCTCAAAGAAATCAGTTGACTTTAAATACAACCACATTAATCGATGTCTTTCTAGTGTTAAATCATACGGACAAAGAACATTTTCTCTATGAGCAATACTTGAGCCGTAAGAAAGAAATTTTCTAAACTTGTTTTCGCATACGGGACAATATACATTGTCACCTTTGTATGCGATAGGAGCTATTATTTTAAACAAGTAGCTAAGTCGAATCAGTAACGGTCTAGGAAGACTATTTAAAAGAAATTTATAGAGTTTTTTCATTTAAGAAGTTCGTCAATTTTTTTTGCATAATCGTAAGAATCATCAATATAAAAATGTAATTCTGGAGTTTTTCTTAATTGATTTCTTACAATTTGACTAATATGATGCCGTATTATTTTTGAATTGTTTTCAATGTTTTCAAAGGAATCTTGGTTGTCTTTTGCGCCAAATAAGCTAATATAAACTTTTGCAATAGAAAGGTCAGGGCTCATTCTTACTGTGGTTACAGTAACCATAGCTCCTTTACATATTGTAATTGAATTTTGTTGAAAGTATATACCTAATTCTTTCTTTATTACGTTGGCTATTTTATCTTGTCTTATGCTCATCTTCTTTGCAAATTTAGAAAAAGCGACAAGCAAACGGTAAATCAGTTTCTATAATATTTCAATCTTTAAATTTATCGAACAAGTATGTTACCTTTGTGAACCTATTAAATAGCATGAAAAACTTAATCCGAATAGCAAAAATTGCTCTAACTCACAAACAACAGTTATTTTTTAATTTGATGTTTAATATTCTTGGGGTGTTTTTTTCCATTTTTTCATTTGCTATGATTATTCCCTTGTTAAGGGTTGTTTTCAATTCTGATATAAAAGTTTTTCAAAAAACAGTTGAAGAATATCGAGGTGATGTTTCATTAAATAAAGATTCTATTGTAGATTTTTTCAACTATAAATTGGCAAATTTTTCATTGAATAATGGAAAAGAATCCACATTGATATATATCTGTATTTTTTTAGTTGCAATGGTTTTTTTAAAAAACCTATTTACTTATTTAAGTAACTTCTACCTAACCAACATTGTTCATCTTAGTGTTAGAGAATTAAGAGATAAGATGTACCAAAAAATCATTAAACTTCCCATGTCTTTTTTTTCAAATGAAAAAAAAGGAGATCTATTATCGCGCTTCTCTGCAGATGTTAAAGAAGTTGAAATTGCCATAAAAGCAACTACAAACGCTATTTTTAAAGAACCGTTTTACATAATAGGGTACTTAGCAACTTTAACAATTATAAGTCCTAAACTGACGCTTTTTATTTTGGTTTTTCTTCCATTTGCAGGGTTTGTAATTTCTAAAATTAGTAATGGATTAAAAAAGAGAACCAATCAAGGACAAATTGATGTTGGTAAAATGATGTCAATTACTGAAGAAACGTTATATGGCTTGAGAATTATAAAAGGCTTTAATGCTCAGTCTCACATGATTGAAAAATACAAAGAGAGCAATAATCGACTATTCAAAGTAATGGTAGGTATCTCAAGAAGAGTTTACATTGCATCACCTGTAAGTGAGTTTTTGGGTGTTATAGCAACGGCTGGAGTTTTATTGTATGGAGGAAATTTGGTATTTGCAGGAGAAATTTATCCTGATGTTTTTATAGGTTATCTTATTTTATTCTCTCAGTTAATTACTCCATTTAAGTCTATTTCAAAAGCAATTTATGATTCGTCTCAAGGAATCTCTGCTTTAAATAGGGTAGAAGAAGTTTTATTTGAAGAAGAAACAATTAAAACCGTTCCAGAATACGATAACTTATCATCTTTTTCTAATGAAATCACCTATTCAAATGTAGGTTTTAAGTATGAAGAGGATTGGGTGCTAAAAGAAATTAATTTAACAATCAAGAAGGGACAAACGATTGCTTTAGTGGGGCATTCGGGTTCTGGTAAAACAACTCTTGCAGATTTATTAATTAGGTTTTATGATGTTCAGGAAGGTCAAATATTGATTGATGGTAAAAATATTAAAAATGTCAACCTACATGAGTTAAGATCCCTAATGGGTGTAGTAACTCAAGAATCTGTTCTTTTTAACGACACTATTTTTAACAATATAGCTTTCGGGTTGAAAAATATTTCTAAAGATGAGGTGTTGAACGCTTCCAAGATGGCAAATGCTCATGGTTTTATTTCAAAACTTGAACAAGGTTATGAAACAATTATTGGAGATGCGGGAAACAAGTTGTCAGGAGGTCAAAGACAGAGGTTGAGTATCGCAAGAGCATTGCTTAAAAACCCAACTATTTTAATTTTAGATGAAGCAACATCATCTCTAGATACTGCTTCTGAAAAAGCAGTTCAGGAAGCCCTTGACCGACTGATGAAAAATAGAACGTCACTGGTTATTGCTCATAGGTTATCTACTATTCAACATGCAGATAGAATTTTTGTTGTTGACGATGGTAAAATAGTGGAAGAAGGCAGTCATGAAGAATTATTGATTAAGAATAATTATTACAAAAAATTTATTGATCTACAGTCCTTATAGAAAATGGTTAAACCAAAAAAACATTTAGGTCAACATTTCTTAAAAGATGAAAGTATTTCTCAGGAAATTGTTTCTTCAGTAAATGAAATAGAGGCAATAGGAACTGTTTTAGAAATTGGACCAGGTACAGGAGCTTTAACTAAATATTTTGCAACTAAAAAAGTTAATTTTTTGGCTTTTGAGGTTGATAAAGAATCCATTGATTTTTTGTCAATAAATTATCCTAGTGTAAAAGTTCTGAATCAAGATGTTTTAGGTTATGATTTGAGTTCTTTTGAGTTTAAACCAGTTGCTATTGTTGGTAATTTTCCATATAATATATCTTCTCAAATTCTTTTCAAAGCAATTGAATATAGGTATGAGGTCAATCAACTAGTTGGAATGTTTCAAAAAGAAGTTGCTGAAAGGGTAGCTTCACCTCCAGGTTCAAAAAAATATGGCATATTATCCGTTTTAATTCAGGCTTATTTTAATGTAGAATATTTATTTACGGTTCACGAGGAGTCATTTATTCCCCCACCTAAGGTCAAATCTGGAGTAATTCGCTTACTGAGAAATGATGTTTCTAAATTAGATTGTGATGAAAAATTATTTTTCAAAATTGTTAAAGCAACATTTAACCAAAGACGTAAAATGATTAGAAACTCTATTAAAACAATTGTTGGTAAATTAGAGTCAGAGCATGAACTTTTTTCCAAAAGACCGGAACAATTGAGTGTCCAAAATTTTATAACATTAACAAATTTTACAGAATCAATAATTAAAACATCCAATTCAAATCAATAATTTTTACTTTCGTATTGTAAAAAAGCTAGATTCATTTTATGCAGTTTGAATTAACAAAAGAATTTATTGACGATTTAATTGTCGCTATTGAGAAAGAAGATCGTTCTTTTTTAGTTAGTCACATGGATTCGTTGCATCCGGCTGATATTGCTGAAGTACTGGATGTAGTTAATTTACAGGAGGCTCAGTTTTTATACAAATTACTAGACGAAGATGTAGCTTCAGATGTTCTTGTTGAAATTGATGAAGATACAAGAGAACAATTTTTAGCATCATTTTCCACTGAAGAAATTGCAGAATCTCTTGAAAACATGCAATCTGATGATGCGGCAGATGTTATTCAAGAATTGTCAGAAAGTCAGCAAGAAGAGGTGTTGGAAGCAATCAAAGATCAGGATCAATCCTCTGAGATTACAACCCTATTAAATTATGAAGAAGATAGTGCTGGTGGAGTAATGGACTTAGACTTTGTTGCAGCTACATCTAGTTGGACAGTGAAAAAAACTTTACAAAATTTAAGAGAACAAGTAGATAGTGTAGATCAAGTATACACTATCTATGTAATTGATGATAACAAGAGACTCATGGGTACTTTATCTCTTAAAAGGTTTTTATATGCATCAGATGAAACGTTAATTAAAGATATTTTTCAAGACGAACCAATTTCTGTTAATGTAAACGAACCAGCAGAAAAAGTAGCTTCCATTATGGAAAAATACGATTTGGTTGCTATTCCAGTAATTGATCAAAATAAAGTTTTATTAGGTAGAATAACTATTGATGATGCTGTTGATGTAATAAAGGAAGAGGCTGAAAAAGATTATCAAATGGCAAGTGGTATTTCTGAAAAAGTAGAATCTTCTGATAGTGTTTTTGTGATAAGTAGAGCACGATTGCCTTGGTTGCTAATTGGATTGTTAGGTGGTATTTTAGGGGCCTATGTTATTGGAATGTTTGAAGATAAAATCCAGCTCTATCCAATAATGGCATCTTTTATTCCACTAATTCTAGCAATGGGAGGAAATGTAGGGGTACAGTCTTCGGCCATTATTGTTCAATCTCTTGCTAATAATTCTTTGGATTTTGATTCAATAGCTAAAAAATTACTAAAAGAATTGTTGATTGCCTTATTTAATGGAGTGATTTGTGCCTTAATTACTCTTGTTTTTTGTTACATAACACAAAATGATCTAGACCTTTCCTATACCATAGGTTTGTCCATTTTAGCTGTTTTTACTTATGCAGGTTTATTTGGTACATTCGTCCCTTTAATTCTTAATAAATACAAGATTGACCCTGCTTTAGCTACTGGGCCTTTTATAACAACAACTAACGATGTTATAGGTTTGTTAATTTACTTTACAATAGGTTGGGCCTTATATTTTTAGAATGAAAGTTGTTATTCTAGATAATGTTCACCCGCTTTTTGAAAAAACATTTAATAATTGGGGATGGGAAGTTGAGTTAGCTTCTAAGTGGTCGGTTCAAGATTTTCAAAAAAACATTTTAAATTTTGACGGAATTATCATTAGATCTAGAATTAAGCTAGACAAAAATAATTTGTCAAATGCCAAAAACCTTAAGTTTATTGCCCGACCGGGTTCAGGGTTGGAGAATATAGATTTAGAATACTGTAAAATAAAAAACATAGAGGTCTTTCGTTCACCAGAAGGAAATAGAGATGCATTGGCTGAACATGTAATGGGCATGGTTTTAATGTTAAACAATCATTTATATAGAGCGAATGCTCAAGTTAAAGGATACATTTGGAATAGAGAAGACAATAGAGGAAACGAACTTATGGGAAAGACTTTTGCTATAATAGGTTATGGTTTTATGGGTGAAGCATTAGCAAAAAGATTGTCTGGATTTGGGGTTAATGTAATAGCTTTTGATAAGTACAAAAAAGACTTTTCATCTTCTTATGTTAAAGAGGTAACTTTAGAAGAGGTTTTTCAATC
>JAQWSL010000079.1 GCA_029243225.1 Flavobacteriales bacterium
TGAAAACTCATCAACTACTGGATTAGGATGAATAGAAAGCCCTTCCCATATACCTGAATTTATACTACTCAAATCTACATTATAACATGAGGAAACTGAGACACATCCATTTAAAGCAACCTCAACAGCGTAATTACCCGAGTTAGTTGCTGTAAAATATTGATTGGTTTCTCCATTAATTGGTTGATTATTATCGCAATCAATCCATTGGTATGTTGCTAACGGTTCTGCTACCGTGAGGGTTAAACCACTTTGTGTTATAGCAGTATCGATAGCTGTAATTGAAAGATTTATTGTTATGATGCTATCGCAACCTAAGGAGTTAGAAATCACATCAGTATAAGTTCCTGTTGAAGAATAAACAACACCACTTGGAGATGTGTAGGTATCACAGCTTGATTCGGAAATGGTAGCATATGAATTATTTAAACATCCTGTAATTATGTTAATTTGAAAATCATCAAAATAAAAACCATCTTCTTGAACATATTGATCTGAAATAATTTTAAATCTCACAAGAATTGTATACCCTAAATAGTCAGACAAATTAATTTCTTCTTTAACCCAGCTTGTTTGAAATCCATCGTAGAGTGGCTCTCCATCAGCAGCATTCTGATCAGCAACACCAGTATTGGTATATTTTCCACATTGAGGAATCCAACTATTTCCACCATCATTTGAGACCTCAACCTGAACATAATCCCAATTATCTTCAATTTCCCATATCGCCCAGAATGTCATGTTCGCACCGGCTGCATTTGAAAGGTCAACGGCATTATTTAAAATTATTGTTTTATTGGCGTTGTTATTATAATCTCCATTGGGAGAATCTGTAATGGAAGAAGATGGAGAGTAATATTCGTTATTTGTTGTATTCCATGATTGGGAAACCGTCCAATTTGCCAAACTATTACCATTATCAGTTAATACATTTGTTTCAGATCCATAAATTTTTGAAATCACATAATTTTCTAAATACTGACCGTTATCAACAATAATTTCATAATCGATAACATCACCTAATGAAATAGTAGGACTAAGCTGGAAGGAAACAGAATCTAAATCGGTTTGTAAAAGTGTGAGGTTAGAGTGTGTATTACTCCCCCCAACAGAAACTATATTTGCACTTAGAGGATTTATACTAACAGAAAAATTAGAAGGTGATTCTAATCCTAATCGTTGAAGTTCATAAGAAAAATAACCGTTTGTACTTTGAATAGTTAACGGAGATGCATCAACAACAGAAGCATAATTAGTAATTAAATGTGCTGCCATTAAATTTGTAAAAACCATACTGTTGCATATGTTTTCAGCATCTGAAGCAGGTGGCCAAAAACCATTATCTCCAATTTCAGGGGTAAATGAAAATATTTTTGGTTTAGTTGATAAATCCGCACCGTACATCCAATCATCAGAATCACCAGAAGCAGGATATAATGAAGCACTTATTTTTGGAGTCATTCCCAATCCATTTTGTTCAGTCATCATATCAGATATTACAACATATGTTGCATGATCAGGTGTAAACTGATTATTATCGTATCCATAAGGATAAAGTAAAGAGTTATCATAAGTGTGATTATTCATTGCAATTTTAAATTCATGATTCTCACAAAACCATTTCATTGCCTGATTTTCAATTTCTGAAAAGGGTCCAGTTCCTGGATAGGTATCATTATTTGTATTAAAACTAACTCCAGTTGTTCCCCAAACTGCGTTGCCTTGAGGGTCAATATAATCGTAGTTTCTATTGTTATCTACTCCATAATTTCCATTAAAATGGTTTCTTCTGTTTTTTCTCCACATTCCACCGCCATTGGGATCTTGAGTACAATTGTACACATATCCATCTGGGTTTAAAACAGGAATAAAATAAAGCTCAGAATTATCAACTATTCCTTGCACCTCTGCATCAGTAGCATAATTTTCTAATAGATACCACATGTAATAAATTAATTGTTGCATAGCAGCAGGTTCACGCGCATGGTGAATGGCATCATACAACATTTCTGGTTCTTGTTCATCAACATTTGGATTATCAGAAATCTTCAACCAATATATTGGTCTACCTTCAAAAGTTTGGAAATTTGAAATGGGCGCTTTTGCTGTAATTAAATTTGGATATTGAGCTACCATGTCATCTAATTCGGAAAGCATTTCAGTATAAGTATAAAAGCCCCCCATTGAGCCTAACTCCCAATTTGAAGGAGTCGCATATGTGGGTGAACCTACTGAAGAACAAGAGCTGTTTTTCAAATTTTTAATTTCATTATCATTTTTATTGTTTTGTTCAACATAAAATTTTGAAACATCATTAATAACAATTTCAACTTTCATTCCCAACATTTTTGCTAAACCTAAATCATTTTCTGAGAAATCAGACTCTATGTAAATTCCTTCTTTATGCTTAACATGATCTAGTGGAATTCCTTGAGATGCTAGCTGAGTTAGACCAATAGCAGAACCGTAAAATATTTTGGCCTTATGGTAAATCATTTTAGCATCGGCTTTTTCTTCCATAACAGCATTGTTTGACAACGATTGTGAAAAAGTAGCTAGTGAGCAAAAGATAGCAATAGTGGTAATTAAAAATTTCATTTCTTCAAATAAATTTAAGATTAATCGAACTATACATAGACTCTGTAAGATTCATAAGGTTGTAAGATAATTTAAAAAAATTAAGTTTAACAAAATGTTCAATTTATATAGAACATTCTAGTTTTACTCTATTAATTTTTAGCAAGTATTTAAACAAAACTATTTTTCAAAAATAAATGTCACTTTTAATTTCCACCAACTTAACGAAAAAATTTTCGGATTTTACTGCTGTTAACGATTTAACCTTTAATGTAAACAGAGGAGATGTTTACGGTTTTCTGGGTCCAAATGGTGCGGGTAAAAGTACTTCATTAAGGATGGTGTTAGGTTTAATTCATCCTACATCAGGGACTGTTAAGGTAAACAATCAAACTGTAAATAAAACTAATCGCAATTACCTCTCATCAATCGGAGCTCTTATTGAAAGACCTGACTTTTACACAAATTTAAGTGCATATGACAATCTAAAAATTCTTGCCAAATTTTCTAACCTTAAGAATAAAAAAAGAATAAATGAAGTTTTAGAAGAAGTTGGACTTTTAAAAAAAGCAAACGTAAAAGTTGGTTCATTTTCTCAAGGAATGAAACAAAGACTTGGAATAGCCCAAGCACTTTTACATCAACCAGAACTAATTATTTTAGATGAGCCCTCAAACGGGCTTGACCCTCAAGGTCAAATAGACATGAGAAAACTTATTCAAAGAATTAATTCAGATTTAGGTATTACCATAATTATTTCAAGCCATATTTTATCTGAAATAGAACAAATTGCAAATAGAATGATTGTTATTAATAACGGAGAAAAAATTGTTGAAGGAGATGTAAAACAACTTATGAATTCTGAACAAATGAAGGTTCGGATAAAAGTCAATCAATTAAATTCTCTAAAAGAATTACTTAAAACAAAAGCACTCTCATTTGATACTTATGATGAATTTGTGATTGTAAAGTTAAAGGAAAATGAAATTAGCAGCCTTGTAAATTTAATAACTGACAATAATATTTCTGTTCAAGAAGTGAGGCAATTAAGAACTTTAGAAGAGCTATTTTTAAAATGGACCCAATGATTAGTTTAATTCAAATAGAGCTATATAAAATATTAAAACGACCCAGAACTTACATTGGTTTCCTAGCAATATTTATAATTGTAGTAGGTCTTCAAATGGCAATGTATTTTGAAGGAGAGTCGTTAGTTACAATGGGAATTCAAAACTTAAAAAATGATTTCAGATTAGAAGGAGGCATTATTAATGTGAATTTAATGACCTACATTCTAATGAATAGCTTAATAATACATATACCAATATTAATTTGTTTAGTAACTGGAGATTTAATAGCTGGTGAAGCATCTTCTGGAACGTTACGATTAATACTTCAACGCCCTCATTCAAGATCAAAAATCTATCTTTCAAAAATAATTACAGGATTTGTTTACTCCACAGCTTTAATACTATTCATGGGCTTAACAACTTATTTATCAGGTCTACTATTGTTTGGAAACGGTGACTTAATTGTGTTAAGAAGAGGTGTCAATGTTTTTTCTGCAGATGATGTTTTTTGGCGATTTACCGGAGCCTTTTCAATGGGGCTGCTGTCAATGATTGTTGTAGCTTCACTTTCTTTAATGATATCTTCTTTTGTACGAAATGCTATTGTTCCAATAGTAGGCACAATCTCTGTAATTATTGTGCTAAACATTATCTTTACCCTAGGAGCTAATTTCTTTGAACCCATTCTGCCTTACGTTTTCACTACTCATTTTATTAAATGGCAATATTTTTTCGATTTCGATTTAAATTATAATGCCATATATAAAGCCATTGGGATTCAGTTAGCGTACATTATTACATTTAATGCCATTGGCCTAATTCATTTTAAAAACAAAGACATTCTTTCATGAAAATTTACTTGCTTTTTTTCTGGTTATTAATCTCATCTTCTTTAATTGGCCAATCTGATAGTGCTAAATCAGTTATGCTTTCAATTTTAAATTCCATAGAAAAAACACCTGCTTATGAATGTGATGTGAAAATAATATTAGATGTAAAATTCATTAAAATGAAGGAACGGTTTGGGCGAATGTTCTACACCTCATCAAACAAAGTAGATTATAAAATTAAAGGGTTTGCTTTTTTACCTAAAAAAGAGCTAACCTCCTCCTCTTCCGAGCTTTTAAAAAAAGATTTCATTGCAATCTCAATGCCCTATCAAACAATTAGAGAACAGAAGTGTAGTGTAATAAAAGTTATACCCATGGATTTAGAATCGACTATTGTTACAGGACAGTTTTGGATTAACAATAAAAATCAGATTAGCAGAATGACTTTTATTACTAAAGAAAATGGTGCTTTCACCGCAGACTTGTTTTATGGGAACATTAAATTCGATCTTCCAAAAAAACTTATTGTTTCTTTTAATGTTAAAGATCAAAAACTTCCTGCATTAATAACTGGAGATTTAGAAGGCTATTCATCAGATGAATCTTTTGAAGAAGTTTCTAAGGGAATTATAGAAATTAATTATTCTAATCACCTTTTTAAAAACTTATAATCTTCCTTTAAGAGTAATTGTTTTCTTAACAGGATAAACGTTTCCATCAAGGTCAAAAGCTTCAAAATAAAGTAAATAAATACCTATTCTCGCTTTTTCACCGTTTTCTAAAGTTCCATCCCAAGATGTAGAACCAGAACTTGATAATAATTCATTTTCTAACAATCTAGTAATTAACCTCCCGGTGTGATCATACACTACCAAATTTGCTACATATCCTGGTGAATTCATTTCATATGAAAAAATTGCAACATCTTCAAACCCGTCATTATCAGGAGAAAAAACTGGTGTATCAACATTGAAAAAGAAATTTGATGTAATTCCTGAAAAGTTTTGAGAGTTTTCTAAACCAGGTGTACCCCAACCTACAGACTCTGCTGCACTGTGCCAATTAGAAGCATCGTTTGTAATTAAGGTGGCATTAATTCTTTCTAAAGAAACACCTTCTACATCATTGATTAAGTTAAAATGCATGTCATCATTGTAACTGAAATAATCTAGCACCAAGCTATCAGGGTTTAAAACATATACTGTTGAAGAGTCATTGGTAAATGTTGGCAAATCCATTTCAATAAATACTAACGCATCCCGATTAAGGTATGCAGCAGCAGTAGCAGCCGAATCTTCGGTGAAAAGAACATAATTATTGGGCTCTAAAATAAAATGTTTTTCAATGTTTTTATGGTTGTCAATACCTTCGTCAAAATTTGCTATCATGTAACCGAATAAATCAATGTTTTTTGAACTATTATTATAAAGCTCCACATAATCGCTACCACCCGTATATGGGTCAAAAAGAATTTCGTTTACTATAATTTCACTTTCAATAGCTGTATCAGGAACAATAATGCCGATAGTAGTATCTAGGGTGTTATTTGAAAGATCTTCAATATTAGAAATGTCTAATGAATAGTTATCGCCAGCTAAAAAAGGAGAATTAAACATTAGCTGAAAGACATTACTATTATTAATTACAATTAATGGTTCTCCATTACCTGCTGATAGAAAATAATTGGAAATATTTTCTACTGAACTAGTTACCTGTTCATTGAAAACTAAATCTATTAGATTAGATCCTGTAACTGTTGCAGACACGACACTAGGAGGAGAATTATCAATTATAACATTTGCTTCTATGCTAATGTCATCAAAAATAAATTTAGCTGAATTAGATGATGTGTACTTACACCAAATTCCTGAATATTTAGAATATTGGTAGGTTGCGTCTGAACCTCCGCCTTCAATAGTGTAATTAGTTCCTCCTGTACTATCAGATTCTATTAGCCAATTACCTGCAATGTCTCTAAGTACTCTAATTCTAGCATTTGGATTAGCTCCATAAGCACCGAAAGAACCTGTACAAATTAATTCATCACTTGAAGATGATACTCCATCTTGACGATACAGTTTAATCTTATCAACCGCTCCACTTTCACCTATTCTAATGTAATAGCCATTTAATGAGCCTTTTAAATCCTCGAAATTAGAAACTAAATAGAATCTTCCAGTATTGTTACTTGATGGACTAAAAAGCATATTCATTCTAAAATTCCAAACAATAGTGTCAGAAAAATCAAGAATTCCAGTCTCTGTAGATAAGAAAGAAACATCTGAAACAGAAGGAGCATTTAACTGCAATTCGTTAGAACTATTTACTATAAAATTAGTTACATCACCATTCCATTGAGGGTTTGAAGTGAAATTGCCATCAGAAAAATCTTCATTTAGTTGAGCCACAAATGTTAGCGGCAATAAAACCAAAATCGAATTTATTATTTTAAAAAAATATACCCTCATTTTATAACTCAATAAATATACTAATTTTGATGAAAAAATCAGATGAAATTAGCTTTAGTTGGCGCAACCGGCATGGTTGGAGATATAATGCTTAAAGTATTAGAGGAAAGGAATTTTCCTTTTTCTAAGCTTCTTCTTGTGGCCTCTAAGAGAAGTGTAGGCAAGGTAATTAAATTCAAAAAAGAACAAATAAATATTATTGAAATTGAGAAAGCATTTGAAGAAAAACCAACAATTGCAATCTTTTCTGCAGGAGGTAAGCTTTCTAAAAAATGGGCACCAAAATTTGCAGCAATTGGATGTACCGTAATAGACAATTCATCTGCTTGGAGAATGGATGAAAACATTAAGTTAATTGTTCCTGAAATAAATGCATCTGAATTAACCATAAAAGATAAGATTATTGCGAATCCAAATTGTTCCACAATTCAAATGGTTCTTGCATTAAAAACTTTACAAAAAAATTATGGCATTAAAAGATTAGTAATCTCCACCTATCAATCTGTAACTGGAACTGGTGTTGGGGCTCTCAAACAAATGCAAAACGAAAGAAATGGAATTCAGGGTGAAATGGCCTATCCGCATCCAATTGATTTAAACTGTATTCCACATGGTGGTGATTTTCATAAAAATGGCTATACCAGTGAAGAGTTAAAACTTGTTAGAGAAACTAATAAAATATTTGGCACAAAAGACATTAAAATAACTGCTACTGTTGTAAGAATTCCAGTTTTAGGGGGGCACAGCGAGGCAGTAAATGTTGAGCTTAAAAAAGAATTTGATATTACCCAAATTAAAAAAGAAATTGGCGATACTTCAGGAGTTACAATTCAAGATGATATTGAAAATAACAATTACCCAATGCCAATAACAGCTCACAATAATGACGATGTTTTTGTCGGTCGAATTAGACGAGACAATACAGTTGAATATGGTTTAGACCTTTGGATTGTTGCCGATAATTTAAGAAAAGGTGCAGCAACAAACGCCATTCAAATAGCAGAACACTTATATAACAATCAACTTATTTAATTTCTTTTATTTGAAATCTTCTTTAAATAGTTCATCAAAATTAGGAACACACCCAGTTAAAAGATTACTCTTCACACAAGCTATGCCTGCTGCTATTGGGTTTATGGTTATGTCTCTGAACATGGTTGTAGATACTTTTTTTGTTGGGCAATATATCGGAGAATTAGCAATCGGAGCCATTTCTGTTGTTTTCCCAATATCTTTCCTGCTTTCTGCTATTGGAATGTCTATAGGAATTGGAGGAGGTTCTATTGTGTCTAGAGCTCTTGGTAGTCAAGACCAACAAAAAGCTCAGCTATCCTTTAATAATCAAATTAGTTTAACTTTTTTTTTAGCTTTTGTAATTATTCTTGTTGGTGTGTGTTTTTCGACTCCAATTTTAGATCTTTTTGGAGCAAAAGGTAACATATTCCCTTATGCAGATACCTATTTCTCAATTGTCTTAATTGGTATTCCATTTTTAGCTATTTCAATGATGGCAAACAATAATTTAAGAGCTGAAGGAAAGCCTAAAATCGCCATGGTTGTATTGCTTATACCGTCAATAGTTAATATTTTTTTAGATTTTATTTTCATAGATCTATTAGACTATGGAATGTCTGGTGCGGGATGGGCAACAACTATCTCTTATTTAGGGTGTGCCTTTTATATTTTTTATTTCTATCTCAGCGGCAAAGGAGAGCTAAAAGTAATGCCTAAATTGTTTAAGCTTAAGAAAGAAATTGTTACTGAAATATTTAAACTTGGATCAGTAAATTTAGTAAGGCAAGGCACTCTTAGCGTTTTAGCCATTCTACTTAACACCTCTTTATTTATTTATGGAAATCAAATTCCAGAAATGGGTGGCGAAACGGCTATTTCTGTTTATGGATTAGCCAGTAGATTGGCAATGTTTGCATTTTTTCCACTAATTGGAATTGCTCAAGGATTTATGCCTATTGCAGGTTTTAACTATGGAGCTAAAAACTATAAAAGAGTAAAAGATGTCATTAATATTTCATTAATCTATGGCTTTATTATTGCTAGTTTCATATGTGCTATTCTTACACTTAGTTCTTCTTGGATTCCCTACATATTCACCTCAGATTTAAAGCTAATTAAGTATTCGCCAGATGCTATTTTTTGGCTTTTCATTACTGCTCCAATTGTTGTCTTTCAGCTCATAAGTCCGTCTTACTATCAAGCAATAGGTAAAGCTTTTCCGGCTTTATTGCTAACAATTACTAAGCAGGGTTTGTTTTTAATTCCTTTAGTTGTTGTATTGCCATTTTACTATGGAATAAATGGCATCTGGTATTCTTTCCCAATATCAGACATTCTTTCTGCCATAACCTGCTATTACTTTTTAAGAAAAAGCGTGAAAAAATTAATCTAAATTTAGTTGGTATATAACCAATAAGTAAAACTGCTTTTATTACTCTGATAGTTTGTTCTTATTTGCTAATTGTCCACATGCGGCATCAATGTCTTTACCTCTGCTTCTTCTTATATTAACAATAATATTTCTTTTTTCTAAATAGCTCGCAAATGCATCTACTTTTTCAGGCTCTGCTTGTTGGTAAATCCCATCATCTATAGAGTTGTATTCGATAATGTTTACTTTACATGGAACAGTATTGCAGAAATCTGCAAGTTCCATAGCATCTGAAATATCATCGTTAAAATCTTTAAAAATGATGTATTCAAATGTCAGTCGAGTGTTAGTTTTTAAATAAAAATAAACAATTGCTTCCTTTAAAACTTCAAGGTTATTGCTTTCGTTTATGGGCATAATTTTATTTCTCTTTTCATCATTAGCCGCATGTAAAGAAAGTGCAAGATTAAAACGAACATTATCATCTCCTAGCTTTTTAATCATCTTTGCGATTCCAGCTGTGCTAACAGTAATTCTTTTAGGAGACATTCCCAACCCTTTTTCTGAAGTAATCTTATCTATTGAATCAATAACATTTTGATAGTTTAAAAGCGGCTCCCCCATTCCCATAAAAACAATGTTAGATAAAGGAATATCATATTTTTCTTTAGCTTGATTATTAATCATAACCACCTGATCAAAGATTTCATCCTGATTTAAGTTTCTAACCCTTTTCAATGTTCCCGTAGCACAGAAGGCACAAGATAAACTACAACCAACTTGAACAGAAACACAAGCCGTCATTCTTTTACTTGTTGGAATTAGCACCCCCTCAATAATTGCGTTATCTGCTAATTCAAAAGCATTTTTAACAGTACGATCATTGCTTAGCTGAGATTCAGACAATTTAATGGCATGTATAGCATATTTTTCAGTCAACTTATCTCTAAGCTTTTCAGAAAGATTAGTCATCTGATCAAAATTGACTGCTCTTTTTTTCCAAAGCCATTCATAAATTTGTTTAGCACGAAACGGTTTTTCTCCTAATTCACTAAGTTCATTAGTGAGTTGTTCAATTGATAATTGCCTTATGTCTATTTTCTTTTGCATTAACAAAAAACCCCGCTATAAAAACGGGGTTTAAAAAAATTAAGTTTTAAAACTTAAAGAATTAACATCGCATCTCCATAAGAATAAAACCGATATTTTTCTTTAATTGCTTCTTTGTAAGCTTTCATAATTAAATCATAACCACCATAAGCAGAAACCATCATTATTAATGTTGATTTTGGAGTATGAAAATTTGTTATCATAGCATCAGGAATACTGAACTCATATGGAGGGAAAATAAATTTATTTGTCCATCCATCAAAAGGCTTAAGGTGTTTT
>JAQWSL010000082.1 GCA_029243225.1 Flavobacteriales bacterium
AACTGTCCAATCTACTGACACTTCACATCCATTTGCATCTGTTGCAGTCAATGTATAAGTAGTAGTTGTATCTGGACATACTAAAATTGATGATGTTGACTCTCCGTTAGACCATGAATAAGTATATCCCGGTGTTCCTTCAGAAGCCATTCCATCTATTGTTGCACATGCATAATCAATACCTACACCTTCATACACAATTCCACATCCGCCTATTGCTAACTCTAATTGAGTTGGCTCATTAACAGTAACTGCTTCTGATGCAGAGGAACAACCATTAGCATCAATAACCGATACATTGTATGTACCAGCACTTAATCCAGCGAATATTCCATTAGAATTTGAAGAACCACCTAAAACATAAGTAAATGGAGCTTCTCCAACACCAGATGCAACTTCAATTGCTCCATCACTACCACCATTACATAAAACATCTGTAGCAGATGCTGTAAATGTTGGAGTAGGATTAACTACAACAGTTGTAGATGCAGAATTCACACCACAATTATTTGTAGCAACAACACTAACTGTACCAGTTGTTGATCCAAAATTTGCAATGATTTCAGCTGTTCCGTTTCCTGAAGAAATAGAACCGTCATTTGGAACATCCCAAGTATAGTTATCAAAATCACCTGATACACTAAACTCAACACCTGATTCGTTTTCACAAACTTCTTCAGGACCAACAATTGAACCTATAACTGGAGTATCTAATACACCAAATACGCTCATATTAAATGCTCCTTGCGAAGAAGAAGACCATCCTTCAACATGAATGTAATATGTACCTGCTGATAATGAAGTAGCAATCTGAGATTGCAATCCACAAAAATCATCGTTAATTGCAATTGAAGATCCTCCACATGGTGCAGTTCTTAAATACAAATAAGTATCCCAAGATGCACCATTACACATTGAAAATGCATATTGACCATCACAAGGAATGATAACTTCATAAATTCTATCTTTAGAAGGTCTAAGGCTACAATCATCACAAGCACCTACTGTAGTTCCTGAAATTGTAAATGGACCATTATATGTGAATGAACCATCTATTCCACCTGCTGGAGGAATACAAGGACAAGAAACACTGATTGAACCTGAACTAGCAGTTGTATTCTCATCATCAATTAAGATATAATAAGTAACACCACCTGTTAAGTTAACAGTATTAGTTTCACTTGTATAAATATCACTGATATATGTCCAACCGTTTGGACCACAAGAAGTACCAACAAATAAATCTACATAGTAGTTATTGTTAGTTATTGAAATATCATATGCACCAGAAACTGAAGGAGTATATGTAAATACTGCCTCATTCCCAGGTGTTCCCCAAGGACCAGGAGGATTCCATGCACCAGTACCAGAACCTAAAGAATAGCTTGAATTAACTCCACATGTTAATGCAGAAGTAGAATTACACGGGTCAGCTACAGGTGTAGGACATACAATTTGTATAGCACCAACACTAGTAGAAGTATTCTCATCATCAATTAAAAATTGATATGTAGTACCTGCTGTAAGCGTTAAAAACAATTGTGTTGGAGTAGTTGTGCTTTGGTAGATATCATCTATATAAGTCCATCCTGATGAATTACAAGTTGATCCTGCTTTAGCGTAAAGATCTACCCATCCAGAATTATTAATAATATTAATTTGATGAGATCCTGAAACAGTTGCAGTAAAAGTAAAAACTTGTTCTGCACCAGGTGTAGACCAAGGCCCTCCTAAGCCATTCCAAGAACCACTTCCACTTAAAGAAAATTGTCCTACACCATTACAAGAAGCTATATTAATAGCATCATCACATGGATCGTATGCTGGAGCTCCACCCTGTACAAGAGTAGCTTTTAAAGTCATACAACTGCTTTGGTTTGAACAATTATATCTGTCTATTAAAACTCTAACTGAATTTCCATTAGAAGTGAATTGAACTTTAGATTGAAGACCGCAAAAATCATCATTATAAGCAACTACAGCACCTGTAGAATTATCATAAATAGTCATTTGAGTATCAAAATCTGTATCTCCACAAGTTTCAAAAGAGTAAACATAACCAGCTTGTAAATTATTAACAAGACGATATTCTCCTCCATACATACATGTAGATAAGGTTACAGTAGAACCAACAGATGTTGGAGCATTAGATGTTCCATACTGCGTGTTATTATTTGGACATTGCGCATAATTTAGTTGAACACTAAATAAAGTTGCAGCAACGAAAAGCGATATTTTAGTAATATATTTTTTCATTATTTCTGAATATTATTTTGGTTTAACTCATTAGCACGAATTGCTTCTCTTTCAGAAACTGACAATCCATCATCTGGAGTCATTTTCTCATATAAAGCTGGATACTTATTAATCCATAATTGCTTTTCAGCTTGATAGATTTCATTATCCATTTCAGCATCACCAGTTAGTTTTTTAACAGGAAATCCTGAAGCAAAATTGGCACCTTGCCAGTTTTTCAATGCATCTATTCTTTCCTGAGGCTCATTAGCTTCAGTTCTAAATTGACGAATTGGCTCAACTGCTCCAACTGATGATTGATAGAAATCAGTTTTCATCTGAGCATATTGATCAGGTGTTAATGATTGAACATTATGTTCAGTCATCCATGTTGATTTGAATTGCTCCAAATCTTGAGCATCTCCACTATTTTGGCCAATTAAATTGAAACCAAAACTTAGAAACGTCAACAAAAAGAGAACAGACTTTACTTTAAATCTGTCTCGGAAAAAATTCTTTTCAAAATGAAGAGAACTTTCAGGGTTTGAGATAGTCATCATAATTTTATATTTAATGATTGAAAAATTGCTATTGACTTTCAAAAGCAATATAAGTAGAACTTTGTGTGCCACTTACTCTAAGTTACGAAAACAATTTCGACAAAAGCAAGTTTTTCTTAGACTAAATGATGTTTTTTAATGATTAAAGTTGTATTTCTTCCTGTCACAAAAAAAAAAAAAATGATGCATTAGAAAAAAAAAGGTAAAAAAAAGGATTGACAACTATATGTTAAGCCAATATATTAGCTTAATAACAAGTGCTCTATTTTTAATTCCAAAAATATTAGAATTGTAATTATCTGTATAAACTAAATATACATCGCTCATTGGTTTAAATCGATATTGAAACCTAGCGTTAATATTAACATTATTAATCTGAGTGTTGTATTGAATAAAAGTTGTGAAAAATATTTTTTTTGTAAATGTTAAATCAAATCTTGGACTTATTAAGGTAAGTTTTACATTTTCATTATTTGGCATCCATATGTTATTCTGTTCAAAATCTATAGACATTCTGCCATAAGGTTGAATTCTATAACTTATGTTACCACCGTATGTTAACTTGTTACCAGTATAATATTGACCATAATTTGTGAAAAAATCAAAATTCAAGGTATTTATTGGAGATGACTTATACTTAAAAGAAATTGAACTAAAAGAATAGTAACCAGTATCTAAAGGCGTATTATCAGAAAAAGTAACATCTGTTACAAATGGAAGGAATATTTTCTGTTGTTTAGCAACAAACCTAAATTCTGATTGATTTGTTAAGCGCATAACATACCTGTTAGAAAAAGTTCTTTCGTTTGATGAAAAATCAACATTAAAATATTCATCATATGAAAACAAAAAAGAATGCCTGTTAATAAAATTACCATTTGGATATATATTAAATTCCAATGAAGGCTCAACTCTCCAATAAGCATTATAAACATATTGCTGAGTTTCAGCATTGTAGTTTTGAATTCTTGGAACAAATCCAGTTTCAGCTCTAAAATTATCACCCACATACTCATGGTTCCAGTGTATTTGCAATTTTCTTGTTTTATACATTAACCAAGAAGCATGTGAATAATCACTTTTATCTGGTGAAAATGAGTGATGGTAAAATAATTTCCCTCTCCATTTACCATCACTTGAAGACAGATTATAATCTAACCCAACTATTCTATTAAATGAACTTAAATCAATTTTATTACGATCAAAACCTTGTTGATTTACGATAATAGCTGAAAGATTTGAACTTTCTCCAATTTGTCTTTGAAATGCAGCAACTGAATAATTTTGAGCTTCTAAAGAAAGATCACTAGACCCCTCTGTTTGGATATTCATAAGACCAATTCTCCAATTTTCATTTATTTTACCACTTAACCGAGCACCACCAATAATAGGAACTTTGGTTCCATTATATAAGCCAATTCTTCTTGAAAAGAATGGCCTAATATTTCTAAAACCAAATCGACCAAACAAATCACTGTTTTCAATAAAAAACTGCCTTCTTTCTGGAAAAAAAAGACTAAACCTAGAAAGGTTTGTAACTTGCTGATCGACATCAACATTTGAAAAATCTGGATTAATGGTAAGGTCTAAATTTAATGAAGAAGAAATAGCAATTTTAGCATCTAAACCCACATCGAGTTCATTTTTACTTGTATTTGCGATGTAATCTGAATGAAAGCCTGCAATTGAATAGGGAATTACAGCAACATTAGGACCTGCATCGGGTAAAGACTCATCCCAATTAAGAGTTCCTGCAAAATTAAGTGTTGCTACATTAAAATTTATAGGTACTTTATTCCAAACAGAATTTTCATTGATTTTCAAATTATTTCTAGAAAAATTTATACCCCAAGAATTTAAATCTTTTTTATATCGAATAGATTTGAAAGGTATTTTCATCTCAACTGTCCAACCTTCCTTAAAATGTTCTACTTCCACAAACCATTTGTTGTCCCAAGCAGTTGATACGCCATAAGTCCCGGCAGATTCTATTAAACCCTCTCGCTGCACTCCGTAAGGATTCACAGAAAAACTAAACCCATTCGTTTTATCATTGAAAGGATCAAAAAAAATGGCAAATGCATCACTTACTGGGAATGAAAAATCTCTTTGCAATGAAGTAACAACAAAATCCTCATTCATTCTATTATCATAACAAATTGCTGCTACATACAAGTTGTTCTCATCAAAAGTCATTTTAACAACTGTCTTGGAAATTGAAAAACCAGTATCTATTGGGTAACGCTGATAAAAATCTTTTGCTGCTTCTGCATTAATCCAAGAAGCTTCATTTAATTGTCCGTCTAAATTAATTGCATAAATCGCTTTTTTAATAATCAGATTTCTATCTTGGCTAAAAACAGAATTAATACTAACAATAAATAAAATTATGAAAAGTATACGATACACTAATTATTTTTCGAAGTCCGGGTAAAGTAAATATTTTTTTCTGATTAGCTTAAACTGTTTAACCTCTTGTTGGAAGCTCTTCCAAATTTCAATCGAAGTTTTATTATTTTCAATCATAAGCCTTATTTTTGGATCACCCGTTAGCAATCTAAAAAACCCATCTTTTCTAAAAAAATCTGACTTGTCTTTTGTTAATTCCCACATATTAACAACCCAATCTAAATTCAATTTATTTTGAGCCTTTAGACTTGAACCCTCAATTAAATTTAAATTATAACCAAAACAAATTTCACCATTGTGCTTTGGGTTTTTAGCTCCTAAAGCAGGTTTTGGAGTAAATGAAAACCCAGTTTCATTAATAAAGGGTGAGCCAAATAATTGAAATGGCGTAGCAGTTCCTCTGCCAACACTTACATTTGTTCCTTCAAACAAGCACAATGACGGGTATAAATAAATGCATTTCATATTTGGAAGATTTGGCGACGGTTTTATCGGCAATTTATAAAATGTAGAATGATCATAAAACTGACAAGGGACAATTATCAATGGACACTTAACTCCTGCTTTTAACCAACCTTCACCATTAATCATTTTAGCATATTCAGCCACCGTCATGCCATGAACTATAGGAACAGGGTGCATTCCTATGAATGATTCATTTCCTTTCTTTAAAACCGGACCATCAACGTAATTACCATTTGGGTTTGGACGATCTAAAATAATAAGCATTTTATTTTGCTCAGCACATGCTTCCATAATGTAGTGCATAGTACTTATATAAGTGTAAAATCTTACACCAACATCTTGTATGTCAAAAATTAAAACATCAATATCTTTTAACACTTCCTGAGATGGTTTTCTATTTTTAGAGCCATATAGGGATTTTATTGGTAACCCAGAAATAGGATCCCTACCATCCAATACTTTTTCACCAGCATCTGCATTTCCCCTAAAACCATGTTCTGGAGCAAAAACCATTTTAACATCCACATTCAAGCTTAGCAATGTGTCTACCAAATGTACGTTGTTCACAACAGAAGTTTGATTTCCAACTATTGCAATTGATTTATCCTTAATATAATTTAAATAATGGTGTATTTGTTGAGCTCCAACTATAACCTTTTGCTTATTTTTATCTCGATTTAAAACGTAAGCACTATCGCTAACCTGAGCTGAAAAGTTATTGTAAAACAAATTAAAGCTTCCATAAATTATAAAACAAAAGTATTTTAACTTTAGGGATATTCTTTTATGTATGTTTATATGACACATAATATTTAGGTTAAATTAATGGAATTCATTGAATACTGAACTTTACATAGCAAAAAGAATGCTAAAAAAGCATGGGGAAAATAAAAAGGTATCTCAACCAATTGTTTTTCTTGCAATTATAGGAATTGCTCTTGGCATAGCAGTAATGATACTTTCAAGTGCAGTTGCAAGTGGATTTCAACAAGAAATAAGAAATAAAGTAGTTGGTTTTGGAGCACATGTGCAAATTGAATCTGAGTATGGAAATCAGTCATTTGAAAGCAATCCATTAATTATAGATTCTAGCTTTTATTCTCTTTTGAAAAATGAGAAAGCGATAAAACACGTTCAAAACTATGCGAACAAACCGGCTATTCTTCAATCAAAAAACTTAACCTCTAATAAAGAAACAGACAAAGAAATAAGAGATATTGAAGGCATCATCTTTAAAGGGATTGACCAAGACTATAATTATGACTTTTTTAAATCGAAAATGCTTGGAGGAAAATTTCCCAACTATAAAAACAATTTAACTAACGATAGTATTGTTATCTCAAAATACATATCCAATAGACTTCAGCTAAATATTGACGATAAAGTATCTACTTTTTTCATTAAAGAAAAAGGACCTAAACAAAGAAATTTAACCATTGCTGGAATTTACGAAACGGGCCTTGAAGATTTTGACAAACGTTTTGCCTTTATAGATTTGAATCAGATAAGGAAAATAAACTCTTGGGGGATTCAAACCGTAGTTTCATTAAACACCTCAACTGTAGATAGCAATATTTACATAAAAGCAAACTCTTTTGGAGGTAATGGCAATTACAAATACAGCTGGAACAATGGCCCTTATGTAACTAATAATGAATTTTCAACTCCTATTAATAAAGACACTCTTTTAAAAGTAATTAGTAGCGATTTTGACCCTTACTTTCTTTTGGCTGGTTCTGATTACATTTCACTTCCAGACACCGCTTACATTTCTTTGAAATTTGAACCTAAAGCAACTAAAAACAGTTGCAATGAGCTAACCTTAGTTTCTTCTTCTAAAACAAAAAACAGTTATGAAAACAATTGTTTCAATCTTGTAACTGAGGTTATGCTTTCTAAAGGAACAGCCCAATATTATACTGGTGGGATTGAAATTTTACTTCATGACTATAGTGAACTTTTCAATGGAGCTAATATCGTAAAAAAGCATGTTGGACCTGAGTACAGTATATCAACCATTGTAGAAAGAAATCAAGAAATTTTTAATTGGCTAAATATGTTGGATTTGAACGTTTACATAATAATAGGGTTAATGATAGCAGTTGCAATTATTAACATGACAGCTGCACTACTTGTAATTATTTTAGAAAAAACTCAAATGATTGGAACTTTAAAATCTTTGGGAGCAAATAATTGGAGCATTAGAAAAATATTTATATACAATGGTGGTTACCTAATAGTGATTGGGCTAATTATCGGCAATTTAATTGGCCTTACAATTATAGCTCTCCAAACAAATTTTGAATTAATTACATTACCAAAAGAAAATTATTTTGTTAGTGTCGTTCCTATGCATTTATCAACAATGAATTTCATCTTAATTAACATAGGAGCTTTTTTAACTTGTTTTGCTGCTTTAATTTTCCCCTCCTATTTTATTACTAAAATTTCTCCTATTAAGGCAATAAGAAAAGAATAATGTTTTGGGGGCACGAAAATATAAAAGGGTTGAAATCAACTACAATTAAAGATTATTGGCAGTGGACCTATTCAGACTTATTGATTGAGAGTAATAGATCTTCGTTAGGACTTTTCATTATTGCACATGCACTTGAACTAACAAAAATACCAAGAATAAATTGGGGGAATGTAGACTTAAGATATAAAAGAAAAAAAATTTCAGTTGATATTTGTTCTAGAATTCAGGACTGGAAACAAAGTAAATCCAACCGAATCTTGTTTAACATTTCAAGGAAAAAAGGAATACATGCAAAAAATGATCGTTCCCTTACATTTAAAAATAGAGAAGCAGATCTATATGTTTTTGGCTTGCACAAAGAAAAAGATTTAAAAAATGCTGACTTTCTAAATCTTGAACAATGGGATTTTTATGTTGTTTTAACAAAAGTTCTGGATGAAAATTTTCCCACAAAAAACAAAATAGGAATACGCCTGTTAAACTCTATAGCAGAACCCATACCGTTTAAAGACATTCAAACAAAAGTGAATGATCTAATAGAAAATAAAAGCAATGATTTAGCTGAGTAGCGAAAGTGCTTTTTCAATTCTTTGTAATGCTTTCTTCAATTCTTGTTCACTAGCAGCATATGAAATTCGCAAGCATTTTGGTGCCCCAAATGCATCACCAGTTACTAGTGCAACATTAACTTTATTCAAAATATAAAGACTTAAATCATCCGCATTATTTATTGTAAATTCTCCATCAGATTTTCCAAAGAAAAAACTAATATCTGGAAACACATAAAAAGCACCCTCAGGCACATTCGTTTTAACTCCATGAATTTTATTTAACTCTGTCAAAACAAGCTCTCTTCTTGATCTAAATGCTTCACGCATTTCATGAGTAACACTTGGATCTGCACTTACAGCAGCAATTGCAGCTCGTTGAGAAATGCTAGAAGCTCCAGAAGTAAACTGCCCTTGAATTTTAGTACATGCATTTGCAATCCAAACAGGTGCACCAATGTAGCCTAACCTCCAACCGGTCATTGCAAAAGCTTTTGACACACCATTAATTGTAACAACTTGGTCGCAGACATTCGAAAATTCAGCCAAAGATGTATGATGACCTACAAAATTAATGTGCTCATAAATCTCATCACTAATTACAATAACTTTTGCATGATTAGCAATTACATCAGCAATAGATTTCAATTCTTCCTTACTGTAAACTGTACCAGTCGGATTACAAGGAGAACTATAAATCATCATTCTTGTTTTTTCAGAAATTGCAGCTTCTAATTCTTCGGGTGTGATTTTAAAATCATTTTCTATTGAGGTTTCAATAATAACAGGAATACCCTCGGCCATTTTAACAATTTCTTCATAAGTAACCCAATAAGGAGCAGGAATAATTACCTCATCTCCAGGGTTAACTAAACTCATTACAACATTTGCAATAGATTGTTTTGCTCCTGTAGAGACTACAATCTGATTGGGAGAGTAATTAAGATTATTATCTCTTTTAAATTTATTACTTATTGCTTGTCTTAGGTCTTCATAACCGTTTACAGCCATGTATTTAGAATAGTTTTGTTCTATTCCTTCAAAAGCAGCTTTTTTAATAAAATCTGGAGTAAAAAAATCAGGCTCACCCAAGCTTAAACTAATTACATCTATTCCTTGAGCTTTAAGCTCTCTACTTTTTCTTGCCATTGCAATAGTTGCCGATTCAGACAATCTATTGAGTCGATCAGACACATTATTCAAAACTTCTGTATTCATGGCTCAAATTTAGTTATTTGAACTTTTAATTATATAAAGCTTATTAATTTTATTCCTAATTTTTTAAATTTTATGTAACAAGCAAGTTTATTAAGCGTTATAAAAACAATATTGAAGAATTGAAACATGAATGAACTATTAGAAATAATTAAAATAACACTTCCATCAATTATTGTTTTTGGAGTTGTCTATTATTTATTAAATCAGTTTCTTAAAAAAGAAAAAGAAATTAGAGCTCAAGAGTTAAAGCTTATTGCAAAAAAAGATTACTTCCCTGTTCAAATGCAAGCATATGAAAGAGCAATTCTTTATTTAGAACGTATAGACCCCAACAATCTTATTTTCAGAATTCATAAAAGAGGAATGAGTGGGAAATTATTACATGCTGAACTTTTAAGAGTTATTAGAGAGGAATATGCACATAACATGTCTCAACAAGTTTACATTTCTACTTCCGGATGGAATGCTCTAAAGAAAAGCAGAGAGGAAACAGTTCAAATTATTAATATGGCAAAAAGTAAGCTTAACGATAAGTCAAGCGCTATAGAATTAAGCACTGGAATTTTTGAAATACTCTCTAAAATGGACAAAATACCCACTGATAAAGCATCTGATATACTAAAGAATGAATTCCAGAAGGGGATACTTTAGGCACCCCCATTGGAAATTATTTTTCAGTTTTTATTTCGACAGGAATAGAAACTTCTTTCTTAGCTGGAGCAATAATTTTTTTACGAGTTTTATTAACCTGCATCTCATCAACTAAATGCCCAGCACCAGCATACTTATCAATAATGAATAAAGTATACCTAATATCAACCGAAATAGTTCTTTGAATGTTTGGTTCAAAATAAATATCTCCACTCATTGCTTCCCAATTGCCATCAAATGCAGTACCAATTAATTCGCCATCACCGTTAATAACTGGGCTTCCAGAGTTTCCACCAGTAATGTCATTATTAGAAAGAAAACATACAGGAAGTGTTCCATCAGCATTTGCATAATCTCCATAATCCTTATTCTTGTGCAATTGCTTTAATTTATTAGGAACATAAAACTCATGATTTTTATCATCTGTTTTAACTTCTTTTTCTAGGACACCTTCCATTGTAGTGAAATATTTGAAAGTAACGCCATCTTTAGCATCGTAAGGAAGAACATTTCCAAAAGTAACACGCATAGTTGAATTTGCATCTGAAGCTTTTTTGTAACCCATTTGATTTAAACCATCTACAAAAAGACGCATGCCTTGAGAAAAATCTGCTTCAGAACCAGCTTTAGGCATCATTATTTCTTGAATGTAGCTTTGTAAAAAAGAATTCGCTAATTGATATATTGCATCTTTTTCTAAGCTTGATTTACTAAACTTAGATTCTAACCAAGTTTTAAGTTTTTCTTTTGATGTGAAAGGTGACTTTGAGTAATATTTGTTAGCAAACTTTCTAAAATCGTTTTTATTCTTTTTAGCTAACTCAGTTAATTCACTGGTGTGAAAATCTTCAGGAACATCATTAAAATAAACATCAAGCATTTTAGCCATTAAATTTTGATCTATTTCCAGATTGTAATTTTTATAAAAATCATCAACACCATCCAAAATCTCTTTCTTAGCAGCTTCAATTTGAACTTCATCTTCAGAAACTATCGCCTGACCCATAGATGATCGAGGTCCGAAATAATTAATCATAAAACCGAATAACTCAGGCCCTTGATAAATAGCTTCCATAAAATAAACCTCAGGAATAATGTAACTCTCAGAAGTTTCTTTGGACTTGTGAACTAGGTCTATTGCATTTCCATATTTAGCTTTTCTTTCGCTATTTCCTGATGCCCACGCTAAGAATTCATTTTCAACCGCAACCTTTTTATCAAATACTTTATTTCTAACCAATTGTTCAGATTGTCCAATGAAATATTTCCAATAATTACTTACTCTCGCATGTTTTGAAGCGTACTGAATTCTTACTTTCTGGTCTTTATTCATTCCTTCATCCATAATATCCAACTTCATTCTTCTAACCTTAACTCTAGCAGGCTGTTCGATTTCTACAGCTTGTTTAACTCCTAAAGAAGTTAAATAACGATCTGTACTACCAGGGTAACCTAAAATCATTGCATAATCGCCTTCTGTTACTCCAGCAGTTGAAACAGGTAAAAAGTGTTTTGGGTTATAAGGAACATTGTCTTCTGAATATGCTGCTGGCTCATTATCTTTATTAGCATAAACTCTAAACATAGAAAAATCTCCAGTGTGTCTTGGCCACATCCAATTATCAGTATCACCGCCATATTTACCAATAGAACTTGGTGGAGCGCCAACTAAACGAACATCGTTAAAAATGTTATAAGTAAACATATAGTAATGATTACCGTAAAAGAAAGGCTTTACTTGTATAGCAAATTCTTCACCTTTTCCTTCTGATGCATCTTTTTTAATTTTTGCAATTGCTTTTCTAATTGTGTTTGAACGCTCATCTTCACTCATTTCAGCTGAAATATCAGCTAAAACAAGATCAGTTACATCTTTCATTTCATTTAAAAACCAAACAGAAAAATCTGCAGGTATTTCTTGGTCACGAGTCATTGCCCAAAAGCCATCAGTTAAATAATCATGTTCTGTAGTACTGTTTTGTTGAATTGCATCAAAACCACAGTGATGGTTTGTAAGCATTAGACCTTCCTTAGAAATAATTTCCCCTGTACAAAAACCGCCACCTAAAGCAACAATAGCATCTTTTATACTTGATTGATTAACAGAATAAATCTGCTCTGGCGTAAGTCTAAGGCCACATTCCTGCATGTTTTTGTAGGTGTCTCCACCTAATAAAAGAGGAAGCCACATTCCTTCATCCGCTTTTGTCTTAACTACTGTAGAAAAAACAATGACAACAGCCATAAATATTTTTGTAATTCTTTTCATTATTATTATTTAATTAATATCAAACCTAATAAGTTGTAACGCATTAGGTGTTATTTTTTTACGGAAGGTAAAAATAGTGATTTCAATGGTTTTTCATACAATGAGTTTAAAATTAAGGTTTTGAATTAACTTCCAAGACCAGGATTACAACAAATATCGTTGACAAAAATTAATTTATAGACAAAATTGATAAAAATTGACGAACTAGCTATAATGAAAATCCATTTGATGATGCTCGCGCCATTTTTCAAGTCAAATAGGATGTGAAAAGTGGAGAAAACAAA
>JAQWSL010000083.1 GCA_029243225.1 Flavobacteriales bacterium
GCCACCTAAGTCAATAACAGATTGAAAAGTCATTTCTGCAGGATCTTTTTTACATGAAATAAATAAAAATGAAAACACGATAATAATCAGGGTAGATTGTAGTAGTAAATTCTTCATTTTAATAGTTTTAATTAATTTTTACAAATGTATTGACGTAAAATTAAGTATGCAAACATACCTAATATTTGAAACATAAAGGCAGCTTAATTCCTATAATCGAAATAATGATTTAAATTAATTATAAATAACCAATTTTTGTTCTCCAAATAATTCTTCATCTCCTATTTTAACTAAATACACACCATCAGAAAGGAAACTCAAATCTAATGCTAAATAAGACCAACTCGAAGAATTAAGTTTAGAAGAATAAACTTGCTTACCAAACACATCATATATAGAAAGTTGCGTTTCTTGCAAATTAACAAATGAGTTTAAAAATTTAATTTTCACTTGCCCTAAAGTCGGATTAGGAAATAAATTAAAGTTAAGCTTATTGGCCACTATGCTTTCCATTCCAACAGGTGGAGGATTAACACCGTTACAAGGCAAATCACTATCAAAATGGATAGTCCCCTCTGCTGCAAATGAAATACCTGTACCCCCAAAAACATCTGTATTTGGAAGAATTATATTTCCAAAACAATCAGATGCAAAAACCTTAATTCGACCACCGCCTCCAGCTCCTCCAGATTGTCCTGAAAATCCTCCATCAGTACTAATAGATTGATTACCGCCAGTGCAAAATGTTGGGTTATAAGTACATCCAGAAGAACCATCCCCTCCGACACCTCCTATACCACCATCGCCACCTTTAGCATATAAATCTCCTGTAATATGGTTTATTCCGTTTCCTATTAACATTATTGCTCCACCAGATCCACCTCCAGCTCCTCCTCCTCCTCCTGAACCACAAGAATAGGTTCTTTCTCCACAATCATCACAAGGATCTGAACAACATTTTGAACTCTCACCACCTTCTCCTCCAAAACCTCCTGTTCCGCCTGAATATCCGTTTGAAGAAATGGTGCCTGAAACAATCAAACTATCATAAGAATTTAAAAGGATTAAACCACCTCCAGCACCTCCTTGACCTCCAGTGTTACCTAAAGAATAAGAACGTCCACCCCCACCTGCACCTGCTCCACCTGAACCAATAGAAAGATCATAAAGACTAGTAGAACCATGAATAGCACCTGCAAAACCACCAGGTTTTGCATAACCAGCATTAACAGTAAATGCATTTGATATTGTCATATTTGAAGATGAATATGTATTGGCACCATCGCCACCAAAACCGCCATTCTCACCAAAGCCACCATAACTACCACCTCCACCAGAAGATCCGCCACTTGACCCACCAATCATCCCAAAATAATCATCTGCTGTTCCACAAACCTGCTTGGGTCCTGAACCTGTTCTTCCGTCATCTCCTTGTTCACCAGCACCTGCACCAAATCCATCAGAACCTTTTAGACCTCCAACTAATTCAATTTGGCCTTGTGAACCATCATTACTACAACCTGACAATGCAGAAGCATCACCCGTTGCACTTAAAACACTAGAAGATGAAACACCACCATCGCCACCTGGGAAACCTACACCATCAGCGTTGATTGTCCCGTAAATAGAAATTTTCTGAGCGTATATTCTTAGTTCTCCACAAGAATTACTGCTGTATGGTTGTACTGAAACAACAACATTGTTTTGAATTTCAAAATTACCAGTAACATAATAACTGCCAGAAAGTGTTGTATTAGAGCTAATTATGTAATCTCCAGAAATAATTGTACTGTCACATTGTGCAAAAAGATAGGAATTAGCTAAAATTGTTAGGGGAAGTAATAAAATTAAATAATTCTTCATATGATATTTTTAACTTCTATAAAAATAGCTAAAAAATCATAAAAAATAGTTTCCAAAAAAAAATGCTGCTTAGAAAACCTAAACAGCATTTAAATTATAAGTTGAGAAAACTATTAAACTTCTTCAAAATCTACATCTTCTACCTCTTCTTCAGATTTTTTACTATCTGCTTGTTCTCCAGTTGCTGCATCTTGTGGAGCACCTTCAGGTTGTGAAGCATTATACATGTCTTGACTTGCTGCTTGAAAAACAGTATTTAATTTCTCCATTGATGTATCAATAGCTGCTAAATCTTTTGCAGCATGTGCAGTTTTAAGCTCAGCTAAAGCTTCTTCAATAGGTTTCTTTTTATCTTCTGGAATTTTATCTCCATATTCTTTTAATTGTTTTTCTGTTTGGAAGATAAGACTATCTGCAGCATTTACTTTTTCAACTTCTTCTTTTATTTTCTGATCAGCATCAGCATTTGCTTCCGCTTCTTGTCTCATTTTATTGATTTCTTCTTCAGAAAGACCAGAAGATGCTTCAATTCTAATAGATTGCTCTTTGTTAGTTGCCTTATCAGCTGCCTTAACATTAATAATTCCATTGGCATCAATATCAAATGAAACTTCAATTTGAGGAATTCCTCTAGGAGAAGGTGGAAGTCCATCTAAATGAAATTTACCAATTGTTTTATTATCATTAGCCATTGCTCTTTCTCCTTGTAAAACATGAATCTCTACAGATGGCTGGTTATCTACAGCAGTAGAAAACACTTGAGACTTCTGAGTAGGAATTGTTGTGTTTGCTTCAATTAATTTAGTAAACACTCCACCCATTGTTTCAATACCTAAAGATAAAGGAGTAACGTCTAATAACAATACATCTTTAACCTCTCCAGTAAGAACACCACCTTGAATTGCGGCTCCTAAAGAAACAACTTCATCTGGATTCACACCCTTAGATGGTGCTTTTCCAAAGAATTTCTGAACAGCTTCTTGAATAGCTGGAATTCTTGTAGAACCACCTACAAGAATAACCTCATCAATATCAGAGGGAGACAATCCAGCGCTTTTCATTGCTGACTTACATGGCTCAATTGTTCTTTTAATTAAATCATCAATAAGCTGCTCAAATTTTGCTTTAGTCAATGATCTCACTAGGTGCTTAGGAACACCATCAACAGGCATTATATAAGGCAAGTTAATTTCAGTTGATGAAGCAGAAGATAATTCGATTTTTGCTTTTTCAGCAGCTTCTTTTAAACGTTGAAGTGCCATTGGATCTTTTCTTAAGTCTAATCCTTCGTCATTCTTAAACTCTTCAGCTAACCAATTGATTATTTTTTCATCAACATCATCACCACCTAAATGTGTATCTCCGTCTGTAGATAAAACTTCGAAAACACCTTCGCCTAATTCAAGAATAGAAACATCGTGTGTTCCACCACCAAAATCAAAAACAACAATTTTCATGTCTTTTCCTGATTTATCCATTCCATATGCCAATGCAGCAGCAGTTGGCTCATTAATTATTCTTTCGACTTTTAAACCAGCAATTTCACCAGCTTCTTTAGTTGCTTGTCTTTGAGCATCGTTGAAATATGCAGGAACAGTAATAACTGCTTCTGAAACTTCTTGACCCAAGTAATCTTCAGCAGTTTTCTTCATTTTCTGAAGAATCATAGCTGAAATTTCTTGAGGAGAATATTTTCTATCGTTGATTTCAACTCTAGGTGTATTGTTATCTCCTTTAACAATTTTATAAGGAACTCTATTTATTTCTTTAGAAACTTCATCAAAACGATTACCCATAAATCTTTTTATGGAGTAAATTGTTTTCTCAGGATTAGTGATTGCTTGTCTTTTAGCAGGATCACCAACTTTTCTTTCTCCACCTTCTACAAAACCAACTACAGAAGGAGTAGTTCTCTTACCTTCGCTATTAGGTATAACAACTGGTTCATTCCCTTCCATTACAGAAACACATGAATTTGTTGTCCCTAAATCTATACCTATTATTTTTCCCATTATAATATTTTTTTGTTAATTAAATTTATAATTCACAATGGTCAATTCTTATGCCAAGACTAAAAATTAAAGAAAATTGAAAAAAATGTCAGTTACATCAAGATAAAATGACAAAACATCTGACATTTAGACAGTAAAGAGATTACCTTTTCTGTCTCCAAGAAGAATAATCGGCAGGAAAATAATTCTTTTCATTGGATGAATTTGTTGCAAACAAATAAGAAGCAACAACACCAGCTTCAACATGATCTTTAGAGGCAGAAAGAAGCTTATTAGGGTTTTTAAAATGTAAATCAACAAAATGAGTGTCAAAATCTCCGGAAACAAATGCTTCATGATTGATGGCAAATTCACAAAAATTAAGTGTTGTTTCTACACCTACAATATCGTAATCTTGAATTGCTTTAGTCATGCGTGCAATGGCTTGCTGTCTGTCATCACCGTAAACAATTAGCTTAGCAATCATAGGATCATAAAAAATTGGAATATCCATTCCTTGTTCTAAGCCATCATCGACACGTATACCTTCACCAACAGGTCTTTTATATACCAATAAATTACCTACATCAGGCAAGAAATTATTTTCAGGGTTCTCTGCATACACTCTAACCTCTAATGAATGACCTTTTATTTTTAAATCCTTTTGTGAAAAAGATAACTTTTGACCTCTTGCAATGTTAATTTGCTCTTGAACCAAATCAACACCAGTTATCATTTCAGTAACAGGATGCTCAACTTGCAATCGAGTATTCATTTCTAAGAAATAAAAAAGTCCATTATCATATAAGAATTCAACTGTTCCTGCACCTATGTAATTACATGATTGAGCAACTTTACAAGCTGCCTCCCCCATTTCAATTCTTAATTTTTCTGAAAGCACAGAAGATGGAGCTTCTTCAATAACTTTTTGATGTCTTCTCTGAACTGAACATTCTCTTTCAAATAAATGAACAACATTACCGTGCTGATCTGCGAGTAACTGAATCTCTATATGCCTTGGAGAACCTATGTATTTCTCAATAAAAACAGCTCCATTACCAAATGCATTAACAGCTTCACTTATAGCTCTCTCCATTTGACTTACAAATTCCCCTTCAGTATTTACAACTCGCATTCCTTTTCCACCACCACCTGCTGCAGCTTTTATTAAAATTGGAAAACCAATTTCTTTAGCTGTTTTTAGTGCGCTTTCAACATTTTCAATTGCGTGATCAACTCCAGGTACCATAGGAATGTCATAACCTTTAACCGCTGATTTTGCTGCCAACTTATCTCCCATAACACACATAGATTCCGGAGATGGGCCAATAAAAATAATTCCTGCTTTTGTTACTTTCTGTGCAAATTCAGCATTTTCGCTCAAAAATCCATAACCGGGATGAATACCGTCAACATTTCTTTCTAAAGCTACTTCAATTATTTTTTCTTGAACCAAGTAACTCTGACTACTAGGTGGAGGTCCAATACAAACTGCTTCATCTGCATATTTAACAAAAGGAGCGTTAGCATCTGCTTCCGAATAAATAGCTACAGATTTGATCCCCATTTTCTCACATGTTCGCATTATTCTTAATGCGATTTCTCCTCTATTTGCAATTAATATTTTATTCATATATATTTTTTACAGCCTTAAGTGTATTCATTAACAAGGATGCTATAGTCATGGGACCAACACCACCGGGAACAGGTGTAATGAAAGAACATTTAGGTGCTACCTCATCAAATTTAACATCACCTTTTAGTCTAAAACCTCTTTTAGCGCTAAGGTCATCAACTCTATGAATACCAACATCAATCACAACAGCACCATCTTTAACCATGTCTGCTGTAATGAATTCAGGAACACCAAGAGCAACAATAAGAATATCTGCTTGTTTTGTAATTGATTTAACGTCTTTTGTTCTACTATGAACTAAAGTAACAGTAGCATTTCCAGGATTATCTTTTTTTGACATTAGAATACTCATAGGAGAACCTACTATGTTACTTCTTCCAACTACCACACAGTTTTTGCCTGAAGTTTCAATTTCATATCTTTTAAGTAGCTCCATAACTCCATTTGGAGTAGCAGGCAAATAAGTAGGTAACCCTAAATTCATTCTACCAACATTTTGAGGATGAAAACCATCAACATCTTTTTTAGGAGAAATTGCTAAAGTTACTTTTGATTCATCAATGTGCTTTGGTAAAGGAAGTTGAACTATAAAACCATCAACATCTTTGTTGTCGTTTAATTTTTGGATTTCGTTTAGTAAATCTTTTTCAGTAATAGATGTTTCTAATTGAATTAAAGAAGATTCAAAACCTACCCTTTCACATGCTTTTACTTTAGCGTTGACATAGGTTTGACTAGCACCATCATTTCCAACTAGTACCGCTGCTAAGTGAGGGACCTTACTCCCATTTTCTTTTATCTGTAATACTTCTTCATACAACTCTTGTTGAATTTCCAAAGATGTACTTTTACCATCAATTATTTTCATAATTAAAATTTTATTGAGGCATTTTTCCGCCCATGTTCTTAAACTGACGCATCATGTTCATCATGTTTTTCTTGTTGCTCATCAGTTTCATCATTTTTTTCGTTTCTTCAAACTGTTTCATCAGCTTGTTTACTTCTTGAAGATTAGACCCACTTCCTTGGGCAATACGCCTTCTTCTACTTTGATTTATCAGCTGAGGTGAGCTTCTTTCTTTTGGTGTCATGGAATCAATCATGGCAATTATTGGATTAAAGGCTTTATTATCAACTTCAGTTCCTTTTAAGGCTTTTTTCATACCTGGAATCATACCAACAATATCTTTCATGTCGCCCATTTTTTGTACCTGATTTATTTGATCTCTAAAATCATTAAAATCGAAGGTGTTTTTCTTTATTTTGGATTGAAGTTTCTTTGCCTTTTCTTCATCAAATTGCTCTTGAGCTCTTTCAACTAATGAAACAACATCTCCCATACCCAAGATTCTATCTGCCATTCTCTCAGGGTAAAAAAGATCGATAGCATCCATTTTCTCTCCTGTCCCAATAAACTTAATTGGCTTATTAACAACAGATTTAATTGTTATAGCAGCACCACCTCTAGTATCTCCATCTAATTTTGTTAGAACAACACCATCAAAGTCCACTTTCTCGTTAAAAGCTTTAGCTGTATTAACAGCATCTTGACCAGTCATGGAATCAACTACAAATAAAGTCTCAGAAGGATTAATATTATTTTTAACCTCTTCGATTTCATTCATCATTTGCTCATCAACTGCTAACCTACCTGCTGTATCAACAATTACAACATTAAATCCATTTTGTTTGGCATGTTTAATTGCATTTTTAGCAATTGAAACAGGACTTTTATCCTCTTTATCTGAGAAAACTTCTACCCCAATAGATTCACCAACAACATGGAGCTGTTCTATAGCTGCTGGTCGGTAAACATCACATGCAACCAGTAAGGGGTTTTTGTCTTTTTTAGTTTTTAAATAATTGGCAAGTTTTCCAGAAAAAGTTGTTTTCCCAGAACCTTGCAACCCAGACATGAGAATAACCCCAGGGTTTCCTTGGAAATTAATCTCAACATTTTCACTACCCATTAATTCAGCTAGTTCTTGATGGGTGATTTTAATTAGCAGTTGACTCGGAGAAATAGAATTCAAGACATTTTGGCCTAATGCTTTTTATTTAACTCTGCTAGTGAAATCCTTGGCAGTTTTAAAATTAACATCTGCTTCAAGAAGAGCTCTTCTAACCTCTTTTAATGATTCTGCAACATTTATTTCTGTGATTTGACCTTGCCCTTTTAAAACTTTAAAGGCTCTATCAAATTTATCGGAAAGATTTTCAAACATTTTATATTAATTTGTGGTACAAATATAAAAATTCAATTCATTGGAAACTTGATGATTGAATTGAATTAATTTAATAGAAAAAAATCAAGCGATTAAAACAGATGCAAAAGCCTTTAATTTCAGTCTTAATGCCAATGAAAAATGCAAGTCCCTATTTGCAAGATTGCATTGATTCAATCATTAATCAAACTTATGAAAACTGGGAATTGTTAGTAGTAAATGACCATTCAACTGACGATTCTGAGAAAATAATGAAAAAATACTGCAATGATCAACAACGTATTCAACTTTACAAGAATAATGGTAGCGGCATAATTGATGCATTAAAATTAGCCTATTCTAAAAGCATTGGCAGCTATATAACAAGAATGGATGCAGATGACATTATGAATGCCAATAAGTTAAGTGCTTTATTTAATCAGCTAGAATCAAAAGGAAAAGGATGGGTTGTTACGGGATGTGTTAAATATTTCTCTTCTAACAAACAACTTAATGAAGGTTACCTTCAATATGAAAACTGGATAAACACGTTAACAAGAAAAGAAACTAATTATTCAGAAATTTACAAGGAATGCGTAATACCATCTCCATGTTGGTTAATTAACAAAGAAGATTTAGATCAAATTGGAGGATTCAATTCATCTATTTACCCAGAAGATTATGATTTAGCATTTAGAATGTTTTATGGAGGAATTCAAATAACAGGAGTTAAAGGTGTTTTGCATTTATGGAGAGATTATCCTGAAAGAACTTCAAGAAATGACCCCAATTATTCAAACAATGCTTTCCCTTTAATTAAAACGTATTATTTCCTTAAACACGAACTAATAACAAATGAGGATTTAATTTTATGGGGGGCTGGTAAAAAAGCAAAAGCAATTGCAAAAATATTTATTGAAAAAAAAATTATTTTCAAATGGATAACCAATAATCCAAAAAAAATTGGGAAACATATTTATGGTCAAAAGATAATCAACACAGATAATATAATCATTAATGAAAATTCACAAATTATTATTGCAATAGCATCAAAAGATTTTCAGCCAAACTTTTTAAAAGCAACTAATAAAAACATCTATCGTTTCTGTTAATTAAAATAAGAAACAAAAAATGTTTTTTTTCAAACTGATTTGCATATTTTTAGAAAATAATGCTAAAAAATAAATTCTTTCATTTTTTTCTCATCTTTCTAATGATGACACTTTCTTCCTGTAAGGAAGAAAATGAATTTACTGCATCTGAAGGGATTATTGACTTTAACATTAATTATCCAGTAAAAAACTATGACTCTTCATGGGAAAGACTTATTCCTAAAAAGATGAAAATGTCTTTTAAGAATAATGTTTACAAAAACGAAGTTTCAGTTGGAGTTTTTTTTAATTCTTCTATTATTACAGATTGTAATAAAAAAGAAATCACAATGATTCTTAATCTAAATCCCGAAAAAATTTATACTAAACTCAATCAGAATCAAGTTGCTGATATGTTAACTAATCTTCCAAAACCAGAAATAATTAAAACAAAATCATATGATTCTATAATGGGTTTAATTACTAAAAGACATTATGGTGTCTACGAGAATTTGGAAGATGGAAGAGATGTTCAATTAAATGAATCTAACCAAATATTAATTTCAAACAGTAATTGGGGAAATCAATTTAGCCAAATTGAGGGCGTTTTACTTAATTATGAAGTTGCTCAATTTGGTTTAAACATGCAATTCAAAGCCCAATCAATTGATTTGGAAACAAATGTTCCCGATAGCTTGTTTTTAGTGCCTAAGGATTATAAGCAAGTGAATTTGGACTTATATTTGCACAAGATGAATGACATCTTTTCTGCATTTTTAAATTAAATATTATGAAAAAAACAACTGTTTTTATTTTTCTTCTTTTAGTTTCAACTTTAATTTCCTCACAAAAGTTTGAAGGTAAAATAACCTATTCTATTGATTATGAACTTCCAGAAATTATGGAAGCACAAAGATCAATGTTACCAACAGAAATGATTACATACTGCAAGAAAAAATCTTCTAGAGTAGAGCAAAAAACTACGATGGGGGATCAAATAGTTATTTCTAACATTGAAAATGGTGAGTCTACATTACTCATGAACATGATGGGGCAAAAAATGGCTATTGAAGTTGGAAAACAAAATAATAAAGAAAGCACACCTAGCATAACTTATTCAAATGAAAATAAAACTATTGCTGGTTATAAATGCAAAAAAGCAACTTACACTGTTTTTATTGAAGAGCAACAAGATTCAATTTCAATGGATTTATACTACACACCTGAAATTCCTCCTATTTACAATGCACAATTTAAAGAGTTAAAAGGATTGCCGTTGGAATACACAATTAACACTCAAGGTATGACAATGACTTTTGAAGCTAAAAGTGTTAAAAATACTAAACTTTCAAAAAGCTTGTTTGAAATCCCTAAAGATTATGAAATAATGAGTCTCGATGCTTTCAAAAAAATGATGAACCAGTAAAAGTTAAATATTTCAACATATTATTTCCTAACACACTTTAGTTAACAATACTAAATCCGTATTTGATTTTTTCAGAATACAAAAGTTATTTTTGTTATGATTTATGGCAAGAAATAAAAATATATTTAAATCAAGTAATGGTAAGAAATCAAAACCCAAGAAAAAAAACAGTTCATTAAAGAACTTTTTCTCATCTATTTCTTCAATACTAAAAAATATTTCTAGATTTTTTAAAGATGAAAGACTTCATAACTCAATAGGACTTTTTCTTATCCTTCTAGGTTGTTATTTGTGTATCTCTTTCACCTCTTATCTTTTCACATGGAAATATGATTACAGCATTATCAATGACCAACCATTTTCATTTGTGTTTTCTAACAATGAAATTATTGTTAAAAATTGGTTGGGAAAATTGGGAGCATTTACAGCTCATAAATTCTTAAAAGTTTGGTTTGGTGTTGCCTCCTATTTCTTTGTCTTTATCTCTATTTTGCTTGGCGCTAGAATTTTATTTAAATTCAAAAAAATACCAGTTCTAAAGTCTTTAAAAATAAGTCTTTTAGGATTAATCTGGTTAAGCATGTCATTGGCTTTTATTTTTCAAAATTCAGCTTATGACTTTCTTGGAGGGCTTTATGGGCTTTCAATCTCAAATTGGATATCCGGTATCGTGGGTGTTCTTGGAACTGCTTTTTTCATCTTATTCTCCGGTTTTATTTCAATAGTAATACTTTTCAACCCTTCTTTCAAATGGGTAGAAAAACTAATTCACCCACAAGAAAAAGAAGACTTTATTGATGATGATGAATTCACAGCTGTAAATACCATTAGCCAAAATGAAATAGTAAAAGAAGAATTAAACGAACCCATTTCTCTTGACGATGACAACAATGAAAATGAGATTACATCTATAGAAAAAGAATTTGAAATCAAGGAAACTATAATTGAACCAACAACTGAGCTAACGACAGAAAAAGATGATTTAAAAGAAACTGAGAAAGAATTTTCAGTTGAAGTTGGAAAAGAAGATGTATTACTTTCTGATGATGAAATTTCAGACAAAGTAAAAGAGTTTGGTGAGTTTGATCCTAAACTTGAATTATCTAAATATCAACTGCCTAACATCGACTTATTAGATACACATGGAGATGGAAATATAAGTGTTAATAAAGAAGAACTAGAAACCAATAAAAATAGAATTATTGAGACCCTTAGTAATTATAAAATTAACATTTCAAAAATTAAAGCTACGATTGGCCCTACTGTAACGCTATATGAAATAGTGCCAGCACCAGGAGTAAGAATTTCTAAAATCAAAAATCTAGAAGATGATATTGCTCTTTCTCTTTCTGCTTTGGGTATTAGAATAATTGCACCAATGCCTGGCAAAGGAACTGTTGGAATTGAAGTTCCAAATTCTAATCCAGATATTGTTTCAATGCGAGCACTTATTGCATCTGATAGATTTCAGAATTCAGATTATGAACTTCCTGTAGCTCTTGGTAAAACAGTATCGAATGAAACACTTATTGCAGATTTAACCAAAATGCCACACCTTTTAATGGCTGGTGCTACTGGACAAGGGAAATCTGTAGGATTAAATGCAATTCTTGTTTCTATTTTATTTAAAAAACACCCATCTCAAGTAAAATTTGTATTAATTGATCCAAAAAAAGTTGAGCTAACTATTTACAATAAAATTGAGAGACATTTTCTTGCGAAACTTCCCGATGAAGAAGAAGCCATAATAACTGACACAAAGAAAGTAGTAAATACATTAAATAGTCTTTGTGTGGAAATGGAGGCTAGATACGAGTTACTAAAAAATGCAATGGTTAGAACCATTAAAGAGTACAATCAGAAATTTATAAATAGAAAATTAAACCCAGAAAAAGGACACAGATATCTTCCCTATATAGTTTTGGTTGTTGATGAATTTGCTGATTTAATAATGACAGCAGGAAAAGAAGTTGAAACTCCTGTAGCTAGAATCGCACAACTTGCAAGAGCAATAGGAATACATTTAATTATAGCTACACAGAGACCTTCTGTTAATGTAATCACAGGAACTATAAAAGCAAATTTCCCAGCTAGAATTGCTTTTAGAGTAACTTCTAAAATAGATTCTAGAACAATTTTAGATGCTGGAGGAGCGGATCAGCTAATTGGTAGAGGCGACATGTTATACTCTTCTGGAAATGACATGATAAGATTACAATGTGGATTTGTTGATACTCCAGAAGTAGATGTAATCAATGAGTATATTGGTTCACAAAGAGGTTATTCAAGTGCCTTAATCCTTCCAGAATACATAGACGAAGCAAATGAAATCAAAGAAATTGACGATGATTTAGACTCACTTTTTGAAGATGCAGCTCAAGTAATTGTCATGAATCAACAAGGATCTGCATCACTAATTCAGCGTAAATTAAAATTGGGATACAACAGAGCTGGAAGAATTATTGACCAACTAGAATCATTAGGAGTAGTTGGACCAAGTAGAGGAAGCAAAGCTAGAGAAGTTTTAATTCCTGATTCGATAGGTTTGGAACAGTTTTTGGATACACTAAGAGAACAAGGAAAAATTTAAAAAATGAAAAAAATTACATTTATTATAGTTACACTCTTTTTACTTTCATCTATTCACGCTCAAGATAGCGAACAAAAAGCAAAAGAAATTTTAACTAAAATTAGCGCTGAAACAAATACCTATAAAAACATGACTTTTAATTTCACTCTAGGAATAAAAAGCTCAGATATTAATGAAACTCAAAACGGTGACGCTACAATTAGTGGTGATAAATTTTATTATCAAACCAACGATAGAAAAGTTATTTCAGACGGAGAGTCTGTTTGGACATACATGAAAGAAGATAACGAATGCTACATTGATGACATTAACGACCTAAGTGATGGACTAAATCCATCTGAAATCATGACTATTTGGGAAGATAATTTCAAAGTTAATTTTCTTGATGAATCAACCACTAACAATGAAACAATTCAAAGAATTAAACTTTTCCCGATAGATGTAAAAAACAGTAAATATCATACCGTTATTTTAAAAGTAAATGAAGCTAAAAAGCAAATTAAGAGTGCTACTATAAAAACTAAAGATGGTATGACTTTGCTTTTTAAAATCAAAGATTTAGCATCGAATAATGAAATTGATCAATCTGCATTTAAATGGAATGCCAATGCTTTTCCTGGTGTGGAAGAAATAGACAATAGATAATTAATTAAGAAGCTCCGATGCGTTATCAATAGCAGCTTTTCCAGGTTTTGACCCTCCTAGCATACTTGCTATTTCCAAAACTCTTTTCTCTTTAGTTAATTTCTCAATAGAAGTAAAAGATCTTAACTCATTTTCAGATTTGACAACTTTAAAATGATGCTCTCCTAATGAAGCAACTTGAGGAAGGTGGGTAATAGAAAAAACCTGAGAATTAACAGACAATTCTTTAAGCATCTGCCCTACTTCAATAGCCACTTTACCACTAACACCTGTATCAATTTCATCAAAAATAATTGTCGGTATAGAGTTCTCTTTATTTAATAATGATTTCATCGCTAACAATATACGAGACATTTCTCCTCCAGAGGCTACATCACTAATTTCATTAAAATCAGCACCCTTATTAATAGAAACGTAAATTCTCAACAAATCCAACCCATAATAATGAGGCAAATCAACTAAACTTAAATCTACGCTAATATTAACATTTGGCATTGACAATTTTTTCAGCTTTTCAGAAAGAAAAATTTCAATTTTTGAGGTATTTAATTTTCTAGCGTTGTAAAGTTTTTCCCCTAAAACAATACAGTTATTAAATAATTCTTCAACCTCAGCTTCTAATAGCAGTTTATCACTAGAGATTCCAGCTAATGATTCAAGCTTACTTTTTAATTCAAGTTTTTTGTGAACCAAATCCGATAAATTACTAGTATTAAACTTTTTAGTAAGCTTACTTATAAGTTGTAATTTCTCATCTAACTCATTCATTCTATATGAATCAAAGTTTCCACTAGGTTGTTTCTTTTCCAAATCAAGAAACAATTCATTTAATTCTAAATATATACTGTTTACTCTTGATTCAAAATCTTTAAAAGCCGGTAGTTTATTCGCCAGGCTAGAAATTAGTGAGCTTAAATCGTTGATTTTTAATGCAATTGAATCATTTCCATCATTATAATTTTCTATTTGTACAAAAAGGTGTTTTATTGATTCGAAATTTGAAAGCAGTTCAAATTCTTCTGTTATTTCATTTTCATCCCAATTTTCAAAAGAATACTTATTTAGCTCATCTAATTGAAAGACAAGAAAATCTCTTTGATTATTTATAGCAAGTTCATTTTCTTGAATTGCTTTTAACTTCTTATGTTTTGATTGATATAAATCAAAAGCTATTCTATACTCACTTAAAACAATATTGTTTTTACCTAAATTATCGATAAATGAATATTGATAGTCTGGCTTAGAAACGAGCCTTGTTTGGTGTTGGCCATGAAAATCAATAAGAAGAAATCCCAACTCTTTTAAAAAACCAAGTTTCACAGGAGAGTCATTAACAAAGGCTCTTGATTTACCTGAAGGGTGAATTTCTCTTCTAACTATAATTTCATCGGAAAGATCTAAATCATTAAAAGAAAGAAAACTGTTTAGTGAAACAGATGCATCAAAAACACCTTCAATTGTACATTTTTTATCTTTATTAAAAAGCACCTTAAAATCAGCTCTCTCACCAATTATTAATTGTAATGCACCTAAAAGGATTGTTTTTCCTGAACCTGTTTCCCCAGTAAAAACTGAAAAGCCTGAAGATAAATCTATCTCCAGGCTTTCAATTAATGCATAATTATTAATACTTAATTTTTTAAGCATTATTTAATGATTTCAAATTCGACTCTTCTGTTTTTTTGTCTTCCTTGTTTATTATCTAAACCAGATGATGTAGTATTTTCTGCAACAGGCTTAGTCTCTCCTAAACCAATCGAATTCATTCTTGACCAACCAATGCCTTTTGAGTTTAAATAATTCTTAATTGAATTTGCTCTTATTTTAGACAATAGCTGATTATAATCTTCTTCACCATTACTATCTGTATGACCTATAATCTTAATCTTAGCTGTTGGGTTTTCTTTCATGTAATTATAAACTTTATCTAAATCAGATTTCGATGATTCAATTAATGAAGTCGCTTCATAAACAAAATATAAAACAGGTAGATTAGATACACTAATTGGTTTAGAATCTGAATAATCAGGTTCTACTACTTCATTATCTACTATTTCATTATCTACTACTTCGATAGGCTCAATACTTTCAACTTCGATATTAACAAGCTCATCTTCAAGCATTGCAATCGAAACAATGTCTCCATCAACAACTTTACCTGCAGTAATGGTTATCGTATCTGTATTCACAGTAACAACTTTGGTGTAATCAATTACACCTTCAGTATCCATTGGAACGTTAACGAAATCAGAAGTTGAAAGTTTACCTAATTGATAAAGTATCTCGTAATCATGTCCAGCCTGAAGAATAAATAAAAACCTTCCAGTTAGAACATTGGGTCTATATACACCAAATTTATTATCTGAATCTTCTTCAAAAATGGAAATAACTAAATCTTTAACAACATCACCTGTTGTATCTCTAACAACTCCTTTATAAACTGCCAGATCTTTTTCTTCTTCCTCAACCAAATTCATAACATATATATCTTGGTCTCCTTTGCCACCTTCTCTTATTGAAGAAAAATAAGCTTTTGTTCCAGAAACAGAAGGGAAGAAAAACAAATCATTTCCAACTGTATTGGTTGGGTAGCCCATATTAATTGGTTCAGAAAAAGTTCCATCTTGGTTCATTGTAGACATAAGAAAGTCGTGTCCACCCATAGTTTGATGACCTTGAGATGAAAAATATAGCGTTTTACCATCAGGATGAAGATATGGACCATCCTCATCGTATATTGTATTAATATTTTCACCTAAGTTCTGAGCCTCTGCCCATTGACCATTCGGGAGTCTTTTCATCATCCAGATGTCTTTACCTCCATAACCACCATCACGATCACTTGTGAAGAAAATAATATTTCCGTAGGTGTCTAAACTTGCATCTGTTTCCCAAAACTTAGAATTAATTGAAGATTCTAACAGCTCTAATTCTCCCCAACCATTTCCATCTTTTTTTACCTGATAAATACCGGCTTGCTCATTTTCATTTGTTGAGTACCTGTAAACATACATTAATTGACCATCAGGAGATAGATACAAGCAAGCATCATGACCTTGAGAATTAATTTTATCTTGAACTAAAATAGGATCAGTCCAAACATCATGCTCCTTAACTGACATGAAAATATCTTCAAAATAATTTCCTTCTTCATCTTTAACTGCGTTTGAACCGCCACTTCTTCTGGATGTGAAAAACATTACATTTTCCTCTGCATTTAGTTTAGGTCTGTATTCAGGAAATTCAGTATTTAAATCATTAATTGGACTAATTCTAAAATCATTGGGATTATTGTAAGCCTCAAGAGCAAATTCAGAAATTCTTAATGCTCTGTTAATAGCCCTGATATCCACAAGATTTTTTTCATCTAAAAACTGTCTATAAAATTGCAACCTATCTATTGATTTATCAAACTCATAATTTTGATGATAGGCTTGACCTAGTAATTTTAAAACCTCTAAAGGAGCTTTCTTTTCAGATGGCATACCAGATTCATAAAATGGATTTAAATCATTTTGAGCTTCTTCTAAATAGGGAATGGCTTTTACTTTGTCAAACTTTGAGTTCATGTAACAAATTCCAATAGAAAATTTAGTATTGGCATTATTTGGTTGTAAATCATGCATTTCCATAAGAATAGGAAGAGCATTTTCATAATCATTAATTTCTAAAAGAGCAAATGCTTCTTTGTATAATGACCTAAAAGACTGTGCACTCAACAAATTAATTGACAAGAAAACGATAGCTGTTAAAAACAATTTTAATTTCATATGAATACTTTTAATTTTTTAAATAATTCTAAGGGGCATTTAATTGGTTTGCCAGAATTTTTATTTACAAATACTAAAGTTGTTGTTCCAAAATTAAGCTTTTCCTTCGAATCATTAAAGATTTCATAGTCAAATTTTATTCTTGCGGTTGGAAGTTCCTTAATATAAGTGTTAATTGTTAATGAATCGTCATAATAAGCTGGTGCTAAATATTTGATATTGAAATCAACTACTGGAAGTAAAATTCCACTATCCTCCATAGATTTATAAGAAAATCCTAACGCCCTTAAAGCTTCAACCCTTCCAATCTCATAAAATTGAGCATAATTACCATAATAGCAATAGCCCATTCTATCTGTATGTGCATACCTAACTCTAAGACTATGTTGATGTTTATACATTAATATCCTTATTTTTGAAACAACAATGAAAAACAACTTAAATACAAACCCTCTCTTACTTTTAATAATCACATTATTAAGCTGCAATTCTACTAACAAAGTAACAAGCTATAACTCTTCAAATCATTTAATTGACAAGAACTTGTCAACAGTAAATTATTCAGAATTAGATTTATCTGATTACAGATTAGAAATGTCAAATCAAATGAATGAAATCATCAATGTTTCAGCAATTGAAATGGAAACCGGATCTCCTGAAGGTGTTTTAGGGAATTTTATTTGTGATTTATCATTATTCACTTGTATAAGCATCTTAGATATTCCATCTGATTTTTGCATTTTAAATAACGGAGGCTTTAGAACTTCTCTGCCTAAAGGGAGAGTTTCAAAAGGTAAAATATTCGAAATCATGCCATTCGACAATGAATTAGTTGTCTTAGAATTAAATGGTGAACAAATGATTGATCTAATTAATTACATAAAGGAGAAATCACTAATTAACCACTCACGAAAAGCTGGAGTTCCTGTAAGTGGAATAAGAATTTCTATCGTTGGAAATGAAATTTCAAGGGTGTTTATTGGAATTGAGGAATTTGACACTACCAAAACTTACAAAGTGGTTACAACTGATTACTTAGCAAAAGGCGGTGACAATATGACGTTTTTCAAAAATGCTAAAAAAATCTCAAGCACAGGTTTATTATTGAGAGACGCCATAATTAATTACATTGAAAATCTAAGCAATCAAAACATTAAATTAAACGCTCAACTTGATGGGAGAATTAGAGTATCAGAATAGAAGGAATTTTATTTTTAAAATTGTTGGTGGTTTTACAGCACTATTAACTTTGAGTAGTTTTAGGCTGTTAAAGCAAAAAAAAACCAAAACAACCAAAATAACGATTCTACACACCAATGACATGCATAGCCACATTGACCCCTTTGATGTAAACGACAAAAACCACCCTAACAAAGGTGGAATGGTTAGAGTTGCATCTCTTGTTAATGAAATACGAAAAAAAGAAGAATACGTAATTTTATTAGACGCTGGAGATATTTTTCAAGGAACACCATACTTTAACATTTTTAAAGGGGAAGTTGAATACAAATTAATGAGTGCTATGCAATACGATGCATCAACTTTAGGAAATCATGATTTTGACAATGGATTAGAAGGCATTAAAAACATGCTTCCCTATGCGAAATTTCCATTTGTATGCAGCAATTATGATTTTAGTGCCACTATTCTTAACAATCAAACTATTAAATATAAAATCATAAAAAAAGGTAACATTAAAGTTGGAATATTTGGTATAGGAATTAAACTCGAAGGTTTGGTGACAAAAGACTTATATCATCAAACAAAATATTTAGATCCTTATGTTACAGCCAATCATTATGCAAAATTGCTTAAGGAAAAAGAAAAATGCAGTATCGTAATATGTTTAAGTCATTTAGGCTATAATTATGAAGAAGCTGAAAAAGCATCAGACATTAACTTAGCTGAAAAAACAAAAAACATTGATTTAATTATTGGCGGACACACGCACACATTTTTAGAGCAGGCTGTTGTTCATAAAAACCTTATTGGTAAAGAGATTTTAATAAATCAAGCAGGATGGGGTGCTTTAAACCTAGGTCGTTTAGATTTTTATTTTACCAAAAAAAATAGCCAACGAATTGATTTAGACGCGTCTACGAATTACACTAAAAATTATGCCAAAATTTAACTACTCTGAGAAGTAAAATATTTTAGAAAAACAACAGCAGTTCGACTTTTTTTTAAACTTTTTTATGTAAATATTTGTAGTGTTAAAATTTAAAAATCGAGCCACCTCTGATTTTCACTTTTTCTCAAAAAATTTTTAGAAAACTACAAACACTTAATAAATTTATTATGACAAAAACCCTGGAAAAAGTGTGGATAAACTGTCTATCCGTTGTTAAAGATAATGTTCCTTTACAAGCATACAAAACATGGTTTGAACCAATCAAACCTGTTAAACTTAAGGGCAATGTTTTAACAATCCAGGTGCCATCTCAATTTTTCTATGAATGGCTTGAAGAACATTACATTAAGTTGTTAAAAAAAACAATTAAAAAAGAAATTGGTCCAGACGCTAAATTGGAGTATAGTATAATAATGGAAAACAACCAAGGAAACACCAATCCTTACACAATTAAAATACCTACTTCTAACAAAAGAGTCATAAAAAACCCATCAGTATCAATGCCTCTGGACATTAGTGCGAACCCAATAAAAAATCCATTTATTATTCCTGGATTGAGAAAAATAAATGTTGACTCCAACTTGAATCCTAATTACAGCTTTGAAAATTTTGTTGAAGGAGATTGCAACAGATTAGCAAGATCTGCTGGATATGCTGTTGCTGAAAAGCCAGGCGGAACAGCATTTAACCCACTATTGATTTATGGTGGTGTCGGATTAGGGAAAACTCATTTAGCTCACGCTATAGGCATTTCAATTAAAAATAGAATGCCCAACAAAACAGTACTTTATGTTTCTTCTGAGAAATTCACACATCAGTTTATTGATTCAGTAAAAAACAATAGCACTAACGACTTTATCCACTTCTATCAAATGATTGATGTGCTATTAATTGACGATGTACAATTTTTTTCTGGGAAGGAAAAAACCCAAGATGTATTTTTTCACATTTTCAACCACCTTCACCAAACAGGAAAACAATTAGTTCTTACTTCAGACAAAGCACCTGTTGAATTGCAAGGGATGGAGCAACGACTTTTATCTAGATTTAAATGGGGTCTTTCAGCAGACTTACAAGTTGCTGATCTTGAGACTAGAATTGCAATTCTTCAAAAGAAAATGTATGCAGATGGAATTGAACTCCCTAAAGAAGTTGTTGAATATTTAGCTTATAGCATTTCTTCAAACATTAGAGAATTAGAAGGTGCATTAATTTCGCTCATAGCTCAATCTTCTTTAAATAAAAAGTCAATCACATTAGATCTTGCAAAACAAATGATTGACAAATTTGTGAAAAACACTGCCAGAGAAGTTTCCATTGAATACATTCAAAAAGTTGTATGCGATTATTTCGACCTTCCTATTGAATTAATGAAATCTAAAACAAGGAAAAGGGAGGTCGTTCAAGCAAGACAAATAGCAATGTATTTTTCTAAGAAAATGACTAAATCTTCTTTAGCAAATATAGGAATGCACTGTGGAGGTAAAGATCACGCAACCGTATTACATGCTTGTAGAACAGTAAACAATCTTTCTGAAACTGATAAAAACTTTAGAGCTTATTTAGCTGATTTAGAGAAAAAACTAAGCATTCAGTAAACTAAAAGTTAACACACAACATCTTTAGTAATGAAAATACTAATGGTTTGCCTAGGTAATATATGCAGGTCTCCTTTAGCGCATGGGATTCTTGAGAAAAAAATTGAACAACATAATTTAAATGCTATTGTTGACTCTGCAGGAACAGGCTCATGGCACATTGGCAACCCTCCTGACATAAGAAGTATTGAAATAGCAAAAAAAAATGGCGTTTCAATTTCAGATCAAAGAGCAAGACAATTTATAAAAATTGATTTCGAAGAATTCGATTTAATTTATGTGATGGATAAAAACAACCTTAATGACTTATCCAATCTTGATTACAATAACAAGTATAGCGGTAAAATAAAATTAATTTTGAACGAAATTAATCCATCGGAAAACATGGATGTACCTGACCCATATTATGGAGACAATAATGGTTTTAAAATTGTATATGACCTATTAGAAAATGCTTGCGATAAAATTATTTTAAAATTAAAAAATGAATAAAGGGTCTTTATACATGATACCTACAACAATAGGAGATGTTAAAGACAACCCTAAAGACCAAATAGCACCCTCTAATCTAATAACCACTATTGGCTTAAGCCATTTTATTGTGGAAAACATAAAAACTACCAGACGATTTTTAAGACAACTAGACCCCAAATTTGACATTGACAACAGTTTTTTTTCAATATTAAACAAACACACCAAATTAAATGAACTTAACAATTTTCTCCAGCCCTGCAGAGAAGGTAAAAACATAGGACTTATTAGTGAGGCAGGATGCCCAGGTATTGCTGATCCTGGAGCTTCTATTGTATCAATTGCCCATAAAGAAGATATCAGAGTAATACCTTTAATTGGACCTAGCTCAATTTTCATGGCTCTAATGGCTAGCGGTTTAAGTGGACAAAACTTTTGCTTTCACGGATACTTGCCGATTGATAAGTCTCTAAGAATTAAAAAAATTAAACAACTAAGTTCATTCTGTATAAAGGGAGGTAGCCAAATTTTCATGGAAACACCATTTAGAAACGATGCTCTTTTAACAGACCTATTAATAAACTTAAATGAAGACATTAAGCTCTGTATAGCAGCTAACATTAGCAGTGATAGTGAAGTTATCAAAACACTTTCTGTAAAAGAATGGAAAAAAGACAGACCAAAACTTAACAAGAAACCTTCAATATTTATTTTAGGTAATGATTAAAATAGTATATTCGAAATATAATAATTAACACAATGGAATTATTAAAAATTAGAGGCAACTGGAAAAACCCAAGCATTTCATTCAACCCAAATGGTAAACTTCAAATTTGGGGCAGATCACTTCCAGAAAACGCTATAGATACTTACAAACCAATTTTCACTTGGCTTGATAATTACAAACAAAACCCAGCTGACAAAACAGAAATTGATTTTAAACTAGAGTATTTCAATACTACCTCTAGCAAATTAATCTATGAAATTTTCAAAAAATTTGAAGATCTAAAAGCTGATGGAAATAATCTGCATGTAAAATGGCATTATGAGTCAGATGATCCAGACATGGAAGAAGAAGGCAAACTACTCTCAAACATCATTAAAGTTGAAATTGAACTAATTGGTGTTGAAGAATTCGACTTTAGTTACTAATTTTCATCATTTAAAATTTTAAGATTAATTATCAAGGGTACATTTGGAGGTACCTGCCCATTAACTCCACCCTTTTGCCTAAAAGCAAGTATTGATGGTATAATTACATTTACATGATCCCCATAATTAAGGTGTTGTAACAACAAATCGAAGCCCTCTATCATTTGCCCTTCAAGACCAACAATAAATTCATCAGGCTTAAGACTATCTGTTTTATAAATTAATTCTCCGTCATGTAAATGACAAGAGTAAAAAACAGCAACTTTATCTCCAACATTAATTAAACTATCTCCTTTATTATTTAATTGAATCCAATGAATTTTTCCATAATTTGAAACAAGCAATTTCTTGGAATTCCAATCTTCTAAAATTGATTCTATTATCATTTGTTCATTTGAAAGAAATTTAGTCATAAAATCCTTTTTAGTTGAAAACAAATCAACTATTCTAAAGCAAAATTCAACATCTTCATTAATTGAATAATTTGGCATCTCTGTCTCAAGATAGTCATTGTAAAATGTCTCTAAAGAAATGTAAAAGCAAGCACTATCTCCAGAAACCAACTGGTTAAATCCTTCATTAAGAATAGAATTCATTTCAAGACTATCCATGTAGAATAAATCAACTGAACTATATTGATTTGAACGATAAAGTGTTGAATCATTAGTGTTTTTTAGTTCTACATACAATGCGATATAATCACCTACATTAGGATGAACATCTGATGTAGAAACATCATGAAACTTATATTTTAATTTACCATTAGTTAAATAAAAATCTGGTGATTCTTTATGCCCACAACTAAATGAAATCAAAAAAGCTATAAAAAAAATAAATTTATTTTCTTTTAACATCAATCACTTCAATATTATATAACACAGCTGATAAAGGAGGTATCTTGTCCATATTTCCGAGAAGACCATGAGCTAAATAATGAGGTAAAATAACTACTCCATTTTCACCCTTTTTAAAATAAGAAATTGCTTCATGTAATCCCGATTCAATGTTATCCATCTCAACAATAAAGCTAAATGGTTGAGTGTTTTTAGAAGAATAACAAAGTGTTGTATCAGCATCTAAAAGTCTAACCTCATAATCAATAGTAACTATATTTCCTGTTTCAATTTTATTGGTTTTCTTTTGATTATATACACAATATCTAACACCTGAATTGGTCTTAACAACATCTAAATTATGCCTGATACAAAACTGATCAATTAGAAAAGATTCATCTCTTATCCAATTTCGATTGACATCAATTAAATCTTCTTTTTGAATTTGAACCTCATCTTTGACTGTTGGAATATCTTTTTTCACTTCATTACAAAAAGAAAAAAGAAAGCAAAGAAAAAATATTAACAACCTATTCACTCAAAAAAATATTTACAGATTTCTTAAAAAGAATAACAGTTTCATCAAATGAAGCTTCTGACCTTCCTCCAGCAGCGTTAATATGACCCCCACCACTAAAAAAAGTAGACGCGAAATCATTAACTCTTAAACTTCCTTTAGACCGAAAAGACATTTTCACCAAATCAACATCCTCTTTAATAAAAGCTGCCATTTCAATTCCTTTAATTGAAAGGCAATAATTTACTAACCCTTCTGTATCACCTTTAGAAAAATTAAATTTTCTCAACTCATTTCTAGAAAGAGCTATAAAAGCAACCGGCAAACCATCTATCAATTGTATTTTACTTAAAGCATGGCCAAGTAAATGAAGTCTAGATAAATTATTTTGATCAAAAATTAAATCGTGAATTCTTGTATGGTTTAACCCTACATCTAATAAATGTGCAGCAATAAGATGAGTTTTAGATTCTACATTAGAATACTTAAATGAACCACTATCTGTTATTAAACCTGTATAAATACCTTCAGCAATTTCTTTATTTATTAAGCTCAAATCACCCATAGACTCAATGAATTCGAATATTAATTGAGCAGTTGAACATGCTTCTGTTCGAGAAATAATAATATCAGCAAAATCTGAGGGATTCTGATGATGATCTATCATGAATTTAGATGCTTTAGACTGAGCAATCAACTCATTTAGCTCCCCAACTCTTGAAAGGTCGTTAAAATCTAAGCAAAATATTAAATCTGATGTTGCAATAAGTTCTTTTGCTTTGTCAATATTCTTGTCTGCAATAAGAATGTTTTCAGAACCTTGTAACCAATTATAAAAAGATGGAAATGAATCGGGGAGAATTACCGTAGCATCTTTCCCTTTTTTGATTAAATAATTTTTCAGTGCCAAAGAAGATCCAATTGCATCTCCATCAGGATTTTTATGAGAAATAATGACAATTTTAGTACTATTTAAAACTTTTTGCTTCATATTTATTAAAAAAAAAGCTCTGTGTTTAACAGAGCTTTTAAAGAAATTTATAAAAATTATCTTTTGAATCCTGTTTTAACGCCACTTTGGTGTTCAATTAATAAACCTACACAAGAGTAAGACTCTCCTTCTAATCCCATTTCTTGTTCTCCGCCCATTTCTGGAACAAATACTTTAATGTATAATTTTCTAGTTTTATTTGATTGAAAAGTAAATTCTTGAGCATTTTCATCAGCTGAATTATCATATCTAATAATTTCTTCTGTTGTATAAACCCTTTTCTTTGTGGTAGAAGGAATTTGTTTCTCTCCAATTTCAAGACCATAATCATCGTATTCAACTTCCGTAGTGTAGGTAGTTTTTTCTTCCCACTCACCTCTAGTTATGTGCTCTACAATTTTAAATTGAAAAGTGCCATTCAATTGAGGGTGACTTGGTGAACACAATGAAATCTTATATTCCATTCCTTTATATACAATAATAGAAACTTCAGAAGTATCTCCTTGAACAAATGCTCCACTTTCACTTTGCATATTAAAAACAAAACCTTCTTTTTTACTGTGTGGACAATACCTAACAATATTATTACAGTCTTGAGCGAAATTGCTAAGAGGTAAAACAAATAAAGTTATTATTAAAGCTTTAATTAAATTTGACATTATATAGTTATATTTCTGATTCAACAATAGAGTTTCTTAAAGCATTTACAGCTTCTTTTAATGAATTAAATTCATCTTGAGACATGAAAAAATCCGCTCCACCATCAAGATTGTAAGTTCCATTATCATTTACACCTGTTTCTATACTTGATTCTTCTGATTCCAAATTCATTAACACTTCTTCAATAGGCAATAAAGATGCCATTATTTCTGAGACATCTGAATCACTTTGGTATTCAGCCATAAAACCGTAGAGATTTTCTAGTGTTAGTCGCTGGTCAGCAATTCTAGACAACAATTCCTTATCAACTTCGTAATCCACAAGATTAGTTAATATGTATAAACTCTCTACCCAACCACCTACAACAATTAAAGATAAAGTTGAGCCTCTATCATTATCTTTCAAGTAAGTATATGCATTGTAATATGTTTCGTTAGATAAATTGAAAAGTGAATCACTATTGTTAGCTTGGATGTTTTGCTCAATTCTATCAAACACTAATTGATCGAAAGCGTTATTTACATTTAGTTCATCTCCTAGATTTTTTATAACAGAAAAATATTTTAAAGATGCTGTTGCTTCCCCAAAGTTTGCAGCAAAAGCAAGGTCTGTAGAATAAACACCAAAATTCAGAGCCTTAATTTTATTAGAACTGTATTTTTCAGTGTTGGAAGTTGAGTTTAATAAATTTGCATCAAAAGCAACCTCAACATCAGAAAATAAAGTAAATAATTCATTTGGCGTAGGTACTTGATAGGTTACAGACAAATCAACATCTGATTGGGGTGCTTCAAAATCTTGATCTTCTAGCTCTATGTCTTCCATTTGCTCAGTATTGACCTCAGTGTTTTGGCAAGCCATGAAAATAAAAGCAAATGAGAAAACTGAAGTAGCTTTAGCGATTATTTTAAATGAGTTATTCATATATACTTAAATTTATAATTTATATTCTTGTAAAAGACAAAAATATAATTTTTTTAGATAGGGCCTCGAATTAATTTCTCCAGACCATCAATATGTTGCTCAAAAGACAACTTACCTTCTTTTGTAATTTTATAAGTTGTTAACGGCTTTTTACCAATAAATTGCTTTTTCACCTCAAGATAATTCAATTTCTCTAATGCTGTTACATGACTAGCCAAGTTTCCATCAGTTAAATCTAGAAGGTTTTTTAATTCTTTATAACTAACCCAATTGTTCACAACTAAAACAGACATAACGCCCATTCTAACTCTACTATCGAAAGCTTTATTTAATTGACTAAACCCTTTCACAATATTTATTTAGCATCATGTCTTAAATAAAAAATTATTCCAAAGACAATGTGACAGAAACCAAAACCGATAACCCAAAAAAGAAGACCAGAACCCATAAAAAAAGAGGCTATTAAACCTAAAATTAATTGAACATAACCTAAAACCTCAATTTCACCATAGGTATATTTACTAGCATTTATTAAACCTAATCCATAAAAAATCAACGTTGATGGGGCTATCATTCCAACATATCCATGCATGATTAATACAATTGAAAATATACCACCAGCTAATACAGGAATAAATAAAGATTTTAAAGCACGAATCATTGATGGATTCCAAAATTCCACCTGCTGTTTTTTAGATTTTCTAATTCCTGCAAAATAAAATATCAGTATTGAACAAGTGAAAATAATTGAACCAACCAACAATAGTGATTTTATTTTACGCTGAAAATCTTCACTACCAGCTTCTGATTCAATTAGACTGCTATATCCAATGAGTTTTCCTTCATGTAAGAAAAATTCTAAATCTGAATAAATAAGAAACCCCCCTAAAGTTGCCAACAAACCTGCTATTACAATTGAAAAACCACTAAGAGAAGAAAACTTAGTAGCCCTATCCATCATTTTTTTAATATCCTTAATATCATCTAAGTGCTTTGAATTATCCATAATTTCTACTTTGTAACTCAAAGTTAAAAAATTATCTCACTCATTTTATTTCTGTCGATATAATGAAGTAATGATTAAATGATATCGCATTATATTTAGCTCAGATCATGCTAAATATTCAAAAGGACTATTTTATTGTTTTCCGAAGGAAAAAGCCATCAAACACCAACAAAAATCCACCTTGCAACATTAGGGAATTTCCATATCCTATTTTTAGTTCTGAATTTAAAGGGGAATTATGTCCTGCCCTATTTAACAAAATTCCAGAAACAATATAAACAACGTCTAAACCCATATTTACAGCAAGACTGGTGGTTAGTTTCTTTTTGTCTTTCTCTAGAGAAGAAAAATTCCATGATTTCTTTTTTCTTCTGCAAACAGACCAATAACCAAGTCCTGCAATTGCACAATTAACTATATTCCAGTTAAAATTCATCTGATGATAATAATCTCCTGAAGTCGTAAAAGAACCCCTCTTAAAAATATTATTGGACAACAAAGGACTTACAATTAAATTTCCTACTGACCACGCTCCCAAACTTCCCATAGCAATTTGCTGAGTTTTAAAAAAACGCTTATGAATAATAGTGGTATCTTGAGAAAAACAAGATAACCCAAAAATAAACACAAATGAAAAACTAAAAAGCCTAAACATTAATTCTTAAACATTCTTAATATCTGCTTTAATTTGTCTTTTAACTCTCTTCTATCTACAATAAAATCCAAAAAGCCTTTTTCCAATAGAAATTCGCTAGTTTGAAAACCTTCTGGCAAATCTTTTCCAATAGTTTCTTTTATAACTCTAGGACCGGCAAAACCAATAAGCGCTCCTGGTTCTGCAATATTAATGTCTCCAAGCATGGCAAAAGAAGCTGTTACACCGCCAGTAGTAGGATCGGTTAAATAAGCAATGTAAGGTTGTTTAGCAGCAGAAAGCTGTGTGAGCTTAGCTGAAGTTTTAGCCATTTGCATCAATGAAAAACCAGCTTCCATCATTCTAGCTCCACCAGATTTAGTGATGAGCATAAAAGGACATTCCTTTGCAATAGCAACATCAATTGCCTTAGCTATCTTCTCACCCACTACTGAACCCATAGATCCACCAATGAAAGAAAAGTCCATACAAGCCACAACAAGCGGTTGACCATTAGTTTTACCATAAGCTGCCTCCATAGCATCTTTTAATCCTGTTTTCTTCTGAGAAGCTACAATTCTATCTTTATATTTCTTAGTATCTTCAAAAACTAGCGGATCTCCAGACTCCAACTCAGGAGCAATAGTCTGGTATTTATTTTTATCAAAAATTATTTCGAAATACTGCTTAGAACCGATACGTGTATGAAAACCCTCTTCAGGTGTTACATAGTTATGTTTTTCAAGAACTGTAGTTTCTATGATGTCTCCTTTTGGAGTTTTAAACCAAAAACCATCTGGAGTTTCTTTTTTTTCTTTAGTTGGGGTAACAATACCCTTATTACTTCTTTTAAACCAACTCATATTATAATCTAATTATAAGATAAAATTAATCATTAATAGTATTGAAAACAAAAACAGGATTATTAAGCAATTGTTATTGAAGAATCTAAATAAACATCCTGTATAGCATTCAATAATTCAATTCCATCTTTCATGGGTTTCTGAAATGCTTTTCTACCTGAAATTAAACCGTGACCACCTGCTCTTTTGTTTACAACAGCTGTTGTTACTGCTTGAGTTAAATCAGAACCACCATCACCAGTAGAAGCTCCACCAGAGTTAATTAACCCTGAGCGACCCATAAAACAGTTAGCAACTTGATATCTACACAAATCTATTGGATGATCTGAAGACAATTCACTGTACACCTTATCGTGAGTTTTACCAAAATTAATAGCTGGATACCCACCATTGTTTTCAGGTAATTTTTGTTTAATAATATCTGCTTGAATAGTTACCCCTAGATGATTAGCTTGAGCAGTAATGTCAGTTGCTACATGGTAATCTACACCATCCTTTTTAAAATCACTGTTTCTTAAGTAACACCAAAGAATAGTAGCCATACCCAATTCATGAGCTCTTTCAAAAGCTTGAGCGACTTCAATAATTTGACGATTAGAATCTTCTGAACCGAAATAAATTGTTGCTCCCACAGCTGTAGCACCCATATTCCAAGCTTCCTCAACACTACCGAACATTATTTGTTCGAATGTATTTGGGTAAGTCAACATTTCATTATGGTTAAGCTTTACTATAAATGGAATTTTATGAGCATACTTTCTACTTACAGATGAAAGCGCACCAAAAGTAGAAGCTACAGCGTTACAACCTCCTTCTATAGCTAATTTTACTATGTTCTCAGGGTCAAAATATATAGGGTTTGGAGCAAATGACGCCCCACCAGAATGTTCAATCCCTTGATCTACTGGTAATATTGAGACATAACCAGTTCCACCTAATCTTCCATTACCGTATAAAGACTGTAAACTCTTAAGAACTTGATTGTTTCTATTACTTGGAGAAAATAAATCACTAACAAAGTCAGGACCAGGTAAATGAATAAGGTCCTTAGAAATAGTTTCACACTGATGATTAAGCAAGCTATCTGCTTGACTACCAATTATTTCTACAGTTTTAGAAGTTGAGTTAGTGGTCGACATTTATTTAGTTTTATAATTTATGGGCAAAGCTAAAAAATTATAGCTCTTATTCATAAAAATAAATTAAAATGGATACCCTATTCCCAAATTAAATTGATAATCGAAAAAGCGTTTTTCATTGTTTTTATAGCTCTGAAAAATCCAAGGTTTAAATTCTAACGAAGAATCATTCATTTGAATGGCAGGATTTCTTAAAGGTATTCCCAAATCTAATCGAATAACAAAAAAATCTAAATCCATTCTTATTCCTAATCCACCACCAACAGCTAAATCATTTAAAAAATCATTAGAAAATTGTCCGCCTGGTCTTAAAGCATCGTCATTAAGTAGCCATACATTACCTGCATCAACAAATAAAGCACCTTCTACCCAGCTTATAATAGGAAAACGCAACTCAATATTCCCTTCAAGCTGAACATCTCCAATCTTATCAAATCTATTTTGGCTGTCATAGAAAGATCCAGGCCCCAAAGATCTGGCTCGCCAAGCTCTCATTCCATTAGCACCACCAGAGAAAAAACTTTTTTCAAATGGTAGAGCTTCTTTTAAATTTTCTCTTGGAATACCTATACCACCTGCCAATCTATAAACCAATTTACCTCTTTCACCTAAAGGTATATAATACCTAAAATCTGTGAAAAACTTTTGAAAATGAGCATATCTAATTCCAAATAAATTATAGCTATTGGTAGAAGGGTTATCAAAAGGTTTATTTAACAATTGATGCGTTCTATACAACAGTCCACCACCTGTTTCAATTACAGCTTTAACGTAAAATACATTTTTAATTTTTTTATCATTCTGTCCGTTATATTCAAAAGAAAATAAGCCACCAGAAATAATATGATCTTGAAAACTTGCAGCAATAAATTTATCGTTAAGATCTACTATTTGTTGCCCAAATAAAGAGGCTGAATCTATTGTAATATCAATTGCACTTATGAGAATAGGATTAATGTGCCAGGTGAAAGGACCCTTCTCATGAATAGTCCATCCAAAAGATAGCTCTTGTATTGAGCGTTTAAAATCTGGTCTTTCTTGATAATTTAGAGATGCTGTAAACTCAGTTCTTCCAGAAGAATGATTTTTTAAAAATTTAAGCTTGTTAATGAATAAATATTTTGGAATTGACAAAGAAACTTTAGGCCCAAATTCTATTGTATTAAATAGAATTGAATTTAATGCACTAAGACTATCGTTGCTTCCAGTAAGCAACAATTGAGACTCAAAACCTCCTGTCAATGAAATAGACAAATGCTCAGCCCCCTTAAACACATTCCTATGTGAATAATTTAAACTTCCTTCAATTCCAAATTGACCCTCGTTATTAGTGCCATCTGTTGACAATGTGAAAGTTTGAGATTTAGCCTCTACTAGAGTAATGAAAACAGCTAAACCATTTTCAATACTTGAAGTGTCAAATTTCATAGAAACCTCTTCAAATAAGCCAAGGTTTGCTAACTTTTTATAAGTAGATTCAACGTTTAATTTATTGTAATAATCTCCCTTTTTAAAAGTGAGTAATTTATACAATAATTCCGGCTTACAAATTAGCTTTGAATAATATGAAATTTTAATGTCTTTATAGTTAATTGAAATAGTATCTAATGGGTTTTGGTTAAAGCCTGGAAACAACTGAAAATTAACTTCTGAAATCTTATATCTTTTATGCATTCTCTCGAGAACTGTATCAGAGAGAGTAGATTTATATTTATAATTCTGAACACCCATGACTAAATCTACTTGATTGTTAGAAAGTGATGTGTCAGCTTTATAATAAATGAAATCTCTATTGAAATAATGATAACCATTATTCAACAAATAATTTGTTAACCTTAGACGTTCATCATCAAGAA
>JAQWSL010000092.1 GCA_029243225.1 Flavobacteriales bacterium
AACCTTCATTTAAAATTGGAATCTTTGCAGGCATTCTTTTATTCATTTCTTCATCCGTTACCTTAACATTTAAGGCTCCTGTTTCAGCATTAAGCTGAACAACATCTCCATTTTTAATTTTTGACAAAGGACCACCATCAATAGCTTCAGGAGATAAGTGAATAGCAGCTGGAACTTTTCCAGAGGCACCAGACATTCTACCATCAGTAACAAGGGCAACTTTATATCCTTGGTTTTGAAGAATAGAAAGCATTGGCGTTAACTGATGTAACTCTGGCATTCCATTAGCTTTTGGCCCCTGAAATTTAATTACGGCAACAAAATCTTTGTTTAATTTTCCTTTTTTAAAATCATTAACAAATGTTTCTTGGTCTTCATAAACAACTGCTGGTGCAGTTACATTTCTATTATTTTTAGCTACTGCTGATGTTTTAATAACGGCTGTGCCTAAATTACCCTTTAGAACTTTAATACCTCCATTGTCTGAAAATGGTCGATTCGCTGTCCGCAATATTTCACTATCAGCATTCTTACAACTAATTGGGTTCCATTCTAATTTTCCAGTATCATTAATCGAGGGCGCCTTCATGTAATCATCTATATTTTCTCCCACTATAGTTGGGACATCTCTATGAATTAAGCCGTTTTCAATAAGAGTTGAAACTATAAAAGACATCCCCCCATTTGAATGAAATTGATTTACATCCGCTTTACCATTTGGATATACATGTGATAGTAAAGGGACAACAGCTGATAAGTCTGAAAAATCATCTAATGTAATATGAATACCTGCAGCAGCTGCAATTGCAATTAAATGCAGTGTATGATTTGTTGATCCTCCAGTAGCTAAAAGTCCAATCATTCCATTTACAATTGTTTTTTCTGATATAATGTCTGCTAGTTTTCTTTGATTTAATCTTGCATTTTTAGCAACAACTTTAACAGCCTCTTGAGTTAATAAATGTCTTAATTCTGTATTTGGTGGAACAAATGAAGCTCCAGGTAAATGCAATCCCATAATTTCCATTAACATCTGGTTGCTATTAGCTGTACCATAAAAAGTACAAGTTCCTGGAGAATGGTAAGCTGCAGATTCTCCATCTAAAAGTTCTTTTTTACTTATTTCTCCCAAGGCATATTGCTTTCTAATCTCTGCTTTTTCATCATTTGAAATACCTGTTGGCATTGGACCTCCAGGTATAAACGCACAAGGAAGGTGTCCAAACCGTAAAGCTCCAATAAGCATTCCCGGAACAATTTTATCGCAAATCCCAAGAAATAACCCTGCGTCAAACATGTTGTGAGACAACCCTATGGCTGTTGATAATGCAATAACATCTCTGCTTAATAATGACAACTCCATTCCCATTTGACCTTGAGTAACTCCATCGCACATAGCAGGAACACCTGCCGCAACTTGTGCAACAGCACCAATAGTAGCTGCCTGAGAACGAATTATTTCAGGGTAATTCTCATAGGGCTTATGAGCCGAAAGCATGTCATTGTATGAATTAATTATTCCAATATTCACTTTTTCTTCTCCTTTGAGGGATGCTTTATCTTCAAAATTACAACTTGCAAAAGCATGGGCTAAATTCCCACAAGAAAGTTTAGCTCTTGTTACTTTTGTTAGTTGTGCATTATTGATTTGAGCTAAATATTTAGCTCGAGAAACAACACTTCTTTCAATAATTCTATTGGTAATATTTAGTATACTTTTATTCATAATTTATTTGGTCCAATAAATGTTTAAAACAGGATTTTTTTGATTAGTAAATAGTGAGATTGGGGTCTTCAAATTATGAGCATTATCAAAGACTCTCTTTTTTTCAACTCCTTTAATGTACAATATTAAATGGTTAGCCAATAAGATAGATGCTCTGTTGTGGGTAATTCTCTTGAAAGGGTTAAACGGAGCACTACTAATTAATAATTGAGGCTTCTTGTTTTGAAGACCTTCCAAAAGTGAGGCTGTGTTAGGAAATAATGATGCAGTATGACCATCTGTTCCCATTCCTAAAAGCACAAGAGTTTTTGCATTTAAAAAATCAGCATTGGCTTTATTGGAAAGCAATAAATTTTGATTCTCGTTTGTTAAATTCACAACAAGCGGAGAGAAAAATGCTTTTGATACAATATCTTCTCCTAACGACTTTTTAATATTACAATAATTACTGTCTTTATCAGTAACCGGAACATACCTATCATCAACAAGGCCAATTTTAACTTTTCCCCATTTAATAGCCAACTCTTTAAACCTTTCGTATAAAGCAAGGGGAGTTGATCCGCCAGAAAGAAGAATTGAAGCCTCTCCTTTAAGGGCTATGTCATTATTAATAGAAGACTCAATATTGCCTAGAAGAGTATCTAATAAAACTTTTTCGCTATTAAAGTCTAACCACTTCATTCTGAGCTATTTTTATGCCATTGATCATCACTAAGTAAAATCTCATCTCCAGGACCATCTGTTCCAGCTTTGTAAAGGTTGTTTTTATGACCAGTTTCTTTCCAAGCATTTGAAATAGATGTTATCCAATCCCAAGAAGCAGAAAGCTCGTCATTACTCATAAACAAGGTTTGATTTCCTCTTACGACATCCATTAATAATCTTTCATAAGCATCTGGAAACCGTCCTTTAAAAGATTCTTGATAATCCAGCTTCATAGATACTGGTTTATACCTGTAACCTCCAGGACCAGGAACTTTAACCATTTGAACAAACTCTATTCTTTCCTTGGGTTGAAGTCTTATTATTAATTTATTATTAATAAAGTTTTTCTGTTCAGGAAAAACATTGTGAGGAACGTTTTTAAAAGTGATAACTATTTCAGAAAACTTTTCTGACATTCTTTTTCCAGTTCTAATGTAAAACGGAACGCCCTTCCATCTCCAGTTATCAATGTATGCCCTAATGGCTACAAATGTTTCCGTTTCAGAAGAAAAATCTTCAATATCTTCCAAATAAGATGGAAGCATCATTTCATTCGTTCCTCCTCTTGAATATTGCCCTTTTACAGCACAGTCCTCTACGTTTTGATTATTGATTAACCTTAATGACTTTAATACCTTGTGTTTTTCAACTCTAACCTCATCGGCATTTAGCATTGAAGGAGGCTCCATAGCAATTAAACATAATAATTGAAGAAGGTGATTTTGCACCATATCTAAAAGAGCACCGTATTGATTGTAATAATCACCTCTTTGCTCAACCCCTAAACTTTCAGCAGCAGAAATCTGAACGCTTTTAATATGATTAGAGTTCCAAGAATTTTCAAAGAGATAATTGGCAAATCGAAGAACCATTAAATTCTGAACCGTTTCTTTTCCCAAGTAATGATCAATTCGATAGATTTGATTTTCAGAAAAATATGCTAAAATCTCACCATTTATGTCATTAGAAGAGCCTTTGTCCTTTCCTAAAGGTTTTTCAAGAACAATTCTAGATTGACTAGTAATAAGATTATGTTCATGGAGTTTTTTAGCAATTGAACCAAACACTGTAGATGGGGTTGCTAAATAATAAACTCGAACAGAATTAATAGATTTTTTAAACCAATTCTCTAGTTTTATATAAGCTGAATTATCTGAAATGGTAACAACATCAACTTTACTTAACAAATCAATTAAAACAGCACTATTGATCTTTATTACACTATTCTCAAGATTCTTTTCGAGACTGATTTTAAAATTCACTTCATCTTCTTTTTTTCTTACAATAGCAGCTATTCTGCTTTTTGGCTTCACTTGGCCTTCATTTAACCTGTAGTATAAAGCAGGGAATATTTTCCTGTATGAAAGATCTCCAGTTGCTCCAAAAATAACCATGTCGAAATCTTCAACTGTTTCTATTGATTTTTTACCTATCATTTATTATTAATTAAGTAGCCTGAAAAAATATTATAATAAGCTAAAAAAAGAATGTAACCTATTTTAACTAATTAATAAAACACAACACCGCTAAGATAGTGTATTTTTTACACTAAAAAGATTGTTTACTCTTTTATTACCTTATTTTAGTGTTTTGTGTCATTATATTCTTCGAGAAGAATAGTGTATACGTTTTTGTTTAACAACCTTGATTTCATCCAAGAGTAAAAAGACAACAACTTAGGGTCTTCAAAGATCTTAGCTTTAGACAAGTTAAATTGTGTAAATAATTCATCTAATTCTTTTAAACTCACATTGAGAGGATCGTTTAAGTAAGAAATAACAAAGTCAACAAAATTAATAGCAAATCTATATTCATCAGCTTTTAACATTTCCTTGTGTTGTTTTTTTATACCCTTTAAAATACCTAAACAAATTTCTACATTACCAATTTCTAATTGCGTTATTACCCTAATCATATCCTTTCTGATTAGCCACTCCCTTCCCATGTTTCTTTGGTAGTAAGCTGCAGACTTATTCATGTAAATTAGAATTCGATTCGCTTTACTAAAATCTTCAACAGTACAATAGTAAGCAACAAGATTTAGACTTAAATTAAGATGCTCTTTTTCTGAACTTTTATAACTTTTGGTAATAAAGTACTTTTCGTGCTCTTCAATTGCATTAACTATGTGGCCAGAAAAAACTTTAATAGAGCAATCTAAAGAGAGGTGTCTAACTAAATATGTTGCTTTAACATCTTCATTCTTTCTCATAAGCTCGTATACATTTGTCAAATGATTATTCGCTTTTTCAAAATTTCGAATGTGAAAATATGCATGAGCCATGATGTATTCTAATCGAGCCAGTTCCGGTTCTAAATTTAATTTGCCAGTAAATTGATGAACAATGTTTTGATAATATTCACTAAGAGCATTAACCAACAAATAGTGTTTCCTACTAATTAAGAATTCAGATCTTATAATTTCAACAATTTTCAGATGTGTCTTAGGGGAAAGAGCTACATCTTTTAGCAATTCATATTTTGCAAGTGTTTCTTTAATTAAATTTCCTGCAAAAGAAACTTCACCATCCATAAGCTTATTTTTTAGCTCACTCTGAACTTGAATAAAATACAATTGAAACTGATCTTCAATTAATTGTTCTTTTTGAAGCTTTAATAATTTTTGTTGAGTGTCTTCAAATTCATTGGAGGCATAATATGGAAGTATTTGAAGTTTCATTCTTTGAACCAACACATTAATGAAAGTGTTTTTAGATTGAAGAGCCTCTTTTTCCTCTTTCAATAGTAATTCCCATGCAATTTCATATTTGTTTAGATTAATAAAATACTGAACCATCATTAATCTCGATTCTTTTTGAAACCTTTTTAATTTTGCACTTTTAAGCATTAAATAATTTTCCAATTCTTTAGCTATTCTTTTTCTAACAGCATGATAATTTTGCTGACCCTTAAATTGATTCCCTATTTTATTATCATTTAAATAACTGGTGAATAATATTTTAAAAACTTCAACATCTTTCCTTGCTGCTACTGGCCTCTTTCTAGCTAAAAAATGAATAAACTCTTCTTTATCATACTCGGAAAACGTTAAAATAACTTCTTTAATAAAATCCATTTATAAATCCTTTTTTAATTGCTTAAAACACTACAATACAGACACTTAAGTAGTTAAATCTCTTTTTTACTTATCCCTAAATTATTAATTTACTCTTTTAGTATCACTAATACAAGCATAGATTTGATAAAAATTAAAAAGTCATGAAAAAAATATTTATAACCATTATTAGTCTTCTAATCTTTAATATAATTGGACAAGCTCAGAAATTAAACTCTGCAGGAATAGTTAGTGTTTACACTCAAGGTGTAAGAATAAGCCCTGACATGGCAGAAAGTCTGCTAAGAATTGAAGTGACAAAAACTGAACGCTACAATGTTTTTGACAAGCTTGACATGAAAGAAATCATTGAAAGTGCAAACATAAATGCTGAAACTTGTTATGGGAAAAAATGCATGCTTTCAATTGGAAAAGCAGCAGAAGTTGACAAAATAATAACTGGATCAATCGAAGATTTAGGAAAAAAAATAGTGATAACAGTTAAAATTCTTGACATAGCCTCAGAATCATATGATAAAATCGTGATTCAAGAATTTATAACCCTAGAAACAGAACTTCAATTAATGGTTCAAATAACAGTAAACAAAGCATTGGGAATTGAAAACGAACCTAACATTGCCAATAATCTTATTTATTACAACCAACCCCCACAAACCCCCATAACCTACACAAAAAACAGTGGCCCCAGAATGGGTGTTGCAGTAGTTGGTGGTGAGCTTGGCTCTGTATTAACAGCACCTGAAGAATTTGGAGGGTATGACATGTTTCCAGTACTTTCCCAAATTGGATATCAATTTGAAGGAGC
>JAQWSL010000075.1 GCA_029243225.1 Flavobacteriales bacterium
ATTCTAAATGCTTGCCAAAAATAAGCATCAATTAAAAGCATGATTGTTGTAATTGTAAGAAAAAATATAATTCTATTCATGTGAAATTAAATGGTCGAATTTGAGGGAAATCACTACTTTATTATAATCATTTTCTTAGTCTTATTTGCTACTTTGAAGTAATAGGTAGCTGAAGCTAATTTTGAGACATCTATAGAGACATTATTTGAAGTAATAATTCCTTTTTTTATAACCCTTCCATTTAATGATAAAATTTCGTAGCTAGTTTCATTTTTGAAATTTGATGAAACATAAATTGAGTTAGAGGCAGGAATAGGGTAGATGCTAAATTCATTATCAACAATGGGCTCAATTGTAGTAGGGTTTATTGCACCATTGATATCATATTTAGAAAAGAATTTCCATATTTCAATACTTGAATTGATGTCTTGGTTCCCCCAAACATCTGGCCAGTCATGATCTCCTCCAATAACCTTGAAATGTTCTGTTGTTACTCCATTAGCTCCACCAGAATAAACAATGTATTCAACTGTACTTCCATCTGAAGTATTTATATCAGGAATTTGAGTTGTTGTTGGAGTAGGGTTGCAATTGTTATAATTCATCCAATATTGAAGAACATCTGCAATGGAAAGTGTCCATAAAGGATCTCCAGTGTATGGTACTGTACCATCAGCAGTTCCATGGATTTGCATTATGGGAGTTGGGTGCTGTGGATTACAAGCACTAAAAGTTTGTGGGGTCATAGATCCAGTAACAGACGCAACTGCAGCAAACCTATTACTTAGCTGACAAGCGATAAGAAAGCTCATGTAGCCTCCGTTAGACATTCCTGTACTGTAAACTCTTTCAGAATTAATATTGTAATTGCTAGATATGGTATCTAAAAGAGCATCAGCAAATCCAACATCATCTATGGTACTTCCAATAGTCCAACCACCAACATTCCAATGTGTACTTCCGTTATTGTCAATTGTTCCTTGAGGATGAGCAACAATAAAACCAGCTGTATCGGCTATTGTTCTAAAGTTTGTGTATGCATAGTTAGTATTTGCATTGCTTCCATAACCATGAAAACAAAAAATCAAAGGAACAGCATTATTCGGGTTATAAGAAGCAGGAACATATAAAATATATTCTCTTAATATATTATCATGTAAAATGGTGCCATTTATTGTTTGTTGAGTGAAAGATATAAAGGGCAAACATAGCAGTAAAATGAATATTTTTAAAGATTTCATAAATTGTAGTATTTAAAACTGATACAATTTAAGATATTAAACAGTAAGAAAAATTTTGTTTACACTAATGGTAAATAAATAATATAAAAAGGAATTTTAATGTGTTAAAAGATTTTTATTGATTAGTGAAATAAATATTCATTAATTAAATCTTTTTTTTCTGGATGAACAAAGAAGCAATTTCTAACACCGTTGTCTTGTTCACGAATAATGGATTTAGTTTGTTTTAACCCGTTGTCATAATGATTGTAAAATTCATATCCATGATTTGACATTATTTTTTCAAGCTCTGGCTCAATAGTATTAAAAAGTGTTTCACAAATAACAATGGGCTTATGCTCTTTAAGCACATGGTGAGCGTGTTCTAAAATGAAATGCTCAGTGCCTTCGGTATCCATTTTTATTAAATCTATGCTTTTATCTAAATTACTGTTTGCATAATTATCTAGAGTAGTTGTTTTCACTGTGTTTTGAACAAAATTCCTGCCCTCTGTATTGCTACCTGCATTACTTTCACCAGCTAAATTGTGTTCTAAATAGCTGTATTTTTTATTTTTTATTTCATGGAAGATAATTTCACCTTCTTTATGAGACAATGCAATTGACTCAATTTTTATATTTTTATAGTTGTTAATTCTAACGTTCTCTTTAAAATAATGTAAAGGCCCTGTTGCGGGTTCAAAACCAACAACTTTAATGCTTTTGTTTTCCATTTCTGCTAAAAGAGAATAATATCCGATGTTAGCTCCAATATCATAAAAAGTATTTATTTTTTTAATAAGTGAAATGAATATATCAGTGTACTCAAAATTCTCGTATCCTTCCCAATAAAGTAATTGAGTTAAATAGTTTGTTTGGTTTGTATAGATTTTAAGTTGATCTCCAAGGTTGTTTTGAATCTTCATTGTGCCAGATGGAGGAAGCTTAATTTTACTTGGAAGTAAAGGATAAAGCACTTTATTTATTTTTCTTAAAATAGGATTGATAGAGCTATTATAGATAAGCTTAAAGAAAAATTGTTTCATTATTTTGTTTTTAAATAATTGATTTATTCTTTTAAAACCATATCAATACACATAACTGCAGCAAGTATTAACAAACGGATAGGATCATCTTTTTCAACTTTTTCGTTTATACTAAGCATGTAGTTATCTGCAGAAGTAAATAGTTCTTTTCCAAACCCCGACCATTTTTTACTTACATGAGCATATTCCATTTTATCGTTTAAAAATTTAAAATCCCAGCTAGTCCATTTTCCTTTAAGACGACAAAGAATATTGTCATTTGTATCTAAAACATCGAACTTACCTCCAATAGAAAAAAACTTTTGCTTAAAGCTGCCTACAAGTTTATTATTTTGATCTAAAACTTCAACTTTAGATAAAAAAATAGAAACCCCTCTTTTAACGGTAAGAACATTTTCACCAGTCTGAGTTTTAATCTCAATTTCGAAAGGTGTCATTCTCTTGTAATCTGTAAAACGCAAAATTTTTGTAAAGCCCCCAAGGTTTTCTTCTCTACATGTCATTATTAGCTCTTGGTTATTGGGGTCTAATATGTCGTAATTATTAGCCGCTTTAAACATGCCAACATGTTCTTTTACAAAAAATAAGTTTCTATTTAGAATGTCATTCATAATGTTTGAGATTGTTGCCTAAATTAAATGAAATTACTTAATTAATGGTTTTATTTAAGTAATGATTTCAATAATTGAATCATCCAATTCTACAAGATCTCCTTTTCTCAATTTTTTTCTTTTTCTAAATTCAATCTCTCCGTTTACTTTCACCAATCCATTTTCGATAATTATTTTAGCATGACCACCTGTCTGAGCCATCTGCTTGATTTTTAAAAGCATTAATAATTGGATGTACTCTTCTCCAGTTTTGAGTTTAAATGTTATTTTATTCACAATATTTTTTTTGAAATTAGTAATGTTTAGACTATTGATAAAGCTAAATTTTTTTTTAGACTTTTTTTCTTGGCACAGTGTTTGTTAATTTTTTGTTAAAATTTAATAATACGCATTATGAAAAAACTACTCGCTAACAAATTTAAAAGTTCACTATTTATTTCTCTTTGTTTTTCCTTTTTACTCACTTCTTGTTACAAAGATAAGGGTTCTGTTACGATGACTTATTATAAGGGAGTGGCAATTTATGGTGACATTGAAACATTAAGAAATACTCCGTTATTATCCTCTGCTAAAATAGTTGAAAACCCAGGTAAAATATTTATTGGAGAAGATTTCATTTTGATTGGAGAAGAGCATAAAGGAATACATGTCTTTGACAATTCAAACCCAAATTCACCAGTTAATGTATCATTTTTGGATATACCATTTTCAAAAGAATTTTTTGTAGAAGACAATGTTATTTATGCAGAATCTCATTATGATTTTTTGAAAATAGACATTTCAAATGTTTATTCTCCATCAATATTGTTTAGGTATGAAAATACTTTTGGTTCTCCACTTTTAAATAATTCTGGTCAGCAACTCTTGGGTTTTAATTTTGAATTGGTTACTGAAACTTTAAAATTAAATAGTCCTGAAGTTAATGCTCTAAATGAATCCTTTGATCTTTATTATGATTATTCAAATCAGCTCATTCCTGCAGCTAATGTTCCATCTTCATTTGCGGGCAATAGTGCTCAAGATTTAGGAACATTAAATAAAATAGCAATTTATGATAAGTTTATATATATGGTTGGAAAATCTAAATTGATTTATTTTGAAGACAATCAATCAAATTTTGTTAATGTTCAAGAACTTTTGCTTGATGACGGATTAGAGACTATTTATTTAGAAGATGATAATTTATTTATTGGTTCGGATAATTCAATGACAATTGTAAATGTTAGCACTCCTTCTGCTCCAAATTATGTTTCTGAATACTTCCATTCTGTTTCTTGTGACCCTGTTCTTCCTTTTAAAGATGTTGCCTATCTTACTCTTAGATCAAATGATGATGGTTGTAACGGAACTATAAATTCTTTAGATGTAATTGACATGACTAATATCAATAATCCTAATGTATTGACTTCTATTGAAATGTCTAGTCCTTATGGTTTGAGAATAGTAAATAATTATTTATTTGTTGGTGAAGGTGTTAATGGGCTTACTGTTTTTGATGCAAACTCACCAGAGAATTTAGTCTATGTAAATAATTATGAAAATATTCATGCTTATGATATAATGATGCATCCAACAATTTCTGATCGACTTTTAACTACAAATCAAAATGGATTACAACAGTACGCTATTGATTTTACTACAATGGAAGTTTATCATTTAAGTACAATTAGTTATTAGTGTTGAATTTAAAATTTTGAGTCATGAAAAATAAATTAATTTCACTTTCTGTCTTATTGCTATTATCTGTATTCTCTTATGCTCAGCATAAGAGAATACAAGATGGAGCCATTATTTATTTAATAGATGGTTCAAAACTTGTTGGTGAGTTAGTTGAAAGAAATAAATCTGATTTAAAGCTGAAATTGATTTCTGGTGATGTTGTTACTCTTTTACCTAAACATCGAAGAAAAACATATTTACCTGAAGATATTGTGTTATTTAACGGTTCTAAATTTCACTATCAAAAAGGTTTTGTTTTTGATGTGTCTCTTGGTCAATCTATGAATCATTTTGCATTTGATTTTTCAACAAATTGGAAGTTTAAAGATTTTGAATTGGGTTTAGGAAGTGGTGTTCACAACAGTTCAATACCTGTTAGAATTCAAGATATTGATTTGGTAATTGAATCTTTAACTAGTCCACATTATTTACAAGCAAAATATAATTTAACAGATTCATACATGAGGATTTATTTAAAAGGGGTAGTGGGTTTAATATTAACTAATCCATTTTCTAGTCAATCAACTACTTCATCAACTTCAATTACCACCTCAAATAACAATACAACTGTAGTGAATAACGGCTCGCTAAATGATTTTGGAACCAGAATAGATAGCGGTGTATTATTGGAAGGAGCAATTGGAGTTACATTTGCAAGTAAAAAGAAAGTGAAACATTATTTAGAGTTGTCTCAATACTCACAAAAGATTTCAGGGTCTCATACTGATGCTTTTAATTCAAATGTTTCGGAACTTGATTTTAACATTTGGATAAATAGAATTCAATTAACTTATGGAATTACAATTGGCCGGTAGTATTTTATTTGAGCCAGTAAAAATTTAAATTCCATTTTCCTTAGTTATTGTTGACTTATTTCTTTTTAATTATTGTTCGGCAATTTCAGAATCATTCCTTTTCCCAATGTCAAACCATCAACGTGACCCGCAATTTTGTTGTCGTTCGTTTTAACATGTATATGCATATTTGTTGTATGATGTGTGAAGATGGCATGATGAGAATTCGAATAGAAGCCTAGCATTTTAACATCTCGATTATTTACAGTTCCGTTTAGTCCAGAATTAATATGTTTTTCATGAGAATGCTCTGTGTCTCCATC
>JAQWSL010000002.1 GCA_029243225.1 Flavobacteriales bacterium
TATCATCAACAAGTAAGCTAATTCCTGTTCATAGAAAAAACATTTCAGATTCAATAGCATTTTGGGCAGAGACTCTAAGCGATCGTTTATTAAAAATAGAAGCTAAATCACTTTTATTTGACTCAATTAAAACAATATCTATAACCACTTCATCTCCAAAAAAAATTGACAGCTTGTTTTCTTTCAAAGAAAAAAATCTTTCGAATATTAAGCCAGGAATGCCTTTGATTTTAAATTTCAATCATCCCATTAAAACCATTGATACATCTAAAATGTCATTTTTAATTGACAGCACAAAACAGAATATTGATTGCAGTATTAAAACAGAAAAATTTAGCTTGTTTTTTCCAAATAACAAACAAACTAAATACACGTTTATTGCAAAACCTGGAGCCTTTAATAGTATCTATGGATTTACAAATGATAGTATTAAAATTTTAATCACTGTTAAAAAAGCAAATGCTTTTGGATCCATTTTATTAAACCTAACAACCAGTGACAGCACAAAATTTATTACCCAACTTTTAAAAAACAATAGATTGGTTCATACCTTTTCATCTTCTCAATTTAATCTAAAAGAAAAAACTCAGTTGTTAAACCCAGGCAACTATAATCTAAGAGTAATAAAAGATAGTGACGGAAATGGAAAATGGTCTTCTGGTAATTTTAACTTAAAAAAACAACCTGAAGAAGTCTCTTACTACAATAAACCCGTTGAAATTAAAGCTGGATGGGACATTGAAGTAACATGGGATTTCAAATAATTTCAAATGAGTCTGCATCAAGGTTAGCTGGAAATTTTTTCCTAAAATCTTTCAGAAACTCTTTATCTAGCTCGACAAACTGAACGCTTTCTTTGTTTTTTTCAAAAGAATCTAATCGCTCCCCTTTGGGATTAAAAATTCTAGATTCTCCACAATATTTTACATTATTTCCATCTATTCCAATTCGATTTACACCAATAACATACGCTTGATTCTCAATTGCTCTTGCTTGCAACAAACTAACCCAAGCACTTGTCCTAGCTTCAGGCCAATTAGCGATGTAAATTAAAACATCGTACTTAAAAGAAAAATCAGAATTTATGTTTCTAGACCAAACAGGAAACCTAAGGTCATAGCATACTAAAGGACAGAAATTAAACCCGTTTTTATTTACAATAAGCAAATCAGTTCCATTTTTATAGTGATTATGCTCATTTGCCATTCTAAATAAATGTCGCTTGTCATAAAAAAAATATTGTCCATTTGGCTGCACCCAAAAGAGTGAGTTATAAAAACTTTCATCTCTTTTTATTGCAAGACTACCTATTATGTTAGCCTGTTTTTCTTTAGCTAATTTTTTCATCCAAGAAAGCGAAGGTCCATTATAATCCTCAGCTACTGAAACTGGATTCATGGTAAATCCTGAATTAAACATTTCAGGTAAAATAATAAGGGCAACATTTTCTAAACGATCAATATGATTTTGGATGTGCTGAAAATTAGCAGCTCTATTTTCCCAATGTAAATCTGTTTGTAATGCTGCAATTCTCATTCTATAAAAATATTCATTCTTTTTGTTAGTCTATTAATAACTTTCTTGAAAAGTTGTTATAACACCTCTTTTTTTTATTCTAAATTATCATGTAATTTGAAATTTATTTGACAATCCTTACGTTAGGAAATTATATATACGCTGCATTTGATTAAAAAAATATGTTTGTGCATAATTAAAAAATGAACTATAACAATGAATTTTAAGGTTGGCATTATCACCTCTTTGTTTCTAATTGGATCAGTTTTAATACCGGTTTATTCACAGGCCGATACCATAAACCAAAAAAACCCTGACAATGGAAGGAAAATTGGTTATTGGGTTATTCTTGGCAACATGTCTAAAGAAAAAGGATATGATGCAGCTGCTAAAGTTGAAGAAGGAGTATATAATAACAGCCGAAAGAATGGGGTTTGGAAGAAATATTGGCCTAACGGAAAACTTAAAAGTGAAATTCTTTATAAAAGAGGTCATTCGACTGGAGCGTATACTACCTATTTTAAAAATGGCAATGTGGAAGAACAAGGAACCATGAGAAATGGATTTCTAGTTGGAGATTATCAGCTAAACTGGGAAAATGGGAAAACTAGACAAGTAAAAACTTTTAACTCACTAGGTGCAACAGAAGGAGTTGTTGAATTATTTTACGAAAATGGTGCTAAAGAGCTTGTTTTTAATACCGTAAATGGGATTGAAGAGGGAGAGTCAACTTGGTTTTTTGAAAATGGTGATGTTAAACGAAAAATGGCTTTTAACAATGGCGTCTCGGAGAAAACTGAGGATTTTGAAAGAATAAATCCTGCTTTTAAAGATATAAATGAAAAAATTGCAGAAAAAGGGCCAAAAATTAAAGGTGACTTTAATGCCGCAACTGTTGCAATTAAAGACGGTTATGGTAAAACTTACAACGATGATAAAAGCATCTTAATGGATGGCGAATTTAAAAGTGGGATGCTATTTAACGGCAGGCATTATATTTATGATGAATTTGGCCTTCTAGATCACATACAAGTATATCAAGACGGAACATATGTTGGTAATGGTATAATTGGCAAAAAAGATAAATATTAATTTCTTATAGGTGATGTCATTATCTAGGGCAGATAAAGTTTACTTAATTCTAGCTAGTTTTTTCCTTGGTTCTCTTACCATGCTAAACATACTTGGAACTTCACGATTTATTGACCTCTCTTTTTCTGTTTTTAACACTGAAATTCCATTTGTTTTAGCAATTGGAGTCTTACCTTATCCAATCACTTTTTTGTGTACCGATTTAATTAGCGAACTTTTTGGAAAGAAAAAAGCAAACTTTATTGTTTGGCTTGGACTAGCTTTAAATGTTTGGGTCATTTTTATTGTTTGGTTAGCAGGAGTCATTGATGAGCCTGGGAATCTTGTTAATGGAGAATTGGTATTAGAGCTCAAAAATGGAGAAGCTCATGCTCCTCATGGATATGAATTTTATCACATTAGAAAACTAACTCTGGGAGCAACATTTGCATCCATGATTGCTTACATGGCTGCTCAGTTTATAGATGTTCATATTTTCCATTATTTAAAAGAAAAAACAAACAGCAAAATGCTTTGGCTAAGAAACAATGCTTCAACCTTAATTAGCCAGCTGGTTGATACCACAGCTGTTATTTTAATAACTTATTTTTATGCAAACGGCCTTCCCTTAGATGATAATGGAGTGCTTACTCATCCTTTAATATATTTTGTGTTTTCTGGATATGTTTTTAAAGTCGTTATTGCTCTTTTAGATACTTTACCCTTTTACTTAGCAACTAAATATCTAAAAAATTACATTTCTAAATAAAGGACAACAAAAATTCAATGTCTGTAATAAGTTTAGAAATTTCTGCTGGAGATGTTCCATCATAAAAACCTCTAATTTGCCCTTTTTCATCAATTAAAACCACATTCTCAGTATGAATAAAATCTGCATCTGACCCATGTTTAAAAGTTAAATCTTCAACATCTGGAACTACTAAATAGCTCTTTCTTGCCATCAAATAGAGTTCTTTTTTATCTCCAGTCAAAAAACACCATTTATTAGGATTTGCCCCGTACTGATTAGCATATTCATTTAAAGCAGCAACAGAATCAACTTCTGGCCAAACAGTATGTGACAGTATAACAATATCGTTTTGATGGTTTTTAAAATCATGATCGTGTACCCTCTTTAATTGAGAGGTTAAAATCGGACAAATAGATGGACAAGAGACAAAGAAATAATCCACAACAGCAATTTTCTCTTTCACAAACTCTTGAGTAATCACATCTCCATTCTGATTTAGGAAGCTAAAGTCACTTATTTTATGTCCAATACATTTGGATTGAATAGATGTGTCAACAAGTATGGGATTAACATCACAAGGATTTAATATTGGAAGTGCCTTTTTATTTTGAGCTTCATGAATCATGAGTGAAGCAATGACAATACTTACAAGTAAAATAATAACAATATAAGCTACTTTTTTCATCGACTTACCAATTAACGATGACTTTTCCTACAGATTTTCTACTTTCTAAAAAATCATGCGCTTTATCAATATCATCAACATTAAAATCACCACCATTCATTGGGTTTAAAGTTCCATCTAGTGTCATTTCAACCACTTTTTCCAAACACCTCTTTAAGGTCTTTGGTTTGTAATCTGCTATTCTTAGCATGTTTATTCCAATAATAGATTGTGAATTAATAAGGACCTTTAAAGGGCTCATCAATCCAAATTTCCAAACCAACTGAAGAGTTCCTAAAACCCCTTTCCTCATGGAAAGTCGATCTGCAACACCATATAGTATAATCTTCCCTCCCTTGTTTAATAGCGCGCTGTCCTTCTTGTAAGTTACTCCTCCAACAGAATTAAAAACAACATCTAACATTTGGTCTCCTAAGTGTTTCTTTAATTGCTGATGGTAATTACCCTCTACAGCTACAATTGGTACATCAACACCATTTTTTTTTAAATAATCAACTTTTTCTGCACTACTTGTAATACCAAAAACTTTACATCCTTTTAGCTTGGCTAGTTGCGTAATGGCTGTGCCTACTCCACCAGCAGCAGCATGAAGAAGAACATTGTCGCCTTCAAATAAGTTGGTGGTTTCATAAGCTCCATAATATGCTGTACAATATTGTGTAGCTAATGCTGAAGCTTTGTATGCAGGCATTTGAATTCCTATTTCGACCACTCCGCTAATTTTAGTTTTTGCGTATTGAGCATACCCTCCAAATCGGGTCATGGCAACTACTCGTTTACCAACTAAATATTTTCCATTTTCTCCGCCATATTCAACAACCTCTCCTACTACATCATAGCCTAAAATAGCTGGGAGGGGAGGCGCATCATTATACATGCCTCTTCTAGCCATTACATCAGCAAAGTTTAACCCAAAAGCTTCAACTTTTATTAGCACCTCATCTGCTTTCAAATTTGAAGGAGCTGGCACTTCTTTTACGCAAAATACTTTTTTTGAATCACCAAAAGATTCTAATACTACAGCTTTCATAGTTAAAATAATTTATCATCCGTACTAGGTTTTTCAAATCCCAAATCTGGCTTAAGGTCTCCAGATTCAGCTGCCAATACTGCAAGTTCATCACATTTTTCATTGTATAAATTACCGGCATGTCCCTTAACCCAAGTAAATCCTACTTTATGCTTTCTATATACAATTAGAAACCTTTTCCATAAGTCAATATTTTTCTTCCCTTTAAATGCTTTTTTTTCCCAGCCAAAAACCCATTTTTTTTCTACAGAATCTACAACATATTTAGAGTCAGAGAATACTTGTACTTGCATTCCTTCTTTTTTTAAGGATTCTAGCCCAGCTATAACAGCTAATAATTCCATACGGTTATTAGTCGTTTTAATAAACCCTTCGCTTAATTCTTTGTAATGTTTTCCTGCCATTAAAACAGCTCCATAGCCACCAGGTCCAGGGTTTCCTTTAGCTGCTCCATCGGTGTATAACGTTATTTTCATGTTTCTGTAGGGTTTAATTCTGCACCACAGTGTTTACAATGTTTTGCATTATTCTCATGTCCTTCTTCCGAACAGCTAGGACAACTTTGGGTGTTCATTTTCTCTGAAAGGGCCAATTCGACAGAAATCATTCCTGTAGGAACAGCAATAATAGCATAACCTAATATCATTATAATAGAAGCAAAGAATTGTCCAAGTACAGTTTGTGGTGCAATGTCGCCATAACCTACTGTCGTTAAAGTAACAATCGCCCAATAAATACTTCTTGGAATGCTTGTAAAACCATCTTCAGGATCTTCAATAATGTAAATTATTGTTCCCATTATAGTAGCAACGGCTAACACTGCCAAAAGAAAAACAACAATACGTTGTCTACTTGCAATAAGAGCTTGTTTTAACGTGTTTGCCTCCTTTACATACCTTATTAGCTTTAAAATTCTAAAAACTCTTAGTAACCTAATAGTTCGAATTGTTTTAATTGAAGAAATGGACCCAGAGAACATAAACAATCCTAAATATGTTGGCAATAAAGACACCAAGTCAATTATCCCGTAAAAACTAAAAATGTATTTAAATGGTTTATTAACACTGAAAATTCTAAGTATATATTCCAAGGAAAATATAGCAGTAATTATCCATTCAATAATTGTTAATTCTTTATTGTATTTGATGCTGTATTGTTCAACACTTTCAATCATAACGGCAGCCACGCTAAATAATATTAAAATCAATAATGAAATATCAAAAAGCTTACCTAAAAAGGTGTCTGCTTCAAAGATTATTTCGTGGGTTTTTTTTCTAAATTTCTTTAACATGTTTGAAATAATTAAAACAACTCTTTAATGTTGCTGCTAAATAATTTAATTGCTATTGCCAATAAAATTATACCAAATACTTTCTTTAAAATGGCTATTCCTGCAGCTCCCAAAATTCTTTCAAATGTTACTGTTAATTTTAAAACAATCCAAACTACAACTAAGTTCAGAATTATAGCCACTAATATATTAATAAGCTCAAATTCTGCTCTAAGAGATATTAAAGAGGTCATTGTTCCCGCACCAGCAATCATAGGGAAAGCCAATGGAACAACAGATGCTACCTTTGTAGAGGTTTTGCCATTGTCTTTAAAAATATCTACTCCTAATATCATTTCTAATGCCATGAAAAATAACACAAAAGAACCAGCTACAGCAAATTCATTAATACCTACCCCTATTAGTCCTAAAATACTTTCTCCTACAAACAAGAATCCAACTAGAATAATCAATGCAACAGCAGCGGTTCTTAAAGGAAAAATTTTACCTGTTTTTTCCTTTAAAGCAATAATTACAGGTATAGTACCAAAAATATCTATCACAGCAAAAAGAACCATAGTTGCAACACCAATTTCTTTCAAATTAAAACCATTTTCCCATAAAACTGCTCCTATCATAAGTTTATAATTTGTTTGTTAGTTCCTCTATTGTAATTGGGAAATATGTTTTTTCTAGCCATTTAATTTTTTCTTGAACAGCTTCTAAATTATCAGATTCAGTAAGGTCTATTTTAAATTGCTTGATTATTGCTCCCTTATCATAATTTTCATTTACGTAATGAATTGTTATTCCTGTTTCTAATTCATTTGCAGCTAGAACAGCTCTATGAACGTGAGTTCCATACATGCCCTTTCCACCAAATTTAGGCAATAATGAAGGGTGTAGATTAATAATTTTGCCCTCAAATTTGCTTATAAATAACTTAGGTATTTTTAATAGAAAACCTGCTAGAACAATAAGATCTAACTCTTGCTTTTCAATAATTTTATATACCGAATCTACATCCGTTAACTCTTGATTGCTAAAAACATAAGTTGGTATTCCCGCTTCAATTGCATGTAATAATGCCCCTGCATTGGCTTTATTTGAAAAAACACTAGCAATTTCCACATTTTTATTTTTTTCAAAATGCTTTATAATGTTCCTAACATTACTTCCTGTACCGGATGCAAAAAGCGCTATTTTCATTACTCTAATTTCGAACAAAAGTACGTTATTCCCTCTGAAAAGTCACACATTATTAAACTAATTAAAAAGGAATTTTGAGAATTATATTTATTAAAAAAACACTTTTGAGCTAAAGTGATGGTGAGCTTTAACTAAAGATTATTCATAAGTTTAATAGAAAGTATTTTGTTGACTAGTGGAAAAGTTTTTTATTTGCATCAGAAATTATAAAAAAAAAATATGTCTGACATTAAAACAAAAGTTGTCGCTATCATCGTTGATAAATTAGGTGTTGAAGAATCTGAAGTTACTGCTGAAGCAAGTTTCACTAATGATTTAGGTGCTGATTCACTTGATACTGTTGAATTAATTATGGAATTTGAAAAAGAATTCAATATTGCAATTCCAGATGAACAAGCTGAGAACATCCAAACTGTAGGTATGGCTGTTTCTTATATTGAAGAGAACGCTAAATAATATTATTCACTTAATTAAATAAGCTTTATAAATGGAAAAGAAACGTGTAGTTGTTACTGGACTTGGCGCTTTAACTCCAATTGGGAACAATGTTTCTGATTATTGGAGTAACTTGACAAAAGGAGTTAGTGGTGCAGATTACATTACACGCTTTGACGCCAGCTTATTTAAAACACAATTTGCATGTGAAGTGAAAGGGTTTGACCCTGAATCAATTATGAATAGAAAAGAGGCTAGAAAACTAGACCTCTTTTCTATTTTTGCTATGGCTACTGCTCAGGAAGCTATGGAAGATTCTAAAATAGATTTAGAAAAAATTAACCTCGATCGTGCGGGTGTTATTTGGGGCTCTGGAATTGGTGGGTTAAAAACGTTCCAAGAAGAGTGTTTCAACTATAAAGATGGAGATGGAACCCCTAGGTTTAATCCGTTCTTTATACCTAAAATGATTGTAGACATTGCTGCTGGTCATATTTCTATGAAATATGGACTAAGAGGCCCTAACTATGTTACTGTTTCTGCCTGTGCATCTTCAACAAATGCAATGATTGACGCCCTGATGCTTATTCAGCTTGGCAAAAGTGATATCATTGTTACTGGAGGATCTGAAGCAGCAGTTAATATTTCAGGAATTGGTGGATTTAATGCCCTAAAAGCCCTTTCTACACGAAATGATTCTCCTAAAACGGCATCTCGCCCTTTTGACTCCACTAGAGATGGTTTTGTTCTTGGAGAAGGCTCTGGTTGTTTAATATTAGAAGAACTAGAGCATGCAAAAGCAAGAGGCGCAAAAATATATGCAGAAGTTGTTGGTGGTGGATTAACAGCAGATGCTCATCACATGACAGCACCACATCCACAAGGGTTAGGTGCAATTAATGTAATGAAAATGTGTTTAGAAGATGCAGATATGAACCCTGAAGACATTGACTATGTTAATGTTCACGGAACTTCTACTCCACTTGGAGATGTAGCTGAAACTCTTGCCATAAAAGAGGTTTTTAAAGAACACGCTCCCAACTTAAACATTAGCAGTACAAAATCAATGACTGGACACTTACTAGGTGCAGCAGGAGCTATTGAAGCCATTGCTTGTGTGAAAGCTGTTCAAGAAGACATCGTTCCTCCTACAATTAATTTTGAACACGAGGATGAAAACATTGATTACTCTCTTAACTACACGCTTAACAAAGCACAAAAAAGAGAAGTAAGAGCTGCTTTAAGCAACACCTTTGGTTTTGGTGGTCATAATACCTCTGTTATTGTAAAAAAATACAATGCTTAATCGTTTTTTCAAAAAACGTTACTCCTCTATTCCTTCTGAACTAATCTTACTTTTTAATAAAGAACTCTCTCTAAAACCCAAAGATGAGTCTTTTTATATAGCTGCTTTCACCCACAAATCAATCAATAAAAAAGGCATTAATAACGAACGACTAGAGTTTCTTGGAGATGCTGTTC
>JAQWSL010000078.1 GCA_029243225.1 Flavobacteriales bacterium
AGGTGGAACGTCAAAATCAACAGAATATATATTGTTCAATGAGTAATCATCTAAAGTACCATTTGCAGTTACCGCTTCTACATGGAATTCTTGACAATACTGAGCATGATCCCAAAAATAGGGACCAGAAATAGGCAGCTCAACCTCTTCTGATTCTCCAAAAGCTAAATCTCCTGTCCAATTAAACATTTGATAGGGGCCTTCACATATCCAGTAATGAAATTCTATAGAAGTTAAATTTTGTTGCCCATTATTTGTAATAACAATTTTAGGGTTATCACAAATCGGATTAAACCTATTATGATATTCCCATTTATTAGGAGCAATTACATCAACAATTCCTACATCATTTTGGAAATTATAATCACCATAAGAAACCAACTGAACTGTTGTTCTATAATTGCCTTCCATACCACCAGAAGTTGTCTCCATACCATAATCAATTGAAGCAACAGAACCTGGAGTAACAAAAGGTGTAATATCATGATTATATGTGTCTCCAAAGGTTCCTGGACACCACCCAGCACGATCATAAATCCATGTTCCTCCCTGAGAAATAACCGGATTATCTGCACATTCCTTCCAATTTAACCACTCAAATTGTTGGACACCATTAATACTTAAATTATGGTTTTTAGGGCAAAATTCAGCGCAATTTTGAAAACCTCCAAACCAATGACCAGTAGTTCTAGTTTTGACATTAAAATAACTAGCATTTGGATCCATCACTTTATTTACAGCTGGAAGAGAAACATCATTAGCAATATTTGCATGAGAATAATCTCCTCTCCATAAAGTTTCAAAACCAAGAACATCTCTAGGAGGAATACCTTTAATCATGACGAATTTTAAATCAATGAGCTCCTGTTGGTTACCTGCAGAAATTTCTATTGTATCGTTAAATAAAGGCATGTAATCAGTTACATCATATACCCACCTAAAACCTTCTGAGCCAAGATCTAACCCAATACCATATGGTGTTACATAATTCTGAAGTTGATGTGTAGTTTGTTTGTAATTATTTACAAGTAAGTTATCAAAAGAAAAATTCATAGAATCAACTACAACGCCAAGAGGATCATAAGTGTAACCCCATCCATGTTCATATCCAAAAATAGTATCCAAAATAGTTATAGAAATACCACTGAGATTCATGTCTACATATGGTTGTGTCTCTACAATTGATATTGGACTATCAAAAATTGTATCGGCATACATGACAGAATCTAAATGACTTACATAAGTTCCTTGAGTGAAAATAAATTGAGGCCTAAAAGTACTTTGCTGAACATTCATATATAAATCTTCTCCCTTAATTTGTTGCCATTCTGGAAGTCCTAATAATTGTGAAGTTGCACCTACAACTGAATAATCATCAGCCATTGTTCCTGAAGAATTATCAAATTTATATGCAGCTAGAAGGTTGCTATAATTTGGATGACTAGAGTCAATTCCTTTATACATCCAATCCTGTAGAGTAGCCTGATCTATTGCAGTGTTCCAAATTTGGAATTCATTGATTTTACCGTCATAAACACCATTAAATCCGGAAGAAGCGGTTCCTCCAATTCTGAACGATGTTATTCCTTCCATCAATTTTGTTTTGCCAGTTGCGGACATAAATAAAGCTCCATTTAAATACGCATTCATGGTACCTGTAGAAACATCTTTAGTAAATGCCCAATGGTTCCACTGACCAGAATAATCTTCATTATTAGCGGCTTGATCAACTCTGTCGTAAGAGCTTGTATTGTTATTACCAGCATCCCAATAAACTCTACCATTACTCCAGGGTAAATGACAATTTACAACTCTATATCCATTAACATCTCTTCCTTCGAAAATGTAAGAATTAAAAGGCATTACTTGAGGGTCACCAAAACACCAAAAAGAAATTGTAATAGCACTATCTAATGAACTAAATACAGATGAAGGAACATCAACAATATCATCGCCTTCAAAATCTAAACAACCATCATCATTTAAAACAACACCAACGTTTGCTGAGTAATCATCACCTAAAAGAGAGTAGTTAGATGCACCTGGTTGAGCATTTGTAAATGACAAATCAATTACAACATTAGAAGCTCCATCCCAAACAAAAGAGTTAATAAAATTAAAGGTATACTGACCTGAAAAAACAGCTCCAAGACCAGAACTATATACATTTTCCAAACTGTCATTTTCATAAGAGTCGGGAGTTAGTTCAAGTAGAGAAGTATTTTTCATTCTTATAACAACATTATTAATCTCTTCTCCAGAAGATGTAACATCAATTGTAAGTTTATCTATTGCTCCAGCTAAAACACCTTGAGAAATCAACTCAGATGAAGAAATAATATACTGTGTTCTGCCAGAATTATTTTGAGAATTGAACACCTCATTTACTGTTGACATTCCTTGTCCAACAGAAGTGTTTGTTTCGCTAATAATGTTATCGTAAACTGTATAATAATCATACTGCTGAAAGATGTTAAATTTTGGTTGATTATTGTAAAATATTGAATCTGGATTTGAATTTTGCAGGTAATAAAATGATGTGTTTAAATTTTCGTGCTGAAAAAGATTGGTATAAGTTGTATAATCCCATTCACCACAATTGTAACCATCCTGAGTTGTTGCAGGGTCACATTTGAGTGTGTAATACATTAAAACCTTATGGTATTGATTTGTATCAGATGGAAAAACATACCATCCTCTTCTTTTTGTAATATCAGAAAATTCAAGCGTTTGAACACTAATTGTATCCCCAAAGCTTTGAGCTTTGAATGAGCTTATTGTAAGTAAAAGAAAAAAATACAGTATATACTTATTCATCATTATAATTTTAAAAAAGCAAATTAAAGAAATTTAATGAGATAAGTAAAATACAATAGTTACAGGACTATTCAACTACAAATCGTTGAACAACTTTTCTGCTAGAATTAGAAATCGTTACAAAATATATTCCGGCACTTAAAGTTGACACATCAACTGCTAATTCTTTAGCCCCAGCAAACATTCTACCTTTGTAAATATCTCTAATTTTTTTACCAACTAAATTATGTAATGTAATATTCATATCATCTTGACTTTCAGAAAGATAAAATTGAACATTAGCTACATTATTTGTTGGATTAGGGAAAACAAAAAAGTCGAAAATTGTTTCATTTTTGCTTAATCCCACCGGACCAGAAAGATTGATATCGTCAATAAACAAATCATTTCCACCGCCATTAGTAAATTGAAATTTAATTCTTAGGTTATCTACTTGGTAAGTAGAAGTGAAATTAGAAATTGTAACGCTTTCCCAATCATTAGGGCCAGGATTATAATTTGCAGTGGTATTGTTCATAGTTGCCAATTGAGAAGAAGATATACTCTTTCTTACCGCCCATGTATCACCACATGAATTACTTGCAAAAATTTGTAAAAAGTCACTATTGTTGTTGGTTTTTTTAGCGAAAGCGTATTTAAAAGTTAAAGTTGCAGAAGTTATATTTTCAAGATCAATGGTTGAACTAATAAAGGCATCTTTATCTAAATTTGAACCTGTAGAATTGTCTAATTTAAGTGATTTGGAACCAGTTGCTCCAGCTTGGTTAGTAATTTGAAATCCTGGACCTCCTGGGTTTTCTACAAACCAATCTGAATTAGGAATAGACACAGATTCAAAACCTTCTTGAATTGGAAGAGCTTTACCTGGAGCCCCTAAAACAGTAATGTAATCTGGGAAAGTTTGAGAAACTGTATTGCCAAAAGGGTCACTTACTGAAAGAGTTACATCATATTGTCCTGGAGCTGTATAATTAACTTGTGGATTTTGATTAGTTGATGAAGAGGGTGAACCTCCTTGAAAGGTCCAATTCCATGAAGAAATATTATTGTAGGAATCATCAGTAAACTGCAAATCATCTCCTGCACATAGAACCTGTCTATTAACCATAAATTGAGCGGCACATGCCGTAGGGCTACCATTAGCTCCAGTTGCATTTAAATTACTAGTTTTCCATAAATTACTTCTACCTCCAACACCAGATGTAATGGCTGATCTCATTCTTGATCTTTGTCCATCTGTGAACATTTTAGAACAATAAGAATATTCCATGTAGTTTTCGGTGTTATCAACAACATCAGAAGTCCAATATCCATCAGTAGCATCATTCGAACAAGTATTTGCCGTTAGGTTACAAGAAGTTAATCCTATACACCTTGGAGTGTCGTCAACATTGTCATCATCATTACAACTAGAACCATTTCCTGGATTGTTGTTACCGCCCCATAAATGATCTAAATTAAGCCAGTGACCAACCTCATGAGTTAATGTTCTACTTGAACCAGTTGAACTTGTGCCAATAGATCCAACATAATCGTGAAGAACCCAAATACCATTAGTCATGGCAGTTCCACTCCAATTTGAGGGGTTTGTTGTATAACCAGCAGCTCCGCCTGCTTCGTTAACAACAAAAATATTTAAGTATTTATTTCCCGCCCATGAATTATTATAAACATTATTACCATTTACAATGGCGTTTACCTGTGCAGACCCAGACGATCCATCATTTGCAAGTGCATTTTGAGTCCTCGTTATTCCACTAAAACATTGTCCATTTGGTGCTTTTGTAGCTAAAACAAATTCAATTTCTATATCGGCAGGCATTCCTTGAAATGTTGGTTGAACATTATTTGCATCCGAATTTTGTAATCTGTAATCACGATTTAAAATATCTACAGCATCTTGAATTTGCGCTACTGAAATATTTTCTGCACCACCATTGTGTAAAACATGAAAAACAACTGGAATTACATATACAGTACCTTTAGAAACACTTGCTTTAAGCTGAGCTTCTTGTTGTTTTAAAATCTCTTGATCTGCTTTATACATCTTTAAAAATGCAGGGTTTTTCTTCAGCAAATTCATTTTTATATGAGTTTTGCAATATTCTACATTTTCACCATCCCTACAATTTGTAGGATCAATAACAGATTGAGAATGAACAAATAATTGACTAACTAAAAGAGGCGTAATAAGGAAAACAAGTAGATATCTTTTCATATTTTAAAGTTTAAAACAGCTAAATATATTTAAAATTAGCAAACACTCCGATTGTGTTTAGACTAAACCAATGCAGGAACATACTAACGCAAATAAAACTCAAAATAGAATTGAGGGTTGCTTTATAAAAATGAATTCTCTAAATCTTTTACCAAATCAGCAGCATCTTCAACGCCAACACTCAATCTAATTAAAGAATCTTTTACTCCACTTTTAAGACGTTCTTCTCTAGGAATTGATGCGTGAGTCATTGTTGATGGATGTCCAATGAGTGACTCAACTCCCCCCAAAGATTCTGCTAAAGTGAAAAGTTTTGTTTTAGATACAATTTGCTTTGCTTTTTCTAAGCTGTCATCTTTAAGAGTGAACGAAACCATTCCGCCAAAATCAGACATTTGCTTTTTAGCAACTTCATGATTAGGATGTGATTCAAAACCGGGCCAATAAACCTGATCAACTTGAGGATGAGTTTTTAAAAACTCGGCAATAATTTTTCCATTTTCACTGTGTCTTTGAACTCTTAGATGTAACGTTTTAATTCCCCTTAAAACCAAAAAAGAATCCATAGGCCCACAAACAGCTCCACTAGAATTTTGTATTCTGTAAATTTCTTCTGCTAAAGCATCATCACTTGTAACTAAAGCCCCCATTACTACATCAGAATGCCCACCTAAAAACTTAGTAACTGAATGCATGACAACATCAGCTCCCAAATCTAATGGTCGTTGCAAATAAGGAGTAGCAAAAGTATTGTCAACTCCAACAATTGCATCGCTATCTTTAACCAATTCAACAATAGATTTAATATCTATGATGCTCATCATTGGATTTGTAGGAGTTTCAATCCAAATTAATTTAGTTTTTTCGTTAAGTACATCATTAATGTTTTCAAGATTTAACATGTCAACAAAATGAAACTTAATCCCATATTTCTCGAAAATTGTTTTAAAAATTCTATAGCTACCTCCGTATAAATCGTTAGTAGAAATTACTTCATCACCAGGATTTAGCATTTTAATTACACAATCAATTGCAGCTAAGCCACTTCCAAAACAAGCACCATATTTTCCATTTTCTATTGCCGCAAGACTGCTTTCAAGTGCTGCTCTAGTTGGATTACCAGTTCTAGAGTATTCAAACCCCTTGTGCTTACCAACTTCATCTTGAACATATGTTGAAGTCTGATAAATTGGAGTCATAATTGCACCAGTAGCAGAATCTGGTTCAACACCTGCATGTATTACTTTTGTATTGAATTTCATAGTTTATTTTTAAAATGGGAAACTAAATTAAAAATTTAATTACGTTTGAGCATCTTTTACTAAAATTCTGTTTAATGTTTTTCTACCAAAATGAAAATTAGTAACCTAAAAGCACACATTGCCTTGCTACTAGCTAATATTATATATGTGCTAAATTATGGCTGGGCAAAAGATGTAATGGGTGGAGGTTTCGTAAAACCATTTGCTTTTATTTTAATGAGGGTTGTAGGAGCAACTCTCCTATTCTGGTCTATATCAATATTTTTTAGAGAAAAAGTCAGCAATCAAGATAAACTTAAAATGTTTTTATGCGGTGTTTTTGGGGTTGCTACTAATCAACTTCTATTTTTTAAGGGATTAGATCAAACATCCACAATAAATGCTTCAATAATTATGGTTGCTAGCCCCATTATTGTTGCGTTATTATCTGCAATAATTTTAAAAGAGAAACCCAGTATTTACAGAGTTGTTGGAATAATTATTGGATTAGCAGGAGCTTGTTTTATTATTCTTCAAGAAAATAATGCTAACGAAGGTGCTTCATTTATAGGAAATCTTCTAATTATTTTAAATGCAACAAGCTATGGCCTTTATTTAGTTCTTGTTAAGCCTTTAATGAAAAAATATTCTCCCCTTACTGTAATTAAATGGGTTTTTACATTTGGTCTGCTTATAGTAACACCATTTGGACTTACAGAAATCGACACAGTAAATTGGAATATGCCTGTTGACATTATCTTAAAAATTGGTTTTGTAATTATTTTCACAACTTTCTTTTGCTATTTATTTAACATTTATGGAGTCAAAAGAGTAAGCCCAACAATTGTAAGTTCATACATCTATTTACAACCCATCCTAACTTCACTAATTGCAGTTCTATATGGATATGAAAATATTAATGAAACAACGATAATTTGTGCTCTTATAATATTTTTTGGAGTTTACTTGGTTAGCAAACCTGCAAGTTAAAGCATCAATTTTCTTACTTTTACCCGAAATAATTTACCATGATTCATTCTATGACTGGATTTGGCAAAGCCGAATCTGTTATTCACAATAAAAAAATAACAATTGAAATTAGGTCTTTAAACAGTAAGTTTATTGATTTAAACTTAAAACTTCCTTCCTTATATAGAAGTAAAGATGTTGCAATTAGGTCTCTTCTCACTGAAGGTCTTAAAAGAGGTAAAATTGAACTTACACTCCATTTTGATTTGATTGAAACCGAACCTAATCATTTCCTTAATACAGCAGTTATAAATCAATATTATTCTTCTTTTAAAAATCTAGTTGAAAAATCAGCAATAGAAAACAGTGAAAACATCGATTATTTACAGCAAATAATGAAGATGCCTGACGTACTTAAAACTGAAAGAAAAGAACTTTCAGATGATGAATGGCAACAAGTTGTTTTACTGATTAAAGAAGCTATAATAGATCTTTCAAATTTTAGAAATAATGAAGGTGGAGCTCTTGAAAAAGACATCAGGTTTCAAACTCAATCAATAATGAAGCTATTAAAAGATTGCGAAAAATTTGATCAAGCTAGAATTGAGACTATAAAAGAAAGGCTCAAAAAGAACTTAACAACTGTAGCAAAAGATGAAACTTACAACGAAAATAGGTTTGAACAAGAGCTAATTTATTATTTAGAAAAATTTGATTTCACTGAAGAAAAAGTTAGATTATCTAAGCATTGCGATCACTTTTTTGAAACAATAGAAAAACCGGAATCTAATGGTAAAAAACTAGGATTTATTGTGCAAGAAATTGGAAGAGAAATAAACACTTTAGGATCTAAAGCCAATCATTTTGAAATTCAAAAAAATGTAGTTCAAATGAAAGATCATTTAGAGAAAATTAAAGAACAAACATTAAACGTACTCTAATGAGTGTGGAATCAAACAAAGGCAAAGTCATTATATTCAGTGCTCCATCTGGAGCTGGAAAAACGAGTATTGTACAATTGTTACTAAAAAAATTGACAACTTTAGCTTTCTCAATATCTGCCTGCACTAGAGATAAAAGAGACAATGAAACAAATGAAGTTGATTATTATTTTTTAACATTAGATTCTTTCAAAAAGAAAATATCAAATTCATCTTTTATTGAATGGGAAGAAGTCTACAAAGATCAATATTATGGGACGTTAAAAAGTGAAGTCTATAGGATTTGGAACAACAACCAACAAGTAATCTTTGATGTTGATGTAAAAGGAGGGATCGCTTTAAAAAATTATTTTGGCGAAAATGCTCTATCAATATTTATTGAACCACCATCAATTGAAGAATTAAAAAATCGCCTAGTTAAAAGAGGGTCAGAAGATGTTAAATCTTTAAACAAAAGGATTTCAAAAGCAAAACTAGAGCTAACTTTCAAAGAGAAATTTGATGCTATAATAGTTAACAAAACTCTTAACAATGCTTTCAATGATGCTGAAATTTTAGTGCAAAACTTTTTAAACAAAAAATGAAAAAAGTAGGTTTATATTTTGGAACATTTAATCCTATACATGTGGGACATTTAGTTATTGCAAACTACATGGCCAATTATACAGACTTACAAGAAGTTTGGCTTGTAGTTTCACCTCAAAATCCTTTTAAAGAAAAAGACTCCATGTTGGAAGATTACCACAGGTTATCGTTGGTTAAAATTGCTGTTGAAGAAAATAGTCAGCTTAAAGCATCTAACATTGAATTTAATCTTCCCAAACCTTCATATACAATCAACACATTGGTGTATTTATATGAAAAATATCCTACTAATGAATTTAATTTGATTATGGGTGAAGACAATCTAAGAACTTTTCATAAATGGAAGAATCATAAACAGATTTTAGAAAAAAGCAACCTATATGTCTACCCTAGATTGATAAACCCAGATTTAGAAGAAAAATCAAATTCTCCTCTTTATGTTCATTCTAAAGTCAAAATATGTGATGCTCCTGTCATGAAAATATCATCAAGCTTTATTAGAAAAGCCATCAAAAACAACAAAGATGTAAGGTATATGCTTTCTGAAAAAGTAGCTAAATATGTGGAAGAAATGCATTTTTATAAAAAATGATTTATTTAAAAAAACAGATGTACAAAGCATAAATAATTCCCGGAAGAAAAAAACAAATAGTAAGTAATAAATCTATCCAAAATTCATTACTAATATCGTAAGCAAAAAACACTGCTAAAGGAGGGATTATAACACAAAGAATCATTAAAATGACATCATCTACCTCATCCAAATTAGAATCATTTTTATCGCCCTGATGTTGTTCCATCATTTCGAATGAATTTAACAACGGATGAACTATTTCTTCTTTAGATATTCTATAATGATAGTTTTTTTTACTCTTATTTTGCTGAAAAGAAGAAATATTATTTACAGCCACTTTTGTCTTTTCCTGTTCCTTAATGGATTTAAATTTTTCAACATTAGCTAAAGATGAAACGATTGTTTTTTCAGGATACAATTCTTGCTTTTCATTCTTTTTAATTGCGGAATTAAGATCTAATTCAATATTTTTACTGCCAACACGATGAGATTTCAAAAAGTCTAACGGCTTACCATAATCGGTATATCTCAGCTGAGAACAAGATGATAAAACAATTAAAAAGAGAATTAAAATATTGACTTTAAAATTTGAGAATAAAAACATGTTTTTTTTTATAAAATTAGTAAATATTGTGATTTCCCTATATTTAAACTCTGATGAATAAAAGATTAACAAACATACTTCTAATTATTTCTTTATTGATTTCTTTTGGAATTATAATTGTTCTTTTGTCTGCACTTTCCATTTCCGAAAAAAGACTTGAAAAAATTGGAGATCTTATGAATGAAATGGCGACTCAACACATTATAACAACTGTTTCAGTCAAAGAAAATATTCCACTTAATTCAGACATAAGAGTTACTGATGAATTAAAAGTGAATATTAACATGTTCCTTAAAACAGAAATCCCATTTAAAGCAGAAATCCCTGTAAATGAGAGTATGCTTATCCCTTTTAAAATTGGAGTTCACGATTATATAAAACTTGACACTACAATAGAAGTTACTGACTTTGTAAACATTGAAGTTGATGATACAATTCCTCTAAACCAAAAAATGAACATGGCAATATTTGGTGGTAAAGGATTAAATTTTCCTATAAGAGGTAAAATACCAGTACAACAAACTTTAAAAATAGGTTTTAATGAACTGTTACCTGTCCACAGTGTGGTTCCAATTGATATGCTAATAATAGATACATTACCTGTAGGGCTCTCTATGAAAATACCTGTAGACTTAATGGTTCCTGTAAATATACCTCTAAAGACTTCTGCCCTTATACAATTTGATGAGGCAATGTCTGTAGATGCTGAAATCCCTATTGAGCTAAATATTCCAGTAGATATTCCTCTTGAAAAAACATCTCTTGCCTACTACTTCAAAAAAATGGCAGAAGGACTTAAGGGATTAACTAAATTAAGTTCTGAAGAGGATAAAGATTGATTTAATTATCCTTTGATATAATCTCAAACAATTCATCTAGCTTAGGAATCAAAATAACTTCAATTCTTCTGTTTTTTGACTTATCATTTACCTCTACAGGTAAAAACTCACTTCTTCCAGCTGCAGTAATTGTAACTGGATTAATTTCGCTGTGCTTTAACATGATTTTAACCACTGAAGTTGCTCTTAAAACACTAAGCTCCCAATTATCTTTTGGGTGAGAACCTGAATTCATTTTATCTGTATCTGTATGGCCTTCAACTAAAACTTCAAGATCTTCTTGCTCTTCTAAAATCTTAGCCAATTCTATTAGTGCTTTCTGACCTTCAGGATCAACCTGAGTGCTTCCTGAACCAAATAACAATTTAGCTTCCATACTTATGTAAACCTTACCGTTTTTTTGTTCAACTGTTAACCCTTTATCTTTAAAACCAAGCAATGCATTTGCAACCTTTTCCTTTAAAGCTTTTACCATTGCATCCTTATTTGCGATGAGCTGTTCTAATTCCCTAACTCTTAACTCTCTGTCTTTTAAATCTGCAGATAATTTATCCAAATCAAATTTCTTTTGATTCAATTCAATTTCTAATAAACGAAGTTCATCTTCTTTTCGTTGAAGTTCTAATCTTGTTTTATCAAGATCAGAAATCAATCTTTGGTTTTCAATTGCACTTCCTTTTTGTAGTGATTCTAATTGATCTTGTATACGCTGATTCAATAAATCGATTTTATCGTATTGTTTTTCTTTTATTCTAAGTGCTTTTCCTAAAAGAGTTGTATCAGATTTTAATCTTCTCACTTGATCGTTCATTTGATCAAAACCAGCTTTCAATTCAGTATTATCAGTTTCAAGTTTTATTGCTAAATCTGAAATTTCTTTTAGCTTTTCAGAACAAACTTTTTGCTTGCTTTCAACTTCTTCATATTTTCTAGCTGGCACACAAGAAATTAAAAATGCAATAACTAGAACAAGAGGGAATTTTTTAATCATAATATTCATAAATAATAAGTATACAAATTTGGAACCAAATTTTTAACATTTAAATTGATTACAAAAAAATTATAAACATTCTATTATTAAAAGACTAAGATTTAAATTTTTACTTTGAAATAAATACTCTAGATAAATCTCGGTATTCCATTCCATTTTGAGGGAATGCTCTAACTTTTAAGTTAAGTAATCTAATATATTCAGAGTAATAAATGGGCATAAATGCTGCCTGCTCAATCAATATATTATCGCATTTTTGATAATTTTTTAATTGCTCTTCAACATCTATAGATGACAATGCTTTTTCAAAGTAACGATCAAATTCATCATTTTGAAACCTAGACGCATTAGGAAATGATCTTTCATTTGGCTTTTCTGGAACAGTTTTACCATAAAACAGCTTTAAAAAGTTTTCTGGATCAGGATAATCAGCGATCCATGATGTTCTCCAAAAATCTGATTTACCATTGGCAAACCTTTCAATTAAAGTTGGGAAAGGCAGCGGTTCAATTTCTACATTAATACCTAAGTTCTCGTTTAACATATTTTGGATTGCTTCTGCTAGAATAACATTTGTTGACCCTCCTTCATTAATTTGAAGTGAAATTGAAGGGAATCCCTTTCCGTTTGGAAAACCTGCACTAGAAAGATACCTTTTAGCTTTGTTTACATCAAAATTAAACCCCTTGATTTCGTTGTTGTTATATTCTTTAAAATTAGGAATTAAGCCATGAACAGCAGGCATTCCATCACCCTGAAGAGTGTACTTAACTAAAGTTTCTCTATCAATAGCATAATTAAATGCTTTTCTAACATTTAGATCTTTGAAAACTTCAGAATTGGTTAAAAAACTATAATATTGAACAGATAGACCTGGTTTCTGTTGGTATTGAAACTCAGGATTCCCTCCATTTTTAGCTTCTTCTAATGACACCAAAACTGATTTCATTTCATCGACTGGCAATTGCCATATCATGTCTAAATTACCCTTTCTAAAATTAGAAAGTTCAATCTTTTTATCTTTTGTAAATGTAATTTTAACTACATCTAAATATGGAAGTTTATTATTATTTTCATCTTTCTCCCAGTACTTTTCATTCTTTACTAATCTTACTTGTGTTCCTTCCATAATTTTATCAATCACAAAAGGACCAGTTCCTACACATACTGCTCTCATATTTGCCCCATATTTTTCATATGCTTCAATTGGGAAAATCCAACATCCATTATGAGTAAGCACTTTCTTGAAAAAAGAGCAAGGTTTCATTAGCTCAATAGATAAAGTAAGAGAATCAATTACCTTAACTCCTGAAACACCCTCTTTTAAATTTGTATTATTTTGAGTAGACTCAAAATATTCTCTTGCTCCCTTAACTCTACCGTCAAATAGTTCAAATAATAAATTATCTGATCTAAATTCACACAACATGTCAAAACATGTTTTAACATCATAAGCAGAAAATTTCCTACCTATACCATTTTCGAAACATGGATCATCATGAAAAAAAACATTATCATTTAAATTGAATGTTAGAAGAGTTCCATTATTTTGTTCGGAAACAGAACTTGCTAAACAATTTTCAACTTTTAGCGTTCTTTGATTCAATTTTAAAAGACCTTGATAAATTTGAGCTCCTATTCTATTGGAAACACCATCAATAGTACTTTGAGGAAATAAATTTTTAAAATCTTCTACTTCATTTACTCTAAAAATTCCTCCGTTATAAATTTTAAATTTCTTATCTCCTTCAAAATAATATCCTTTAGCTTCAACTACATCACTTAAAGAAGCTGGATTATCTGAGCTGGAAGTATTACATGAAGAAAGAAAAAAGAAAATAAAAATTAGATATATGCTCTGTTTCATATTCATTAAATTGATAATGGCCATTTTAATCAAAGCAAATATAAATAAATAACATTGATAAAATTAAGAATTATTGTACTGTTGAATTATAACAATTCAATTCATGATTCGTTAAATTTAAGTTAGTACCTTCCACTTTATAAATATGAATAAAATTATATTATCAAATATTATTTTTTTATGCTTTATGTTTCCTTCCATAATCGAAGGTCAAATCACTCAAAACAACATACGTAGAACAAACGTTTATTTAAGTGATAAGCCCGTAATATTTGACACAATTAATATAGTTCCTAATTCTCTTCAAATCTTTTTAGAAGACAAAACTACGCTTGCTGACAGCATGTATACTATTAATTTAATCAACTGTGAAATAAGTCCTAAATACCCCATAAATGAAAGTGTACTAATAGAATACAGAATATTTCAATTTAATTTTAACACAACTTTTAGTCTTAAAGATTCTTCATCAATTATTAATGATTCATCTTTAAATTTCAAACCTATTAGATTTTCTGCACTTCCAGAAAATAGAGATATTTTCGGAATGGGAGGACTCAACAAATCTGGCAGCATTTCAAGAGGAGCTGCCTTTGGAAACAATCAAAACCTTTCTTTAAATTCAAATTTAAATCTTCAAATATCTGGGAAAATATCTGAAGAAATTAGCATAGCTGCCTCAATTACAGATAATAATATTCCTATTCAACCACAAGGAAATACTCAACAGTTGCAGGATTTTGATCAAGTTTATATTCAACTTTTTTCCAGAAAATGGAAATTAACCGCTGGAGATTTCTGGATAAAAAAACCTACAGGGTATTTCCTAAATTATAACAAAAGAGGTCAAGGAGCTACTTATGAGACTATTTCTGGTAAGGGATATTTCAAATCTCAAATGAGTGCCGCAATAAGCAAGGGGAAGTTTTCTAGAAATGTAATCCAGGGAATCGAAGGTAATCTTGGTCCTTACAAACTAGTTGGAACTGAAAATGAACCCTATATTATAATTCTTAGTGGAACTGAAAATGTTTACATAGACGGAGCCTTACTAAAAAGGGGTCAAGAAAATGATTATATAATTGATTACAATACAGCTGAAATAACATTTACAACAAATCATCTAATAACTAAAGACAAAAGAATAGTTGTAGAATTTCAGTATAGTGATAAAAATTATGCTCGATCATTAATTCAAAACAGTAATGTCTACAGTAAAGATAATTGGTCCATCTTTCTAAATGTTTACGGTGAACAAGACAGTAAAAATCAACCTATTCAACAAGATTTAAATGAAAATGATAAAGAAACTCTATCTCTAATTGGAGACAATTTAAACGCGGCTTTTGTTCCAAGTATAGATAGTGTTCAATTCACAAATGAGCTTATTTTATATAAAAAAGTTGATAGTCTAGGCTATGAAGTTTATGAATACTCAAACTCACCAGATAGTGCAAGCTATCAATTAGTGTTTTCTAATGTTGGCACAAACCAAGGCGATTATGAATTAGTAGAATACAGTCCACTAGGTAGAATATATCAGTGGATTGCTCCAACAATTATAAATAATGACACTGTTCATAACGGATCGTTTTCTGCTGTTAGACTGTTGGTAACCCCAAAAAAAAGACAAATGATAAGCACAGGTTTTGAAAAAAGATATGGCAAAGCTTCTTTCACTAGGTTTGAATTGGCACTTTCAAATGAAGACCTAAACACATTTTCCAAAGCAAGCAATAATGACAACTTTGGATTAGCTGGTAAATTTAGTTGGAAACATTCGTTGAAACCAATTAAAAGCTGGTCAGTAAATTCATTCTTGGATTTTGAAAGCTTAAGTAGAAATTTCAAAAGAATTGAAAGGTTTAGAGAGGTTGAATTTGAAAGGAATTGGAACACTCAAAATCAACAGCTAAAAGGCAATCAATATGCAAGTAGTGCAGGATTGAAAATGGAAAACAAATTCAATTCAATTGAATATAAATTTAATTCCTATTTAATTGACACTTCCTATTTAGGTTTAAAAAATGATTTAAAAATTAATTGGACTAAAAAAGTAGACGCTAAGATTGATCTGAGTTATTTAACAACTGATGGAGTTCAAAAATCTTCATTCTTGAGACATAAAGCAAATATTTCCAAATCATTTAAGAAGTTTAATATTGGGTTTAAAGATATTCATGAACAAAACTTATTTTTAAATTCAGATACCTTGACAAATTCAACATACCAATTTTATGATTGGAAAATTTTTCTGGAACAAGGGGATTCTTCTAAAAACAATTTTCAATTTTTCTATCAAGAAAGATACGATTGGTTCAGTAAACTTAATAAGTTAAAGAAAGCTGCAGCAGCTAAAAGCCCAGGATTTATTTACTCCATGAGCAATAAAAAAAATCAACAATTAAAATTAAGTGTTGCCTATAGAATGTTATCAATCCTTGACACATCATTAACTAACATTTTACCAGAAAATTCATTAATTAACAGAATTGATTATCAGTTCAAAATATTAAAAGGAATGATACATTCAAACACATATTATGAAATCGGATCTGGGTTAGAACTACAAAAAGAATTTATTTATTTAGAGGTTCCTGCAGGACAAGGAGTTTACACATGGGTGGATTACAACAATGATGACATAAAAGATTTGGGAGAGTTTGAAATTGCTCAATTTCAAGATCAAGCAACTTACATAAGAATTTTCACGCCATCAAATAATTACATTAAGGTATACAGCTATCAGTTAAGTGAAGTTTTAAATGTTAACCCAAGATATTTTTTCAAAAAGAAAAAGAAACTCTTTCAATTTATTAATCGATTTAATTCACAAACAACATTACGCTCTGAGAAAAAAACTTCATCTCTTGATTTTAAAACATTCTCTAATCCATTTCAGAATAACATTAATGACACATTACTTCAAACCCTTTCAAACTCTTTTAGGAACAGTATTTTCTTTAATCGTTCAAATCCAAAATTTGGGATAGAGTATACTTTCCAAGAATTTAACAGTAAAATACTCTTATTAAATGGTTTTGATTCCAGAAAAAAACTTACTAAAGAATGGAAAATTCGTTGGAACATTAATAAATCCTTGAGTATTACAGCTAATAGTGAAAATGGAATAAAACATAACTATTCAGATTATGCACCAACAAGGAATTATGAACTAACTATTGCGAAATACAATTCTAAACTTGCATATCAACCAAGTACAAAGTTCAGACTTTCTTTAAATGGAAGTTACACAGATAAAAAGAATGCACTCTTGTACGGAGGAGAAAACGTTTTCTTAAGTGCTTTGGGATTAGAGCTTAGGTACAACAAGCCAAAAAAAGGAAGCTTCACAGGAAACATAAATTATATTTACATTAATTACATTGGAGAAGAAAACACGGCTGTTTCTTTTGAAATGTTAGAAGCATTACAACCAGGGAACAATTCAACATGGACAATATCCTATCAAAGAACATTAGCGAACAACTTGCAATTAACACTAAATTACAACGGAAGAAAGTCATTTGAAACACCGGCTGTTCATACAGGAGGAGTGCAAATTAGGGCATTTTTCTAATCTAACTTTAAAACTGCCAAGAACGCTTTAGGTGGAATTTCTACATTACCTATTTGCTTCATTTTTTTCTTTCCTGCTTTTTGCTTTTCCAATAATTTACGTTTTCTAGTAATATCTCCACCATAACATTTGGCGGTGACATCTTTACGTAATGCAGATAAAGATTCTCTTGAAATAATTTTCGCTCCAATGGCCGCTTGAATTGCTATTGCAAACTGCTGCCTAGGAATTAATTCACGTAATTTCAGACAAATTCTTTTACCTAAGTTATAGGCATTATCTTTGTGTACAAGAGCAGAAAGGGCATCAACCATGTCACCGTTAAGCAAAATATCCATCTTAACAAGTTTTGATTCTCTAAAACCAATTGGATGATAATCAAAAGATGCATATCCTTTAGAAATTGATTTTAATCTGTCATAAAAATCAAAAACAATTTCAGATAAAGGTACATTAAAGCTCAATTCAACTCTGTCTGTAGTTAAATAAACCTGATTGGTTAATTCCCCCCTTTTTTCAATACATAAACTCATAATTGGACCTACATAATCAGATTTTGTTATAACAGAAGCCTTTATGTATGGTTCTTCAATCCGGTGAATCATACTAGGGTCGGGGAAATCTATAGGATTATTTACAACTATTTCTTTTTCAACGTCTTTATTAAGGAAAGCATGATAAGAAACATTAGGCACTGTTGTAATTACAGTCATTCCAAATTCTCTTTCTAATCTTTCTTGAATAATTTCCATGTGTAACATTCCTAAAAAACCACATCTAAACCCAAAACCTAGAGCTGCAGATGATTCGGGCTCAAAAGTTAATGATGCATCATTTAGCTGAAGCTTATCCATTGCGTCTCTAAGCTCTTCATAATCTTCTGTATCTACTGGGTATATTCCTGCAAAAACCATGGGTTTCACATCTTCAAAACCTTGAATTGCCTCTGCAGGATTGTTGACTGTTGTAATGGTATCTCCAACCTTAACTTCTTTGGCAACTTTTATTCCAGAAATAATATAACCAACATCTCCGGTTTTAATAACTTGTTTTGGAACTTGATTTAATTTCAAAGTTCCTATTTCATCAGCAAAATATTCTTTATTGGTATTAATAAATTTTACTTTTTCACCTTTTTTTATCTGGCCATTTAAAACCTTAAAGTAAGCATAAATTCCTCTGTAAGAATCAAAAACAGAATCGAAAATCAATGCCTGAAATGATTCATCTGGGTCTCCTTTAGGAGCAGGAACTCGTTCAATTACAGCTTGTAAAATATTATCTACCCCTAAACCTGTTTTACCACTAGCTGAAATAACTTCATTCTTATGGCAACCAATTAAATCTACAATTTGATCTGTTACTTCTTCAGGCATAGCACTCTGAAGATCCATTTTATTCATTACTGGAATAATTTCTAAATCATTTTCAATTGCTAAATATAAATTTGAGATTGTTTGAGCTTGAATTCCTTGAGTAGCATCAACAATTAATAAAGCGCCCTCACACGAAGCTATAGATCTAGAAACTTCATATGAAAAATCAACATGCCCTGGTGTATCGATTAGGTTTAAGACATAGTCTTGATCATTAAAACTATAATCCATTTGAATGGCATGGCTCTTTATAGTAATGCCTCTCTCGCGTTCTATATCCATATCGTCTAAAGTTTGCTCCTTCAATTCCCTTTCAGAAATTGTATCAGTAGCTTGCAATAAACGGTCAGCTAAAGTGCTTTTTCCATGATCAATATGTGCAATTATGCAAAAATTTCTAATGTTTTTCATTGTTTGCAAAAATAATCTTTTGCTCAGTACAATGGTCACATTTAATTAATAGATTACAATCAAATGTTCATATCTAATTAATTACCAAGCGCTTTTACACGATTTTTCTAATTAAATTATAGATACAAATCATAAAAACTTTAATTATGGAAAAGAATTTACCTTTTAATTTGCCTATCGCAGATAAGGCATACAATGACTATGTAATACCATTTTTAGCAAAGCTTGATGATGGCAATGTGTTTAAAAATTTCATAACAACTATATTAAAAATATCTATGTATGGATTTTTAATCTATGGTATTTATTTATCTATTTCGGGATTATTTGGAGACAGAGGGTTCTTTAGCTCAATTGACAGATATGATGGTTGGCAAGGAATTGGAGCTTACGTAGGTGGACCAATTGGAGCTTTACTATCAATCGTAGTATCATGGTTAGGATATAGTTTACTCAAGAAACGTATTGAGCAGCTATACGCAGAACCCTATGATTCATTACTTAATTATCTATATAAAAGTTTATTCCCTAAACTTATAATAATAACAGGAGAATTGGCTTTTTTATTAGTAATGTCCGCTGGGGTTTTTCAGTTGCTTGCAACTTTATTAGGGACTGTAATTTATAGACCTTTGGCAAATCTAATTCCAATGTTAATTGAGCCTCTAAATGGATTGCCAGGAATGAGAGGGATAACAAGAGGAATGAGTTACTATAATGATGCTATTGGAAATTATGAATATTTCTTTAATTCTCTAAGTCAAGCTATAATGTTAATTATCATGTCATTTATCATACTTATGTTTTACTATATATTAGTTGAAATATATAAATATGCTATAAAGCTTATAGTTAACATAATAAAGTTCTTACCTAAATTTGCTATCCCTCTTGCCATAAGAAATAGAACAGAAAATTAATACTAATTATAACTTTTTTAAAAGCAGGAAAAATTTATTTTCCTGCTTTTTTTTGTTATTAAAACAACGCTTGTTTGGTATTAAAAATATTTACAACTTTATTTGCATAATTATTTTTCATGAAAGTAACTGAGCACATAGACAATAGTAAAGAAACTATCTTCTCTTTTGAAATTCTACCACCTTTAAAGGGAGCGGGAATCGAAGCTCTTTATGCAGGTATTGACCCTTTAATGGAGTTTAATCCCCCATTTATAAATGTCACCTACCACAGAGAGGAATATCAATACAAAGA
>JAQWSL010000048.1 GCA_029243225.1 Flavobacteriales bacterium
TTTAAACAGTAACTGTAGTTGTTAAATAACAATTCATCACCAAAAGGAACAAGTGGTGCACCTTGTCCACCAATAGAAACATCAAATTTTCTAAAGTCTGAAATAACTTTTTTGTTTGTTGTAGATGCAATGGCAGCACCACAACCCAATTGGAAGGTTAGTCCATTATTTGGCTCATGAAAAATGGTATGTCCGTGCGAACTAATGCAATTGAGTTCAGTGATTTTATGTTTTTTGATGAAAAAATTAACTTTTTCGCCTAAATAATGCCCATACTCTTTATTTAGAATTAAAAAATCTTTTGCGTTAAGGTCTTTTGCATTTAAAATTTTACTAATCCAAGTTTTGCTATATTTAACACATTCACTGTGAATTATCTTAAATCCCCAGTGTTTTTTATGTTCAAAAGAGCAATAGACGATATCTAAACCATCAAATGAAGTTCCAGACATCAAACCTATAGCGTGGTATTGTTTCATAAAAATCTTTGACATTCTTTTATCAAGTGAATATATGAACTAAATTTGTTGACTTCAAAAAAAAATAAGATTATGAATTTTCAACTTTCAGAAGAACATTTAGCTGTAAAAGATGCAGCAAGAGATTTTGCCGAAAATGCTTGTAAACCGGGTGTAATTGATAGAGACAGAGATCAAATTGTTCCATTAGATCAACTTAAACAATTGGGAGAGCTTGGTTTTATGGGTATGATGGTTGATCCTAAATATGGTGGTAGTGGTATGGATACCCTAAGTTATGTTATTGCAATGGAAGAAATATCAAAGATTGATGCTTCTGTTTCTGTTGCAATGTCTGTTAATAATAGTTTAGTTTGTTGGGGATTAGAAACATTTGGTAGTGAACAACAGAAACAAAAATATTTAGTTCCATTAGCTAAAGGTGAAAAGGTGGGGGCATTCTGTTTGTCTGAACCTGAAGCTGGTTCTGATGCAACATCACAAAGAACCACAGCAATTGACCAAGGTGATCATTATCTATTGAATGGCACTAAAAATTGGATTACTAACGGCAGCACTGCTTCTACTTATTTAGTAATTGCTCAAACAGATGTTGAAAAGGGTCATAGAGGAATTAATGCTTTTATTGTTGAGAAAGGATGGGAAGGATTCGAAGTTAGTGCAAAAGAAGATAAGTTAGGTATCAGAGGAAGTGACACGCATTCTTTAGTTTTTACAGACGTTAAAATCCCTAAAGAAAATAGAATAGGAGAGGATGGTTTTGGATTTAAGTTTGCCATGAAAACGTTAGCAGGTGGTAGAATTGGTATAGCTGCTCAAGCTTTGGGCATAGCTGCAGGCGCTTATGAACTTTCATTGGCTTATTCTAAAGAAAGAGAAACTTTTGGTAAGCTAATTTCTGAACACCAAGCAATTCAATTTAAATTGGCAGATATGGCTTTAGAAATTGAGGCTGCAAGACTATTAGTTCATAAAGCTGCTTGGCAAAAAGACAACGGTCATGACTATGGGCTTTCTGGAGCAATGGCTAAATTAAATGCTTCCGAGGTTGCTATGAAAACAACAGTAGAAGCTGTTCAGATTCATGGAGGATACGGATATGTGAAAGAATATCATGTAGAACGTCTTATGAGAGATGCTAAAATCACTCAGATATATGAAGGTACTTCTGAAATTCAGAGAATAGTTATTGCAAGAAGCATCCTTAGTTAATTTATAAGTTTAGACATAAAAAAAGGGAAGTATATAACTTCCCTTTTTTATGTCTTTTTTTATTTAATTTTATTCATAGGCACCTAATCCAACAGGGCTACCAACTCTGTCCATAGCACATCTAAAACCAATAGTTGAAGCAGATTTGTTTTCGTCTAGAAAACGTCTAGTTCCTGGATTTAAATAGTAAGCTCTATCTTGCCATGAGCCACCTTTAAATACTTTAGATTTATCAGAAATAAGCGAAGTAGGTGAGCCAGCGACAGCACCATTAGCAGCTTCCATTCCGCTTTGGTACATTGCCCAGTCTTCATTTTTCTTTCCAGTGTTGAAATCTTTTATGTTTTCTGTATTGATATCATTTCCAGGATAAAACATTGAAGATTTTAAGTCACCATCTAAGTAGTCAATGTTGTCTGCCACTCTGTAGTTTCTTCTGTTGATATTTTCTTCAGCACGAACCTCTCTAGTTTTTAAATTTCCAGGAGTATTCAATATGAAATCTGATAATCCTGATCTTATAATAGGACTAATTTGAAGAGTGTAACCTGCAAATGATGGATCTTGTTGAACGATCATTTCAAAATCATCAAATACATTGTCAAAAATCTCTTGAATTTTAAGTGATGCTTCAACTGATTGTTTTTTCTCTAATAAAGTTTTAGCATCTTTAACAGTTGTTTCAATAGCTGTTAGTAACTCATTCTCTAGAGAATCTAATCTATTTTTTTGAGTATAACCGTACATTCTACCTGCACCTGAATGTTTCATTTCTGAATTAGCTTTACCTTCTCTTTCAGATCTAAAGTCAACTAAATACTGTTCAATACCGTAGACATCATAAATTGTTGCATCATACTTTTCATCAATTGCACCAGTAGGATTAAGTACTTTAGTTTTAAATACATTACCACGAAAAGGTCTAAAGTCACTTACATCTTCTGTTGATAAAGGTCTATAAACATCTAGAACCCATTCACTAACATTACCAGCCATGTTGTATAATCCGTAATCATTAGGCCAATAAGAGTATACTGGTGATGTTACATCCGCATTGTCATTCAAATGACCTGCAACGCCCATGTAATCACCTCTTCCTCTCATAAAGTTGGCTAGCATGTCTCCTTGCCATTCGTCTTCAGGGTTTCTTACCCAGTGTCCATTCCAAGGATATATTCTTCTTTCAACTACACGTTCATCAATTGTATTTCCAATCAAGCCATAAGCTGCAAATTCCCACTCAGCTTCAGTTGGGAGTCTATATCTAGGCAATAAAATACCATCTTCCATTCTTACATTTCTAACAGACATGTTTCTAGCTTTAAATTTACCTGTAGTTGGGTCATAGCCACCTTTAGATGGATCCAAATCTGGAATTTGACCTAATGGATTTAAACCTTGCTCGTACTGACCAGCTAAATAAGCATCTGTATTAAATGGCTCGTTTTGTTGGTTAGGATTAACTATTAAAACACCTTCTCTAATTAATATGTATTCGTTAACACGGTCAGTTCTCCAAGCGCAGAAGTCACTTGCTTGTAACCAAGAAACTCCTACAACAGGGTAATCTCTGTATGATGGATGTCTTAAATAATATTCAACGTAATTCTCGTTGAATCCCATTTTATCTCTCCAAGATAAAGTATCTGGAAGAGCTTTTTTATAAATCATAGGATAATCTGTATAAGTTCTTCCAACCCAATATAAATATTCACACCAGTTAAAATTAGAAATTTCGGTTTCATCCATGTAAAAAGAAGAAACAGTAACTCTTCTAGGGATATTGTGGTTTTCTAAGGTAACATCTTGCTCAACTCTACCCATGGTAAATGTACCACCCTCAATGAGAATTAATCCAGGTCCAGTTTCTTGTTCTGGATAAGGGGTTTTTTGGAAACCTCCATTTCTGGGATTATTGTAGTCCCAGCCCGTAATGCTAGATCTTTCATAGGCACAAGAGCCCATTAAAAATATTAATGATAATAAAGCGCTTGTAAGGGTTATAAAATTATTCCTCTTCATAATTGAATTGTTTGCGTTAACTACACTTATAACGAAAATTAAAAAATAAGTTACAAAATTAGTGGATTTTTTTTAGAAAGATGGACAACTTAGGGTTCTAAATGTCTTTTTCTTAGGTCTGCAATTAAAATTTATTTGAAATGACAATTCATGTGAACCTGCTGTTGCATTTGCCAATTTCGATATAGTTACATCATAACTGTATCCAATTTTGATGTTATCCGATTGAATTCCAATAAGAGTAATAAAAGCATCTTTATTGCGATACCATATCCCCCCAACTAATGGGCCTTTTTTTACATATAGTCCCATATTTAATTGTTGAAAATTTTCCTGTCTTCGATATATAATGTTTGGGGAAATCATTGCATCTTCAGTTTGATACTTAGATGCAGATCCTGCAAGTGGAATCATCGCTCCAGCATGCGCAGTTAATTTCATTGGTAATTTACTTTCTTCTTTAATGAGAGATTCATTAGGCTGAGTGAGGTGATGAGCAGCAAATCCAAAATAAAATGTTTCGCTAAAGCCTAGAAATCCAGCAGAAAAATCCAATCCAGCAGTTGATCCACCTCTGGGTTGGTCACCAGTTTGAAGTACAAAACCCCTTCTAGGGTCAATCATATCTCCAAATGTTAATTTGTTCCAATCTAAAGTTTTTTGGAAAAATGTTGCTTCTAAACCCATTCTAACTGAAAATTTACGAGAAACTTTTAGTTGGTAAGAATACATTCCACTAACTCTGGTTGTTTTCAAAGAATTTGCAGCTTGATCTGTAGTTACTAAAAGGCCAAGACCACCATGTAGAGATTCAGAATGTTGGTCAAATGATGCGGAATATGTAACAAATGTTCCGGAAATTCCAGGCCATTGGTTTCGCCAATTTAGATTAACTCTTGGGCAAATATTAGTACCAGCAAATGCAGGATTTAAATAGATTGGATTAGCATAAAATTGTGTAAACTCAGGGTCTTGGGCACTAATTATAATTGAAGACAATACTATACATATCGATAGAAGTAGTTGTCTTATGGAGAAGGGTCTACACACAATAATAATCTTGCTTTTAATTAAAGTTTAAAATAATTAGCCACCAATTATACAAAAAAAAGAACAACATTGTATTATTTTTATGTAATAAAAAATGCAATATTTCATATTGATAATGCGTTTAAGCTTCAACATTAATATTACAATGGTTAATTATACATTAATTTACAATTTAAATTTAAATTAAAGTTCATAAATGTTCAGAATAATAATTCTTCTTACAAACGTGCTAGTATTTTCAAATTCAATGCTATCGCAGCAATTAAAGGATGTTGAAATACACATTACATATTCTGAAACTTACTTTCTATCTATTAACGATAAAAAAGCTAAAAAAGTTTTCCATCCAACTAAAGGTCACTGGAATCATTTAAATAATGTTCCAAATCATATAACATATTTAAATTCTATTGGCAATAGTTCAAATTTTGAATTGGTTTCTTTTAGGGAGTTACCCTTAAATGATGAAGAAGTAGCATGTTTCTTAACAGTCAAAAAACTTCCAAAAGAATATTCTTTTTCTTTGAAGTCTACTGAACTTGATGGTAAGGATCTTATTGTTTTACAAGGGAATTCAGTGAGAATAGATGCTAATGGAAATTATTTTAAACTTACTAAATTTTCTGGCCGTTTAATTGGGTCTAACAATACTTTTAATAACAAAAGTTCATTTGCAAATAGCTCTGTTCTTGCAAGTGGTGGTGAGTGGTATAAAGTTGCAATACATGAAGATGGTATTTACAAATTAGATTATCAAACTTTATTAAACAATGGTGTTATTAATGGAGAAATTTCAAGTGAAAGTCTTAATGTTTTTGGAAATGGTGGAGGGATGCTATCACCAATTAATGGATCATATCGTGGAGATGATTTAAACATGATAAGAATACATGTTGAAGATGGTGGTGATGGTGTTTTTTCATCTGGGGATTATATTTTGTTTTATGGTCAAGGACCTCATCAAAAGAATTTTGATGGTTCTAAATTTATTCATAACAGTCATTTATATTGTGACAGCTCTTATTATTTTGTGAATTTAGCAGGACCTCATTTGCCTTATAGAATTGGATCTGCAACAACTACAACAAACGCTTCTACTCATACTGTGAGTAGTTTTTTAGATTTCAAATTTATAGAACAAGATGATATTAATTTGTTGAAATCTGGTTCTCAATGGTATGGAGATGTTTTTGATGTTCAAACATCATTTAATTATCAGTTTAATTTCCCAAATTTAATTAACGATTCTGTTAGCGTAAAAGCAAAAGTAATAGGTAAGTCTGCTGTTAGTAATACTTATTTTTCTGTTTCCTCAGCCTCTGAGTCAGTAAATCTTCAAATACCATCTACAGGTTCAGGATATTATTCTCCAGTTGGAAAAGCAATTGTCGGTTATTTAGATTTTGTTGCCAACCCTTCCAATTCTATTTCAATTGATGTTGATTACAATAAAACAAGCTCACCTTCTTCAAAAGGGTATTTGGACTATATTGAAGTGAATGCACGAAGAAACCTAATTATTAATGAAAATGACATGGTTTTTTCAGATCCTAATTCTGTCGGTTTAGGTAATGTTTCAGAATTCCAGCTTCAAAACACAGCTCAGCTACAATATATTTGGGAGATTACCGACCCGTTAAATCCTCTTTCTGTTGCTTACAGTTCTATTGGAAATTCGGCCAGTTTTAAAGTGCAAACAGACAGTTTAAGAGAATTTGTTTCTATTAGCGGAACTGGTTTTCCAACTCCAACAATTATAGGCCCTATACAGTCTCAAAATTTACATGCTTTAGCAAACGCAGATATGATAATTATTGCTCCAAAACAATTTTATTCAGCCGCTGCTGATTTAAAAGTTTTTCATGAGTCTGAAGGTTTGACAGTCCATTTAGTTTCGCCCAGTGAAATATATAATGAATTTTCATCTGGAATGAGAGACGCTACAGCAATAAAACAATTTTTAAGAATGTTTTATTCTAGAGGTAATGGCGTTCAAGGGATGGTTCCTAAATATTGTTTATTATTTGGAGATGGAACTTACGATAACAGAGATAGGATGGGGCATGGGAATAATTTAATACCTGTTTTTGAGTCTTATGAATCTCTTAGTATTACTACAACTTATGCTACAGATGATTATTATGCCATTCTTTCTGATGGTAGTTCAATGCTTAATACAGATTTGTTAAATATCGCTATTGGTAGACTTCCTGTTTCAACTGTTGAACAAGCTAATGCCATGGTTCAAAAAATAAAAAATTACACAGTTCAGCAATCCAACGATTCAGATCAAGCAACATGCTCTAACGGAGAATCTGCTTCTGTGTTAAGAGATTGGAGGAACTTAGTTACTATGATTAGTGATGATGAAGATAACAACGCATATTTTACTGATATTGAAATTATGGCTAGTAAAGTAAAAGTCACTCATCCTGAAATTAATTTATATAAAATTCATTCCGATGCATATGGACAAGAAAGTACAGCCGTAGGAGAAAGAATTGAAGGTGCTTTTCAGGCAATTAAACAACAAGTAGATAAAGGCTCTTTGTTGGTTAATTACATTGGTCATGGTGGTGAATCTGGTTGGGCTCATGAACAAATTCTAACTGTTCCAACTATAAACGATTGGAGTAATTACCAACGATTACCAGTTTTCATGACTGCTACTTGTGAGTTTAGTCGTTTTGATGACCATGATAGAACATCTGCTGGTGAATATGTGATTTTAAATCCTGATGGAGGGGGGATATGTTTATTTACAACTACAAGATTGGTTTATGCAACTCCAAACGAATGGTTGAACCGATATTTTTACGACACTGTATTTGATAAGATTAATGACCTTCCTCAAAGATTAGGAGATATTTATAAAGGCACCAAAAATAAATTTGCATTAAACAGTGCAGATCCAAATTTTAGAAAATTTGCATTACTTGGAGACCCTGCTCTAAAATTTTCCTATCCTGAAATGAACATTATTGCAGATTCAATTAATGGAATTTCTATTTCTGTATTTAATGATACTATAAAAGCCTTAAGTCGTGTTAAAATAACTGGACATATAGCCAATTCAATTGGTCAGAAATTAACTGATTTTAACGGTTTTGTTTACAGTAAAATTTATGACAAAATTTCTTTGCTTTCAACGCTTGGAACTAATCCGGGGTCTAGTCAAGCTTCTTACGAAATGTGGAAAAATCAAGTTTACAAGGGAAAGTCTACTGTTATCAATGGTGATTTTTCTTTTGAATTTATAGTTCCACAAGATATTTCTTTTGATTATGGTGCTGCTAGGTTTAGTTTTTATGCTGAAAATGGAATTATAGATGCTAACGGATTTAATGAATCTATTTTAATTGGTGGTATAAATGAAGATGCTGAATTAGATGAGCAAGGCCCACAAATTGAGTTGTTTATGAATGAAGAAAATTTTGTCTCTGGCGGAATTACAGATGCTCAACCAATTTTCTTGGCAAAGATTTTTGATGAAAATGGAGTAAACACAGTTGGAAATGGAATAGGACACGATATCGAAGCTTATCTAGATGGCAATACTGCTGAGTCAATTATATTGAATGATTACTACGAGGCAGAATTAAATACATATAAAAGAGGAGAAATAAATTATCCATTAAGCGACTTAGAAGAAGGAGTACATTCAATAACACTTAAGGTTTGGGATGTATATAATAATTCTAGTAAAGCTACTATAGATTTTGAAGTAGTAAATAACGAAAACCTTGCATTGGCTCATGTTTTAAACTATCCTAACCCTTTTAATAATCGAACTGAATTCTTTTTTGAACATAATCAGCATTGTGATTATTTAGATGTACAAGTACAAATTTTCACTATTTCAGGTAAACTTGTTAAAACAATAAACAAAAGAATTCATAGTGAAGGTTACCGAAGCGAAGGTATTTTATGGGATGCTAAAGATGATTATGGAGATAACATTGCAAAGGGAGTCTATGTTTATACCTTAAAAGTAGCTAGTGAAAATGGTGAAATTGCTGAAAAAACAGAGAAATTAGTAATATTAAATTAACTTAGTTAATCATTATACTAAATCAGTATATTTGTCGTTTGTAAAACACTCACACCTTATTAAAATTAAAAATGAATTATAAGAAAGCGATTAAGCAAATCATTTTAGCTCCACTACTCCTCTTGGTTGTTTCTCCTTTTATTGCTCAAATAAGCACGCAAAATTTATCAGGTAAAAATATTAACACCATTACTACGGCTGTCCCTTTTTTATTAATTTCTCCTGATTCTCGTTCTGGAGCTATGGGAGATGTTGGTGTAGCAATTAAGCCTGATGCTAATTCTACATATTGGAATCCAGCAAAATTAGCTTTTATTGATGACTCAAAAGATATGGGTTTTAGTATGTCTTATTCTCCATGGTTAAGGGCTTTAGTTAATGATATTAATCTAGCTTATTTAACTGGTTACAAAAAAATAGATCGCAATTCAGCTGTTGGTGTATCATTAAGGTACTTTTCTTTAGGTAACATTACTTTTACAGATAATTTTGGTACAACCATTAGGGATTTTAAACCTAACGAATTTTCACTTGATGTTTGTTATTCAAGAAAATTAAGCTCCAATTTTGGCGCTGGATTATCTGCAAGATATATCTATTCTAACTTAACCGGTGGAACAAATGTAGGTGGTGCAGACACAAAGCCTGGTGTAAGTGTTTCAACTGATTTATCAATGTACTATGTTACTAATGAATTTAAAATTGCTGATAAGAAATCTGATGTATCTATAGGAATGAATATTTCTAATATTGGAGCCAAAATGGCTTACACTGAAAATGCTGAGAGAGATTTTATCCCTACTAATTTAAGATTAGGAACAGCTTTAAATATGGAAATTGATGAATTCAATGAATTTACATTTGCAATAGATGCAAATAAGCTTTTGGTTCCAACTCAGCCTGTATTTGCTTTAAATGCAAATGGAGGAACTATCCCTTCTAATAGTAATAGTACTGGATATGAAATTTTTTCAGGAAGAGACCCTAATGTAGGTGTTGCATCTGGAATGTTTGGTTCTTTTAGTGATGCTCCTGGTAATGTTTTCATTGATGACAATGGTAATCAACAAGTTGAAAGCGGAAGTAGATTTAAGGAAGAACTCAATGAAATTAATCTATCTATTGGAATGGAGTATTTGTACAGCCAATTGTTCGCTATTAGAGCAGGTTATTTTCATGAACATCCAACAAAAGGAAATAGAAGATTTTTATCTCTAGGAGCAGGTGTTAAGTATAAAGTTTTAGAGCTAGATCTTTCTTATTTATTAGCTCTTACACAACAAAGTCCTCTTGCTAATACGTTAAGATTCTCTTTGAAATTTAATTTCGGTGATGATAAATCTTCTGATGAATCTAGTATATAGTTACTCAGAACCAAGACCTTCATCTATAAATTTACTATCTTGTTCATCAGCATAGTAGTGAATAAATATCTGTGCTGTATCGTTTAAGAAATTGATTTTCCCAATTTCAAACCTTGTTATTTTTAAACCTGTTCTTTTTTCTAGGTCTTCTTTAAGCAAGGAATGGTTTTCTGGAACTATTAAATCTATTTTTTCGTAGATTATTACTTTTCTAGATTCATGTTTTAAAAGCCATAACCTTTCCATGCCATAGGTTGCGAAAATGATTACCGAATTAGTTAAAAGAAGCTCAGAGTAGCTCATTTTTTTATTAGCTAGTGCATTGATAACAGAAATTCCAATTACAATGAATAAATAAGTCATCTCTTTAATTGGAATAGGATCGGTACGGTATCTTATTATCCCAAAAATGGCAAATAGTCCCAGTGCCATTCCTAAACCTAACTCAAACTTCTTTAGAGTAAAACATATGAAAAAGACTAAAATACTTATCATAATGTAGGTAAAAAGGTAGTCTTTCCTTTTTGCTAATGGGTAGTATATTACTCTTGCTATTAGAAGTATGGCAATTAAATTTAGAAGAAATCTAAATGATAGCTTAATGAAATCATCATCATACAGCTTAACATCCAAAAAACTTTTAGCTTCTTTTTTAGTAGAGCTTTTAATTTCTTCAATTGTTTTGCCAAGATTGTTGAGTGTTTTTGCAGAATTTTTGACATCTTTTGATGTTTGTTTCACTGCAAGTTCTATTTCTTCAATATCTTCAAAACTAGGTGAAACTTTATTTTCATTGTTTTGAGCAATAAATACACTTACAAACAGCATTGAGCAAAAAAGTAAAATGAAATGTAGTTGGTTTTGTTTTTTCATAATTAGTATTTATTAGGCAGATATTTTTATTAATTGAATGAATTTCTTTTTAAATCTATTTATTTTTAAGTTTTCATAAACAGAACCTGCACCTATGCAATATTTACTTATTCGTGCTGGTCTAATTTGTAACTTTTTTAACTTTATGTAAGCAGGACTTTGTATGTTAACTCTTTCTTGTTTAAGCTCACAAATAACAATATTTTTAAGTTGTTTTTTTTCTTCTCCTAATTCGAATGATAAGTTGATATCGATAGTTAGTCGTTCTTTTCTTTTTTCATTGGTTAAAGTAATACGATCAAAACTATTCCAAATTTTCATTTGCAATGGGTTTTTGTTTTGAACTACTTTTTGAATAAAATCAATTGATTCTGAAGACAATTGTTCTTCAAAGTCATTAATTAAGGTTCTAGTTTTTATTGTTCTACCTTTAATTTTGTTTTTTATTTCTAGAAAACAAAGAGAAGAGTCTACATATTTCCTTATTCTTACCTTGAAGCGATTCCCTTTCTGATTGTGGTGATGATTGTAAAATTCAAAGTCCTTAGTGTCAAAATAAAGTGTTTTATAACTAGCGATATTTTTATTTTTAATTGTTAGGATTTTATAATCTTTTGAGCAAGATTCTAAAAACAATTCTAAAGTATTGAGATTAAATACAAATTTTGTGTCAGTTCTATTGAGTAATTTCACATTGTCCATCTCTTTTAATGAGATAGGTTCAAATAAAGCTAATATGTTGTTTAATTTCTCCAATTTATTAATGCAAGTATAGATATTTTAATGTTTTTATATTGATTCATCTTATTAATATTTTAGATATATAATATTTATTTAACTGTAAAACAACATTATATTAACTTTAAAATATAATTTTGAAGTTGAAAAATGGTGTAGAATAATCGATATTATGCTTTAGGCATTTAACTATGAAAAAAGAATTAAAAATTCAATATAATACATATACATCTTCAGATGAACTAGATGATGTTTCCAGAAAGCTATTAAATTCAGCCCAAGAGTGCATGCGGAAGGCATATGCTGTTTATTCAGGCTTTTATGTTGGTGCAGCATTATTATTAGAAAACGGAGAGGTGATTACAGGAAATAATCAAGAAAACATTGCGTTTCCATCTTCAATGTGTGCAGAAAGAGTTGCCTTATATTTTTGTAAAGCAAACTCTCCTAATGCAAAAGTCTTAAAAATTGCTATTGCTGCTAGGTCTTCAGAAGGAGTTTTAGATGATTTAATTACTCCTTGTGGCGCATGCAGGCAGGTTATGTCAGAATATGAAAGAATTCAAGGTCATAACATGCAAGTCATTCTAAAAGCAGAGGTTGGAGAAATTTTAGTTTTTGATTCTGTAACCAATTTACTTCCTTTAGCGTTTGAGTCTGAGACATTAAGCAGAAAGAATAAATAAGATAATTCCAATCAACAAAAGAATTTAAATATTGAATTAATATATATTTGTACGAAATAAATTTTAGCAAATGACAACTACTGCTTTAAAGAGAAAAGACATTGTTACATCAAATTCATCTAAAAAATTGAAATATTCAAAAAAACAATATATGAAATGGTATGAGGACATGCTTCTCATGCGTAAAATCGAAGAAAAAGTTGGGCATTTATATATACAACAAAAATTTGGTGGTTTTTGTCATTTATACATTGGGCAAGAAGCTGTTGTTGCTGGTACTGCTTCTGGTTGCGAAAAAGGAGATAAGCACATTACTGCTTATAGAGATCATGCTCATCCAATTGCTTTAGGGGTTCACCCAAAGTACATGATGGCTGAGTTATATGGCAAAAAAACGGGTATGTCTAAAGGCAAAGGTGGTTCTATGCACATGTTTCATAAGGAAGTTAACCTTATGGGGGGACACGGAATAGTTGGTGCTCAGATTCCTATGGGAGCGGGAATTGCATTTGCAGATAAATACAAAGGAAATAATAATGTTACTTTTTGTTCTTTTGGAGATGGAGCTGCTAGACAGGGAGCTTTACACGAGACTTTTAATATGGCAATGACTTGGAATTTACCTGTTATTTTTATAATTGAAAATAACAATTATGCCATGGGAACATCTGTTGAAAGAACAACCAATGTGATGAATATGAGTGATATGGGAGATTCATATCATATGCCATCAAAACAAGTAGATGGAATGTCGGTAGAGGCTGTTCATGAAGCTATTGAAGAAGCAGCTGGTAGAGCTAGAAAAGGAGAGGGTCCAACTCTTTTAGATATAAATACGTATAGGTACAAAGGGCACTCTATGTCTGATCCTCAAAAATATCGTTCTAAAGAAGAAGTTGAAGAATATAAAGCTAAAGATCCAATATCTTTAGTATTAGCAACTATTAAAGCAAATAAGTTTGCATCCAATAGTGAGCTTGAGAAAATTCAAGCTAAGGTTAAAGAAATTGTAGAGGAATCCGTAAGGTTTGCCGAGGAATCTCCAGACCCATCTAAAGAGGAGCTTTATGAAGATGTTTACACTCAGAAAGATTACCCTTTCATTAAAGAATAATAAATAAATTAAAATCAACTATACTAATGGCTGAAGTTGTAAAAATGCCCAAATTAAGTGACACCATGACAGAAGGTGTTGTAGCTGAATGGCATAAAAAGGTAGGTGATTCTGTTGAATCAGGTGATTTACTTGCAGAAATAGAAACTGATAAAGCGACAATGGAATTTGAATCTTTCCAAGATGGTGTTTTATTACACATTGGTGTTCAGAAAGGAAATGCTGCTCCAGTAGATTCTATACTTGCTATTTTAGGTGAAAAGGGAGAGGATGTGTCTGCTTTATTAGAAGCTGAGAAAAATCAACCTAAAGTTGAAGAAATTGTTGAAAAGAAACCCGAAGTTAAAGCAGAAAAAAAAATAGAGGTTGTTATTCAAAAACAAACTCCTTTAAGTGGAGTCTCAAAAGGAACATATCCAACTGCTAGCACTGTTTCTAATGGAAAGCTTAAAGCATCTCCTTTGGCTAAGAAATTAGCCAGTGATAGAAATATCAACTTAAACCTATTAACTGGTTCAGGTGAAGAAGGTAGGATTGTTAAAAGAGATGTTGATAATTATCAAGGAAATACAACAAATTTTGTAGGTTCAGAAAGTTATGTTGATGAGCCTGTTTCTCAAATGAGAAAAGTAATAGCACAAAGATTAGGTGAAAGTAAATTTACAGCTCCTCATTTTTATCTTTCTGTTACTATTGATATGGAAAACGCAATGTCTGCTAGAAAATCCATTAATAGCTCTATTGCCCCATTAAAAATATCTTTTAATGATTTAGTTATTAAAGCAGTAGCTTCATCTTTAAAAGAGCATCCTCAAGTTAACTCTTCTTGGTTAGGTGACGTAATTAGATACAATAACCATGTTAATATTGGCGTTGCAGTTGCTGTTGATGACGGGTTACTCGTACCTGTTGTTAGATTTGCTGATGGGAAATCATTAACTCAAATAGGAGCAGAAGTTAAAGAGTTTGCTCAACGCGCAAAAGATAAAAAATTACAACCTGAAGATTGGGAAGGAAATACCTTTACCATCTCTAATTTAGGGATGTTTGGAATTGAAGACTTTACTGCAATAATTAACCCTCCAGATGCTTGTATTTTAGCTATTGGTGGAATTCAATCAAAAGCTGTTGTTAAAGATGGAGCAGTAGTTGCAGGAAACACAATGAAAGTAACTTTAAGTTGTGATCACAGGGTTGTTGATGGTGTTGTAGGGTCAATGTTTTTAAATACATTTAAAAATTATATGGAAAATCCAGTTTTGCTTTTAGGTAAATCTGCTATATAGTAAATATAATTTTATAAAGCATTGGGGGTGAATTTTAATTCACCCCTTTTTTTTGTTTATTTATGGCGTATATTTCTATAAAATGGAATTTTTAAAGACTACAATAGAGTATTTAAAAGGTGTAGGCCCCCAAAGAGCAGAGACATTAAATAAAGAAGTAAGGATTTTTACTTTTAATGATTTACTTCATTATTTTCCATTTAGATATGTAGATCGTTCAATTGTTCATAATATAATTGATGTTCCGGGAATAGAAACTGAAGTTCAGCTTAAAGGCAAAATCACAAGTGTTAAAGAATTCGGTGCTGCTAGAAAAAAGCGATTGGTTGCGGTTTTAAAGGACGAAACTTTTTCTATTGAATTAATTTGGTTTAAGGGGATTAAATGGGTGAAACCTTCACTTGTTGTAGGTAAATCATATTTAGTTTTTGGTAAAGCCAATCAATTTGGAAGTAAATGGAATATTGCACATCCAGATATAGACCTGGTTGATGCTGTAAAATTAATTCCTGGCATGTTACAACCAATATATCATTCAGGAGAGAAATTAACATCTAAAGGGTTAAATACTAGAGGTTTTGAAAGGATTATTTCTAATCTTTTATCTGTTTCTAAAGGGAGAATTTTAGAATCTCTAACGCATCAATTAATTGATGAATTTAACCTTGTCGATAGAGATACTGCATTTCAAGATATTCATCGTCCAATAAATTCTTCGTTACTTAAGGATGCTTTATTTAGATTAAAATTTGAAGAATTATTTTTTTTGCAATTAGCAATTAATAAACAGAAAATTAATACTCAACGAAAAAGCAAGGGTTACATTTTTTCTAAAGTTGACACTTTTTTTAATCAATTTTATAATACTTATTTGCCTTTTGAATTAACCAATGCACAAAAAAGAGTTGTCAAAGAAATTAGAAAAGATTTAGGTTCTGGATTGCACATGAATCGACTTTTACAAGGGGATGTGGGTAGCGGTAAAACATTAGTTGCCGTTTTAAATGTTTTAATTGCAATTGATAATGGGTTTCAATCTTGTTTAATGGCTCCTACAGAAATTCTTGCAACTCAGCATTTTCATACTGTTAAAGAGCTTTTAAATGGTTTGGGTATTAATGTGAAATTATTAACAGGATCTTCTAAGAAAAAAGAGCGGTCAATAATACATGATGAATTAATTAATGGGTCTATTTCTCTATTAATTGGAACTCATGCTCTACTGGAAGATGTTGTTCAGTTTAAAAATCTAGGGTTAGCTATTATCGATGAACAACACCGTTTTGGAGTTGCTCAGCGTTCAAAGCTTTGGGGGAAAAACACTTTCCCTCCTCATATATTAGTGATGACAGCTACACCAATTCCAAGAACTTTGGCGATGACTTTTTACGGAGACTTAGATGTTTCTGTTATAGATGAAATGCCCCCTGGAAGAAAAGAAATCAAAACTATACATCGCTTTGATACTAATAGGTTAAAAGTTTTTCAATTTATAGAAGATGAAATTAAGAAAGGAAGACAGGTTTATATTGTTTATCCTCTCATTGAAGAATCTAAAACATTGGATTATAAAGATTTGATGGACGGTTATGATAGTATTTCAAGACGATTCCCTTTGCCTGAATACCGGGTAAGTATTGTTCATGGTAAAATGAAATCTGCAGATAAAGAGCTCGAAATGCAAAAATTTGCAAAAGGTGAAACTCAAATTATGGTTGCAACTACGGTAATTGAGGTTGGTGTAAATGTTCCAAATGCTTCAGTTATGATTGTGGAAAGTGCTGAGAAATTTGGGTTGTCTCAACTGCATCAGCTTAGAGGAAGAGTGGGTAGAGGAGCAGAGCAATCATATTGCGTGCTTATGACGAGCTATAAACTTTCTGCAGATGCAAGAACTAGAATGGAAACAATGGTTCGCACAAACGATGGATTTGAAATTGCTGAAGTAGATTTAAGAATGAGAGGACCAGGAGATATTATGGGAACACAACAAAGCGGGATAATTGATTTAAAATTAGCAGATCTAGCCAAGGATAACCAGTTGATAATTTTAGCTAGAGATGCTGCTCAAAACATTTTAAAAAATGACCCAGATCTAACTAGTCAAGAAAATTTGATTATTAGAAAAGAATTAATTAGGCAGATGAAATTAAAACCAAACTGGAGCAGGATTAGTTAATTTCTTTAAGAGCACATTATTTTTATATTTGCCTTTCATTTAAAATAAATTATGGCATCAACATCAGAAATTAAAAATGGATTATGCATTAAACATAATCATAAATTGGTTCAGGTCGTAGAATTTCAACATGTTAAACCTGGAAAAGGTCCAGCTTTTGTAAGAACAAAGCTAAAAGGCATTGAAGATGGTCGTGTTGTTGACCATACTTTCCCTTCTGGACATAAAATTGATATTGTGAGAATTGAGAATAGATCATATCAATTTTTATACAAAGAAGGTGATGGCTATCATTTTATGAATACAAGTACTTATGAGCAGGTTTATATTGAAGGTCACATGATTCAAAAACCAGAATTCATGAAAGAAGGAGAAATAAGTACAATTATTTTCCATTCAGAAGAAGAATTGCCTTTAGTCGTTGAGCAGGCACAATTTATGTCAGCAGAGGTTACTTATACAGAACCAGGTATAAAAGGTGATACCGCCACTAACACGATGAAACCAGCAACCATTGATACAGGTGCAGAAATAAGAGTTCCTTTATTTATAGATACAGGAGATAAAATTAAAGTAGATATTCATAAAGGTGTTTATGTAGAAAGAATTAAATCATAATGTATACAATCCAAGGAATTCAGCATTTAGGAGTAGGAGTGCCCAATCACGAGCAGGCATGGAAATGGTATCGTAAATTTTTCGGATTAGACATACCACTTTTTAATGATGAAGCTGAAGCTCCTCTTATGACTATTTATACAGAGGGTGATGTTATTTCTAAGCGTGCGGCAATGGTCCTTAATATAAAGGGCGGTTGTGCTATGGAAATTGTTTGTCCAAGTACTTTTGAAGCAAAACATGCAAAAGTAGATCACCAATTAGGAGATTTAGGAATAGATATAGGTTTTGTTAAAACTCCAAATGTCTCTAATGCTTATCAATTTTTTAAAAAAAATGGAGTAAATGTAATATCAGAGATTGAAAAAATGCCTAACGGATGGGATACTTTTTATATTAAGGATTTAAATGATTTGGTTTATCAAATTATTCCTGCTAACGATTTTTACACTAGTCATAATCATGTTACTGGTGGTACTGCTGGATGCTCAATAGGTGTTTCTAATATGGATAAGGCGATTTCTTTTTATGGACTCTTAGGTTATGATGAGGTGATTTTTGATCTAAAAGGAGTTTTTGAGGATTGGAAAAACCTTTCTGGTGGAAGTGGAGAATTTAGAAGAGTTCTACTTAGCCAGAAAAACCCTTCTGGTGGAGGTTTTTCTAAACTTGCAGGAAAGAGCTATATTCAGTTAGTTGAAGATTTATCTGATAGAAAACCACTTAAAATTTATGCCGATAGACTTTGGGGAGATACAGGTTTTGTTCATTTGGGCTTTGATGTTAGAAATATGGAAGCTCTAGGTATGGCACTTCAAAAAGCTGGTCATGGTTTTACTTGTGATACTAAAGATGTTCTTTCAATGGGGGAGAGTACAAAAGTACATTGCACCTACTGCGAAGATCCTGATGGAACACTCATTGAAATGATTGAAGTCTATAAAATTCCTATTATAGAAAAGCTGGGTGTTTATTTAAATGTAGAGAAGAGAAAACCTTCTCAACCACTTCCAGATTTAATGCTTAAGGCGTTAAAATTTACTAGGATAAAGGATTGATAATATTACTCGCCACTTTTTTTTCGAAGTATTCTGTAAAATAACTTTGGAAATAATCTCTTTAAGAGTATTCCCCATTTTTCAGATCCACCAGAAATTATTTCATGTTTATCTCTTTTTAATCCATAAATAATATCTCTAGCACATTTTTCGGCAGATATCCCACCTTTTTGGTTGTTGTCTAGTTTTGCGTGTTTTTGCCCATCTCCTGAAAGCGCATTTTGAGATATGTTTGTGTGCACAAAACCAGGAAATACAAGACTAACCTTAATGTTATTTTTTTCTTCTTCTAAGCGGAGCGATTCGTAAAACCCTACTAGTGCAAATTTAGAGGCAGAATATGCTGACCTTAGGAAAAAACCAAATTTACCAGAGAGGCTACTAATGGCAACTAAATGACCACTTTTTTGTTGTTGCATAATTGGTAGAACAGCCTTGGTGAGTGCTGCAGCTCCAAAATAATTTACCTCCATAAGTTTTCTGTCCACTTCCAAAGAAGTTTGTGCTGCTTCTGATCTTTGGCTAAGGCCTCCATTATTTATAAGAATGTCTATAGAACCAAAATGTTCTACTACCTTTTGAGTTAAGTCTTTGAAATTTGATGAATTGGATAAATCTAATGGTATGATTAGTACATCTGAAGAACATTTTTCAGCTACTTTTTTAAGCTCTTGATCTCTTCTTGATGAAAGTACTAATTTAGCACCTTCCTTTGCCATTGCAAAGGCTAGTGCCTGACCAATCCCTGAGGAAGCTCCAGTAATCCAAACCACTTTGTTTTTTAGTTCACTCATTTAGTACAATTCTTTAGCCTTGTTAGCGGAAACAGTAATCCCTTTTATAAATGCAGAACTGAATCCGTTGTGCTCCATTTGGTTGAGGCCAGCAATGGTACATCCTTTTGGAGATGTTACCTTGTCAATCTCATCTTCTGGGTGAGAGCCATTTACAAGAATTAGTCCAGCTGCACCTTTAGCTGTTTGTGCAGCCATTTTTAGCGCCTCTGATGCATGGAAATCAATCTCATTTCCACCTTGAGATGCTGCTCTTATAGCTCTTAAGAAAAAAGCTATCCCACAAGCACAAAGTGCAGTAGCGGAAGTCATTTTTTCTTCGTTAATGATTGCTGTCTGTCCAACTAAGTTAAATAATTTTTCAACGTTAATTATGTGACTCTCCCAAGAGTGTTCTGTAGAAATACAGGTCATACTTTCTCTTATTGATATGGCTGTATTGGGCATTGCTCTTACAATAGGAATGTTATTTCCAATAATTTCTTTTATCTCAGCTATTGTGACCCCAGATACTAAAGAAATAATTAGCTGGTTGTCTGTTAGGATATTTTGTATTTCTTGTAATATAGTATTTATCTTTTGAGGAAGTACAGCTAGAATAATGATGTCTGCATTTAAAGTTGCTGTAATGTTATTGTTGGTAACATGGTATCCCTCTTTCTTAAATTGATTTAATTTCTCAATTCTTCTTCTTGAAAGGTGAAATTCATTAGGAGAGTACTCTCCTGATTCTACCAATCCTTTAACAAGTGAAAGGCCAAGATTTCCGGCTCCAAGTATTGCTATTTTTTGTTTCATGGTATGTTTAATATGTGTTAAAAATGCTTTTTAAGTAGTTGTTCGTCTACTTTGTTGGGAATAGTTACTTTAAGCTCAGGGTTTCTATTCATCTCTCTTTTAATGGCAAAAATAGCTTCGTCATTTCTTGCCCAACTTCTTCTGCTTATGCCGTTATTAACATCCCAAAAGAGCATGTTTTTGAGCTTTCTTTCAGCGGCTGGAGAACCGTCTAGAGTTAATCCAAATCCTCCATTAATTACTTCACCCCAACCAACTCCACCTCCGTTATGAATACTTACCCAAGTGGCTCCTCTAAAAGAATCGCCAATAACATTTTGAATGGCCATATCTGCGGTAAATGCAGAGCCATCGTATATGTTTGAGGTTTCCCTGTAAGGGGAATCGGTCCCAGAAACATCATGGTGATCTCTTCCTAAATTTATTGGTCCAGAAATAGTTCCATCTGCAATGGCTTTATTGAAGGCAGTAGCAATTTTTATTCTTCCTTCACTATCAGCATATAATATTCGTGCTTGGGAACCAACAACTAATTTATTTTCTTGAGCTCCTTTAATCCATTGAATGTTATCAGCCATTTGCTGTTTAATTTCTTTGGGAGCATCAGACATAAGGTCTTCTAATACACCACAAGCTATGTCATCAGTTTTTTTTAGGTCTTCAGGATCTCCAGATGCGCATACCCATCTGAATGGACCAAAACCGTAGTCAAAACACATGG
>JAQWSL010000059.1 GCA_029243225.1 Flavobacteriales bacterium
CCAAATTATCTTTGTACTTGTTATGCAAGTCCTCTAATCCCTTGTACTGAGGAGTAAAACCACATTTACTTGCAGTATTTACAATTAATATTTTTTTACCAAGAAAATCAGAAAATGAAACTTCTTTACCTTCTATACTAGTGAACTTAAATTCATGTACGCTTTTTTGACCCATTGCAAAATTGATTGTTAAAATGAATATTAGAAATATATTTTTCATGTTTTTTTTTCTTCTAAACTAATTAACTTTTTAATTATTCTATGTTTTGTCTAGAAATTTTAACTTCTTTTAAATTTAACATATTCATAGAGTTACTACTTACACCCGAAATGTAGTTGTGATAAAACCTAAGTGTTTCAGCATAAAACAAAGGTATAACAGGTGCAAAATCATGTATAATCTGCTGCATTTGTTTGTAATAGGAATATCTTTTTTTCTGATTCTGCTCCATTGAAGCCTTAAGATATAAGCTATCGTATTGTTTATTCTTAAAATGATAATAATTAGTCCCATTTTCTGGAAAAAAATATTCACCATAAAATAATTGAAAATAATTCATTGGTTCCGGAAAATCAGCAACCCAAGATTTTCTATAAAAAACAGCATCAAAATTAGCTACTCTTTGACGTAATGCAGAATTGGTATGTATATCGACATCTACTTTTATTCCTATTTGTTGAATTTCATTTTGTAAAAACTCACAAAGTGTTTTGTACTGCTCTGATGCAGATAATGTAATGGTAATTTTATCTTTAGGAAGGTCTTTTGTTAACTTTAGAGCTCGATTTAAATCAAAATCGTAACCTTTAATTTTATACTCATTAAAACCAGGCATACCTTTGGGTATAAAACCATTTCTTGCTGGAACACCCACACCATTTCTTAAAAATTTAACAAGCTTATATCTATCAATTGAATACCCGATTGCATTTCTAAGCTGCCTACTTTTCAATGGATTATTTAGTACTTTATTAATACTATCATCAACCAAAATTCCGATATAATCTGTATTTAACCAGGCTGTCTTTTTAAGATAGTATAATTCATGATGCTTTTTATTAAGCTCTCCATCTGCAGATAAAAGATTATCTTTTCCATCTTCATCTAATCCAGAAATCATATCTAATTTCCCTGCCTTAAAATTGATATATTCTTGATTTCTGTCCTTTACAAATGTTACAGAAACCCCATCAATGTATGGCATTTTTATCCCTTGATTGTCATGCTCAAAATAATTCTCATTTTTACTTAAAATAAGTTTAACATCTTTTTTCCATTTATTTAATAGAAAAGGACCTGTTCCTATTACATGTTGCGAAAAATCTGCTCCATAATGTTCAACAACTTCAGAGGGAACAACATATCCATAAGGCAAGCACAATTGATAAATAAAGGAAGGTTGTGGTTTTATTAAATTAATTTCTAACGTATAATCATCTACAACCACAACTCCTTTATATGAAGGAACTAAAAAATCAAAAATGTATCTACCTGGCGATGCAGTTGCAGGATTTGAAATTCTTAAAAAAGAATAAGCCACATCCTCTGACTTAACATTTGATGAATAATCATCAAGTAAATTGGAGGAATGAAAGAAAACATCTTTTCTTAAATAAAAAGTATATGTTTTTCCATCATTGCTGATGTCCCATGAATGTGCAATTGATGGAACTAGATTTAAATTACTATCCAAAGTTACCAATCCATTAAAGAGTTGTTGAGAAATCAAAAAATCTTCATACTTAGACATTTTAGCAGGATCTAACCAAAGAATTCCACCAGGTTCATTGTATTTAAATACAGCTTTATTAGAAACGTTAGAATTAGACTTATTAAAAGAGCAACTATTAAAAAAAAGAATACTAATTAAAAATATTTTAAGCTGATATCTCATCCTCAATAAAGTTATTAATTAAACCAATAGACAACACTTGTTAAGTATCCTAAATTTAAGCTAATTAAAGATTCGTCAACTTTTTGAATGCTTTGATGATTATTTAAAGGTTTGAGTTAATTTTGCACCATGAACCAGTTTGGCACTGTAGCATATCATACATTAGGGTGTAAACTCAATTTTTCTGAGACAAGCACAATTGCAAGGTCTCTTGAAAAAGAAGGTTTTGCTAAAATTCATTTTGATGACGGTGCTGATATTTATGTTATTAACACCTGCTCAGTAACTGAACAAGCAGATAAAAAGTGTAGGAATATTGTTAGAAAAGCTCTTAGCTTCAATCCCAATGCAAAAGTATTTGTAATTGGATGCTACGCCCAACTTAAACCCAAAGAAATTTCCACTATTGAGGGGGTAGACTTTGTTCTAGGTGCAAATGAAAAATTTAACATTTCGAAATACCTAACTGATTTAAATAAAAACACCAATACTATAATTAAGAATGATCACATTAAAGAAACTAATACTTTCATTCCTGGATACAGTCTTGGTGACAGAACTAGATCATTTTTAAAAATTCAGGATGGTTGTAATTATTTTTGCTCTTTTTGCACTATTCCACTTGCTAGAGGAAAAAGTAGAAGTGGAACTGTTGAGCAAACAATTTTAAAAGCGAAAGAGCTTGCTACAAAAAATGTAAAAGAAGTTGTTTTAACCGGAGTTAATATTGGCGACTTTGGCCAAGGAACGAAAGAAACATTTTTATCATTGATTCAAGAATTAGATCACATTAAAGAAATTGATCGATTTAGGATTTCATCAATAGAACCCGACTTACTAAACAATAAGATCATAAACTTTGTTAACGAATCTAAGAGATTTGTTCCTCATTTTCACATTCCCTTACAAAGTGGCTCAGACAAGCTTCTAAAAAAAATGAGAAGACGGTATAACACACAACTTTACAGAGAAAGAATAGATCTTATTAAAAAATTAATGCCAAATGCTTGTATTGGAGCAGATGTAATAGTTGGATTTCCTGGAGAAACAGATCAGGAATTTAAAAAAACATTGGATTTTTTAATTGAATTACCGCTATCTTACCTGCATGTATTCACATATTCTGAAAGAGCCAATACAACAGCAACAAGAATGAATGATGTTGTTCCAGTTTCAATTCGAAAACAAAGAAGCAAACAGCTCCGCAACTTAAGTGAAAAGAAAAAAAGAGCTTTTTACATCTCTCATCAAGGAGCAAATGAAAAAGTAGTCTTTGAAAAACAAGAAGAGAATGGAGTCATGTTTGGGTTTACCTCTAATTATATTAAAGTTAAAACTGGTTATAATCCTTACATGATTAATCAGACCGGTCATGTAAAATTAACTGAAGTTGGTGCTGATGGAATCATGAAAATGATATTTACTAAACAAGAAAAAGAGCAAAAATTAATTCATGAAATTAAAATAGATAAATAACTAATTTTCAATAAATTACGCGCTAAAAATAACCCATTCTTATTCGTAATTAAACCCAAATAGTTTTTAGCTATCTAAGGCTATAAAATAAATGCTCAACCTTCAATTACCACTCATATAAATTCGCTAATTGATTTTAGCGATTAAACGTAATTTTAATTATATCTTAAAAATCAAAAGAACTTTTCAATACATGAAAAATATTTTTCCCACACTAATTTTACTACTGTTTATTATTGGTAATTCATTTTCTCAGCAGATGTTGGTTAAAGGAAATGTTATAGATACTCTTAACAATGATAACCCTATTGAAAATGTAGTTGTAATGGTTTTAAGTCTTAGCGATTCAGTGTTATTAGGCTTTGACAGAACAGACTTTAATGGAGAATTCTCTATTTCTGGTATACCTGTAGATACAGTAGAAATTATTATGTCTCACCATAATTTTGATGACAAAGTAATCTTCTTTATGGGAAGTAATGCAAACAATGAATTAAACCTTATCAATACTATTCTTCCAGATAAAAGTGAAATGATAAATGAAGTCACGATTTATGCGAACAAAGAGCCCATCTATTTTAGAGGTGATACATTAGTTTATGTTGCTGACTCTTTCAAAACAAAACAGAATGCAGTAGTAGAAGATTTATTGAAAAAACTTCCAGGAATAGACGTAGATAAAAATGGAACAATTACTTCACAAGGTTTAGCTGTCAATAAAATTTTAGTTGATGGGGATGAATTCTTTGGAGATGACCCTACAGTAGCTACAAAAAATTTAGGTGCTAAAACGGTTGAATCTGTTAATATTTATGAGGAGGAAAACAAAGATGAAAGTGAAACTGCAGAAGAAACCATTCAAGTAATGGACTTAAGACTTAAAGAAGGCTCTAAAAAAGGATACTTCGGTAAAATTTCTGGAGCTTCAGATTTTCAAAACTTTTATGAAGGAGAATTCCTTGCCAATAGATTTAAGAACGATTTTAAACTCTCTGTTTTTGCACTTGGAACAAACACCCCTAGATCTAATTTTGGCTTTGCAGATACCAAAAAATTTGGCCTAAGCAATGAATCTAATTTTGGAGGTAGGTGGTGGGAAAACAACAATTCAACCACTCAATCTGGAATTCCAAGAACTTTTAGGTCTGGTTTTTATTTTTCAGATAAACTTTCAAAGAAAGTAAAGCTTGGAGCTAATTACACCTATTCTAACAACGAGATGAATAGTGTTTCTGACTTATCTTCTCAATATTTCTTACCAGACACAACCTATTACACTTCAGATTTAGGAGATGCATATCAAAAAAGTGAAAAGCACAGTCTAAATTTAAAACTCAACATTAAATTAGATTCACTAACCGAGCTTGAAATAAAACCTAAATACACTAATTCATCTGGATTGTCAACTCAAAATGATTCAACCAGGTTCATAAATGAAGAAGGATACCTAAGTTCATATACTAGGAATTTTAATTTAAATTCCGGTGAATCTCAAACAATTTCGAATGAACTGCTTCTAATTAGAAAATTTAAAAAAGAAAAAAGAGAATTGTCTGTAACAATTAAAAACAGCTACTCAGAAAGTAAAGACACTACGGATCTATATTTTCTAGACAATTACGAAAATGCTGCAGCTTTAAACGATACATTAGATCAAAAACAATTTGGCAATCAAATTAATCAAAACCACAGTGGACTAATTTCCTTTAAAGAACCTCTTTCTAAAAGATGGACTGCTGTTATAGATTACTATTCAAGATACAACAGTAATCAACAACAAAAAGAGACTAACGATTTTAATGCATCTACTAATGAATACACATTACTGAATAATAATCTCACCAATGATTTTACAACCAATAGATTCACCAATCGTTTAGGGTTATTTTTTAATCTTAAATTCTTTAAGCACAGATTGAAAGTTGGAGCATATCAAAGAAATGTTAGCATAGATAATATTGACATTAATGACAGCACTGTAAAACAGAACATATTCAACTTTCTCCCACAATTTAATTACAATTACAAGTTTAGTAATTCGCAAAGATTAAGATTGTCTTATAAGACAAATTCTGCACAACCTTCAATTAATCAGCTACAACCTGTACAAGACAACACCAATCCAAATAGAATAACCATTGGAAACAGTGAATTAATACCAACCTACTCTCATAATTTTAGTATTAGGTACAATAAATGGAAAGCACTAACCGGAAGCTACGTTTATACAGGAGCCAATTATAATATTACACAAAACGCTTTTTCATCCTCTGTAGAATATGATGATTTTGGAAAAACAATCTCTCAAACTGTAAATATCGATCAGAACAGTTCAGCCAATGTTTATTTAGGTGCAGGCATTCCTTTATATGAGAGTATTCTAAGCTTAAACCCTAATTTAAACAGCAACTATACTAACACTACCAACTTTGTAAACAACAATGAAAACATAACAAATACATTAAATGTCTCTGGAGAATTAGAATTTGAAATAGAAACAGATTCGCTAGAACTTTACTTAGGAGGAAGCTACTCCTACTATTCACCATCTAGTACTTTAGCGATTTCAAGCAATCAACCCTATTATGCCCAAGAATATTTTATTGAATTTGGTATAGATCTACCTTTTAAATTAAGAATTGAAACTGAAGCTAGCTATGAAATTCAATCCTACCCTCAAAGCTTAGATAGAAACATTAATCTATTAATCTGGGATTTTGAAATTAGCAAACGTTTTTTAAAAACTGAAAATTTAATTTTTTCTGTTTCTGGTAATGATATACTAAATCAAAACATAATTGCTCAAAGAATAATAAATGACAATGTAATTATAGACAATAGAACAACCATCATATCAAGGTATTTTTTAGCTCGTCTAACTTATAAATTTAACAACACTAAAACCAAAGAAAAAGATGTCAGCTTCCATTAAAAAATATATTTTATACTTTCTTTTAACTTCTTTAACAACACCTGTCTTTGGTCAATTAAAAAGTGGTGTTATAACATACGAAAGGAAAATCAATCTTTTAAAAAAGTACAAAACAGAAAGGTCAAGAAAATGGATTGGTGATGAAAAAGTTAAAATAGATTTATTTGAATTGCAGTTTACCGGAAACACTTCACTATTTAAACCCATTGAAGGTGAAAGTCAAAGCAAAATGGATTGGACTACATCTAAAAACACAGTATATCAAAATTTAAACAGCAAAACACGGCTATCTGTTTATAGTATATGGGGAGAGTCAGTATATGTTAGAGATACTGCAATACAAAGGAAATGGAAGATTACAGATCGCAAAAGAATAATTGCCGGTTATGAATGTAGAAGAGCCATCTGGAACAAAAATGACAGCACTAATATCTATGCTTGGTATACCAATAAAATTAACCCTTCAACAGGACCAGAAACATTTAACGGACTACCAGGAACAATCCTTGGATTAGCTACGGAAGATGGAGGTGTTGTTTACTTTGCCAAGAGTATTAAAGAAAGTTATATAGACAAAGATAACTTGGAACCAGAAACAAAAAAGAAAGATGTGCTTACAGAACTTGAGCTTAGAACAAAACTAGAAAAGCGAGCCAAAGGAAATCCTTGGATGAAAAGACTAGTTGATGATGTTTTTGCTTGGTAGCAATTTTCTGTTTAGCTTTTGATTACCTTTATTCAAAGTTTAAACATGAAGCAACTAACTTTTTTATTTTTCATTTTTTCAATACTTAAATCCACTTTTTTATTTAGCCAAAATGTGCTAGTTGTAAACAGTGATTCTTCAAATAAGTACACAGATCTTGATCCATATGTTTCCTATTTTTTTCCGGACACATTAATACCAATAGATTCCATTTTAAAAAATAAACCAGAATTTACAATTCTAGAATTAAATAAAAATAATCACATTGTAAATGAATCAATTATTTCCAAAAATGGTTGCTGGTTAAAATTCAAAATTAAAAACAATTCGAATCATAATCTTCAATATTTCTTTAGAACTTCAACTTTTAATGTGAAAAAAATATATGAATTTAATGGTAGAATTTATATTGAAAAAATTTCTGGGAAATCTATTCCCTCAAGTAAAAGAGCATATACACACGGTAATAAAGAATTTCTACCATTTAACATTTTACCAAATAAAGAAAATACGTATTACGTATTCATTTCTAATTCTAGAGAAAGTGAATTAACGATTCCACATTCTGATATATTTCCCTCAAAATTCGTTTTAAAAGCCAATAGAAAATCAAATTATTACATAGGTATTTTCATTGGCATAATAATTATAATTCTTTTTACCAATCTCATTCTTTTTTGGTCAACAAAAGATAGTACTTACATATATTACTGCGCTTACCTGTTCTTTGCAGGCAGTTTAATTTTATCTATTTACGGGACTGTATTTGAATTATTTCTCCCTTATCAAACCTGGATTAATAATCCTTTAATTTTATTAGGATCTTCAACTGCAACAATAATTTCTTATGCACTATTTAGCAGCAAATACCTTGACATTAAAAAATTTTATAAACGATGGAATATTTTATTAAATGTTATTATCTACTTATCAATTTTATCTTTTTTCTTATTTAGTTATACTTTCATTTATTCCGGATTAGTTGCTAAAACTTTCTTATGTTCTATTTTATGGACAATAATCGTTTACACTATTTGTACTGTTCCAGCTTTTTTCAAAAGAACATATCATACTAAAATTTTTCTTTTTGCCTACTTATGTTTATTAATAGGTTTTGCTTTAACTTTTCTTCACCTAATAAATGATAAAGAAGGTTATTCAATTCAATACTATTTGCTAGTAGCTATTGTTGCTCAAGTATTTATTCTTTCTCTTGGTATAGGTGAAAAGATGAGTAGCCTTAGAAAAGAAAAAGATAATGCTAAGGAAAAAGCCATGCTGCAGCTTGAAGGAAAAGTTACTGAAAGAACAAAAGAGCTTAATGAAAAGAAAAACATACTTGAAATTAAAAACAAAGAAATTAACGACTCAATAAATTATGCTAAAAGAATTCAAAATGCCATATTACCATCTACTGACCTAATTGATGAAACATTTTCAGACAAATTCATTTTATACCTACCTAAAGACATTGTTGCAGGAGATTTTTACTGGCTTGAAAAAACAAGTAAATCAACACTACTAGCTGTTGCCGACTGCACAGGACATGGTGTTCCTGGAGCAATGGTCTCTGTTGTTTGTTACAACGCTTTAAACAAATCGGTAAAAGAATTCAACCTTACTAACCCTGCTCAAATTCTTGATAAAACAAGAGAGCTAGTTATTGAAACATTTAGTAAAAACTCTTTAGGTATTAAAGATGGGATGGACATCTCTTTAATAAATTATAATTCTAAATCTAAAAAACTATTTTACTCAGGAGCAAATAATCATCTTTTAATTATAAGAAACAATGAACTTCTTGAGTATAGAGCAGACAAACAACCTGTTGGAATGGCTGAGAATTATACACCATTTAGTAATCATGAAATAGATTTAATCAAAAATGATGTAATCTACCTCTACACCGATGGTTATGCTGATCAGTTTGGGGGAGAAAATGATAAAAAATTAAAATCGGCTAATTTCAAAAAATTACTACTTAAGAACATTGAACTTGAGATGGAAGATCAACGAATAGAATTATTAACCTTTTTTAATAATTGGAAAAACCAAACAGAACAATTAGATGATGTTTGTGTAATAGGGATAAAAGTTTAATATCATTTAAAAATAAATTCTATACTTTTTTGAAATGAATTCCCCATTTCATCCGTGAAAACAAATTCATGAACACCTTCATTGGCAACAATTTCCAATTTATGACTCCTAATTGTTTTTCCTAAAAATTGCTCATCCATATACCAGTAAATTTCTGCAGATGGATTTTTATGAGCTATCTCAAAAATAGCTGCACTGAAACTACCATCTAAACCTTTAGGGATATATATTTTCAAACCATCATTTGGGTAGATTAGATCCATTACTCGTTCATTATTCACAATACAATCCGGGTGAAGCTCTGGAATTTTCTTATATGATGGATGCCGCAACCTATAATACCATTCTTGCACTGGAGGTAAAGAAAACCAACTTTTTTCCTTCATTTTAGAAACATCGTAACAACTGCTATTAACTCTAAATTTCTCATTAATATCTAGATGAATTATTTTATGATATTCACAAGTAGGATAATGAATACCCATCTCATGATTTCGTACAAACCTCGATTCAGGACAATTAATAGATTTTCTAAATCCACTTTGAGCACAAATCTCAATTGTTTTTAGCTCACTTTCTGGAGACTCAAACCATGTTGTAGTATTCAATTTCTTAAAGGTTTCAAACATCAATGGAGCAGCCATTTTAACTCCTGTTAATCCTGGTCTACCCTCACCATCAGCATTACCCACCCATACACCAACAACATATTCTGGTGTAACACCAACAGACCATGCATCTCGCTGACCAAAACTTGTTCCTGTTTTCCATGCAATTTTCTTTGAAGACTCGAATATTTTCCAAGCACCTTCCTCCAAAGGTCTGTTTACTTGAGTTAACATATCAAAAACTTGAAAAATTGAAGCTTTTGAAAAATTACCTAACTCTAAAGCTGATTCAACATTAATTTCTTTTAGATAGCTTATTGGTTTTAAAGGTTGGTTATTCAACTTTTTAGCTAAGAAATAATAAGCTTCACACAATTCCCACAAAGTACATTCTGCTCCACCTAAAATTAGAGACAACCCATAATGAGAAGCTCCTTTATTAATGGAGCCTATCTGGAGCTCATTTAACCGTTTGTAAAATTCTTGAACTCCGTAATTCTGCAATAATTTAACAGCAGGAATATTTAAAGACCTTACAAGAGCATCATTTGCTGGAACCGCACCATCATACGATCGATTAAAATTTTGAGGTGAATATCCAGAAATTTTTGTAGGAACATCTTCTATTAAAGCATTGGGTAGTAATGTTCCGTTTTCAAGCATAGACATGTAAAGTAGCGGCTTTAATGTACTCCCAGTGCTTCTATTAGCTGTAATTACATCAACATTAGACCCACAATCTTCAACTTTACAATTCGTATTTCCAACATATGATAAAACTTTAGCGTTTTTCACATCAATAACAAGCAAGGCTGCATTCTGAATTTCATTTTGAGACAATCTAAAATGATACCTTTTCATTAATTCATTTAATGAAAGTTGCAGCTCTTGATCAATTGAAGAATATATCTGTTTGTTCTTAATTCCATCTTTAAATGACCTATTCAACAAATGTGGAGTATGCTGAGGCAAAGGAATTGGTTTTTGAGGAAGCGGTTCTTCTTTAGCTAATTCGCAATTTTCTTTAGTTAAAATTCCCTTTCTAGATAATTTATCCAATAATCTATTTCTTTTAGAAAGCAATAATTGATGATTTTTACCTGGATAAATTAGTGAAGGAGCATTTGGCAAAACTGCCAAAGTTGTTATCTCACCCCAAGAAAGTAAGTTAGAAGATCTTCCATAATACCTCCATGAAGCTGCCTCTAAACCAACTACATTACCTCCAAATGGAGCATGTGATGCATATAAATTTAAAATGTCAGCCTTGGAATGTGTAAGCTCCAGTCTAATTGCTAATGCAATTTCAATAATTTTCTCAAAATAGGTTCTAGATTTCCCTTTTCTAGATAATCTAATGAGCTGCATAGACAATGTACTTCCTCCACTAATAATTTTATCAGAAACCAAATTTTGACTAAAAGCTCTTACTAATGAAACTGGGTTAACACCTAAATGGTATTGAAAATATTCATCTTCAAAAAAGACAACAGCTTTTTTATACTTATCGGGAATAGAATCTGAACAAGGAAATCTCCATTGACCATCTGATGCTATTCTAGCAGAAAGTAAATTGCCGTTGGAGCTTCTAATAATGGTTGAATAAGGATCACTAAATAGTTTACCTATAGAAAAGCACCATGTCAATACTATAACACAAAAAATAGATAAGACAACAAGCTTTTTTTTTGTTTTATTAAAACCCATCAATCTTAAAAACAAATACATATACTAAAGATCACTTAGCTCTGCACCAGGCTTAACTACTTTAACTCTAGTCCCAGCGTTTCTAGCATTTATCTCATTATCATACATTGCCTCACAATAAACAGTAGGTAAATTAAATTCCCCCAAATAAGTTGCATTTAGAATAACTCTGAATTTTTTACGAGTGTATCTGTTTATGTTAAAATAAGTAAGAACTCTATCATCTCTGAAATCTTGATAATCTGGGACAGATTTTAACAATGTTGATGCACTTACATCCATTCTAGTGTTTCTAATCTCCCAACCAGATGGAAACAATTGAGTTAGCGCCATTTCAGTATAATGAGGTTTAACTCCCGGATGAAAAATATCAACTTCAGCAATAAAATCTGTGCCTTGTTCTATAACAGTAGGGTCAATAGGATTTTCCTGAAGATCCATGTATTTAACTGTCATTTGCAAGTTACTTTCTTTAGAGGTCTTATCCCCATTTAAAGGAATACCACTTAGCTGAAGCTTTACAAATAACTTTTTAGAAGATTCATTTGTCAATTTTAACTGACCACTTCCGTTAGAATTAAAGCTGATTTTATTCTGACTAATAGGTGAAGTAGATTTCACTTTTTTACTATCCCCATTTACAACTAATTGATAATTCATGTCGACCTTTGAATCATCTCCAATAAATTTACTGATTGCCATAAGTGAATAAGCAGTAGTTTGTGTACTGTACCAGCTTCTTGAAGCTAAACCATTAGAAATATTATCCATAATTGATTTACCAGTTTTAAAATCATTTAAGAGAGTTAAGACTTCTAAAATCATAGCTTCATCTCTTCTCGAACTTCCATAAGTATAAGAAGGAGCATCGTATTTAGGAACATTTACGCCAATGGATTTCACTAACGACTTAGCTACTTCAGGTTTACCTGCTAAAACATAAGCACCTGCTAATCTCCATCTAGAAGTGACTGTTAAATTATTAATCTCTTTCATTCTGTTCATAGCACCTAAAGCTGGTTTTTTAGCCAATGCGAGTGTATATAATCGATAAGATTGTAACAACTCACTTGAATAACCACTGTTGTTATATCTAGACCAACTATTAGCTCTTTGCTTTTGAAATTTAAGCCAGTTCTTAATCATACCATCAGGAACAGCATAACCTTGATTTCTAGCTTCAATTAAAAAGTGTCCAGCGTAGTTAGTACCCCACTCACTAGCACCATTGTTATTGTTTGGCCAGTAAGACATTCCACCATTTGATATTTGAAATGTTTTCAACCTAGAAATTCCATTGTTAATATTGTTTTGAATTTCACTTATCTGTTCTTCTTTTAAATCCAATAAATTAGAAAGAAATAATTGAGGAAAAACAGAAGAAGTTGTTTGTTCAATACAGCCGTGAGGATAACGAATTAAATACCCTAACCTACTTTCTAAGTTTAAAGGTGGAATACTAGAAACTTCCAACATTCCAGTATTGGTGCCTTTAATTCCAATTTGTTGATAATCACTGCTCCAAGATTCACCTGGTTCAATAACAGCTTCAATAATATCATTTATTCTAGGATTTGGAATTCTCAATGCAATGTCAATTGAATGATAGGCAGTTTTACTTCCAGATTTTACAGAAACTTTAACATTTCCTTTCCCTATTTGGTTGGCAACTTTAAGGTCGAAATTCACAACCTTATCTCCTATCTCTGAGAAAGTAACCGTTTTAGATTTAGCTCCTAATAAGCTAAACATGTTATTTGTTTCAACTGTAACAGTTGCTTTTTTAACTGATTTATCCATTGCAAAAACTGTAACAGGTAGTTTAACCAAATCTGATGGAGAAACTACTCTAGGCAAAGTAGCTAGAACCATTAAAGGTTTTTTTACTGGAGTTGTTTTTTCGGCAGAACCATAAGCTCCTGCATTTCCTGCAACAACCATTGTTCTAACAGATCCAATATAATTGGGCATCATAAACTTATGTTCTTTAGATTGCCCTGGTTCAATTGTAAAGGGCCCAAAATACTTAACAACAGGCTTGAAACGATTAACCTTACTCGCATCATTTTCTTTTTCAAATTCATCACCACCAAGAGCTAACAGACCAGCCATTTCGCCAGAAAACGCACCTATAACATATTTATACATGTCCCAAGTTTTAATACCGAGTGCTTCTTTTGAATAAAAAGTGTTCCAAGGGTCAGGGGTTCTAAAATTGGTTAAATCTAATAAACCATCGTCAACAACTGCAACAGTATATGTCATTTTCTTACCATTAGATTCACTAATTCTAATTGACACCTCTTTTTCTGGACTTAACTCATCTGCCATATCAATTTTAGGATGCAAAATAGTGTTTGGATCTTCAACTTTAATAGATTGAATACCGTACAAACGAATGGGTAAATCATTCTCTTTATTTACATGCGGTTGAACTAATGAAATATGAACAAAAACGTTTGGTGACATTTCAGGAGTTGTTTTAAAAGAAAATTTATGGTTATTCTCATTAGGGTCAACCCAAAAAGTTTCCACTACTTTAGAACCTGATTCAATGCTAACCAATGCTCTTCCTTGTTTAAATTGAGGAAGCTCTACTTCTACATCTTCGCCAACATTGTACGCTTTTTTATCTGTTGAAAAAACTAACATTTCTGCACCCTCTGAATTTTCTTGACCAGAATTATTCCACCAACCTCTATAAGTTAAGTAAAATGTTTCACCAGTACTGTGACCAGAAATTGGGTCTGTAATTCTAATTAATTTTCTTCCATAGTAATCTCCATTAAAATCCATTTCATACAATACTTTTCCATCAACAGTATTGACTAAATCAGATTTAATAAGATGTGTAGATTTATCAGAAACATATCTAGCTAAATCTTCATTATAAGATCTTTCCCACCACCATCTCCACCTAACATCAAAAATTTCAATTTTTAAACCTTTTCTGTTTAATGGATTTCCATTTTCATCTAAAGTCACTATTGAAATTAGGTTTTTGTCATTGGAATATAATGCACCATTCCAACCCTTTCCTTCAGGTATTTTAACACCAACATAGCTGCTATATGGAGAATAGTAGATTGTTTGATTATTAATACTAAAATCACCACTTTTTTCAAAAACACGAGTTTTAAAATTAGCTTTTAACATTCCTGGTGCTTCATCAGAAACTGAAATATCTGGATCAAAAGAGACTTTTCCTTCAGCATCAGTCTTACCTTCAAATATTAATTTATCATTGGAAGTAAAAGATTTAGAAGGGTCATCAAAAGAATACATTTTATATTCATCAAAAGAAGTCTTACCCCCTTTTAAACTTAATTCTACATCAGTTTTGAGGTCTTTTGCTTTTGCTCCGTGAAGCCATGATGAAGAAATTTCACAATTCTGATTGTTTTTAGTGATTATTTCATTGTTAAAATCAAGTTTAATTTTTAAGCGATTAGGCTTTACAGTTTCGATTTTAACTGTCTTAGTAATGGATGAACCTCCAACCTTAACTCTCGCCAACCAATTTCCAGTAGGAGAAGTTGTTTCTGTAGCTGTTCTGAAATCATAAAAACCATTTTCAGAAGAAACTTTGACCTTTCTCTCGTAAAGCTGATTATCTGGATTAAATAGCTCAAAAATTACAGGGTGGTTATCTGCTATAGCATCATTTTTATCTTCAAGGATAAAAGATAAATAAAGAGAATCTCCTGGTCTCCAAACTCCTCTTTCACCATAAAGAAACCCCTTAATCCCTTTTTCAACTTTATCTCCACTTACATCAAACATGCTAAGAGACAAAGAAGAACCATCATCTAACCTTAGATAACCCTTTTGTTTGTCTATTGAAGCTACTATGAAAAATGGTTTTGAATTTAAAGCTATGTCCACAAAACCATCATCATCTGTGTTACCAGACTTAATTAATTGATTTTGATAATTATAAACATCTACTTTTACACCAGACATGGGTAAAGTAGATTTAATATCTGTAATTGCTACTTTAAGTTTATTTGATTTTGAACCCTTTGCAATAATACCTAAATCAGATGCGAAAATATTACTAGAAATTGAACGATTATTAACTCTATAATAAGAATTTTTACATGGATCTTCTCTTTCATCCCAGTTATAATCGTAATAATCGTAATCATCATAATAATCCCAATAGTATGAATTTGGACCATCATAATTAGCCATTTCATTATCTTCCTTAAAATCATTAGAAGGAACATATTTTTCTTCACATGGATACAAAGAATGAGAACGATTAAAACTTAACTGAACTTTATAAATAGCACCTGGTTCAACATCAATGAATTTTGAAAGATCAATAGAAAATGTATTCCAAGATCCATAATCAATTGCTTTATCAGACAACAGTTCAATTTCATCTTTGTATATAATTCTTCCAACTCTAGAAAGCTCTCTTGAACCATTAAACTGGTTGATCTGAAAAAATTGAGCGATGTTATCTTCATAAATTTTAATAATTTTAACTTTAACACCTTTAAGGTTAACCGCTTTAAAAGGGAATATTAACCCATCGGTACTTGGTAGAATTACACCACTAGATAATGCTTCAACAGCAGGTTTTATACTAGTAAATGTTATGGGTTGCTCATATTTTTCAGTTAAATTATAGTTCATGATGTTTTTTACTCCATTATCTACAATAATTGTATAGGTACCATTTAACCTAGATTTAGGGTATACATTAACATCATTACCATCAATAGAAAGTCTAACTCCTATATTGTTATCCTTAAAGCGAATTAATCCATTTAAATTCTGTTTCTTTTTAAGAGGATCTGAAAAATGGAGTGTTAAAAACTGATCTGGGTATTGATTAATTGTAGAATTGGTTACAGAAAACTCTCCTAGTGGGGGAATGGATATTATTTGATTCCCATTTTCCTTAGCACCAATATCAACAGACATCCAATTAACATCAATTTCTTCTTGATTTTCTTTTCTTGAAATACTATCAATGATAAACTCATGAGATTTACCATCACCAGAGTGATCCCAAATTAGTGCTAATTCTTTGCCGTTTTGAGTTACAGAAACAATAGCTTCAATATTTTCTGAATCTTCTAAGTCAGCTGTATGAATTTTACAAAGGCCTTTTTGCCATGATAAATCATTATCATTAACTGATCTTAGGCCATTAAACTCAAAAAAAATGGCTTGTTGAATTGTTTGAAAATTAAAGTTGAAATCACTAACTCCATCATCTTTATTTAAAACTTCACTTAGCTTAAATGTAGCTAAATATTGAACTCCTGAAGGTAACTTCTCAGAAGGTATAAATTCAATTGTATTCTTATCTTTCCATCTAGAAACACCCTCAATACTCGGTTCAAAATCAAATAAATCAATTTCTTCTTCTGAATTAAAAACGTCATCAGAAACAGCATCAATTAATCTTAATTCAATAGATGAAGAATTAGAAACTAAACCAGATGTGAATCCTGAAACATAACCGCTAAATACAGAACTATCTTGAGTTACTTTATTGTTATTACTACATTGAGTGAAAAACAAGAATATCCCAAAAATTAATGGGATGATGAGGGCTTTACTTTTATTCATAATAAGTTATAATATTTCATTAATAATTTTCTCAACTTTAAATCCATCTGCTTCAGCTATATAATTTCGAACTAACCGATGTCTTAAAATTGGTTCTGCTACTGCTTTAACATCTTCAATATCTGGAGAAAATTTACCATTAATTGCAGCATTACATTTTGCAGCAACTATTAAATATTGAGATGATCTTGGCCCTGCTCCCCAAGAAATATATTTCTTAATAATCTCCGGAGAATTTTCAGAAAAAGGTCTTGTACGAGTGTTTAACGTTACAGCATATTCTAAGACATTATCTGGAACTGGCATCTTTCTAATTAAATTTTGAAAATAGATGATTTGTTCTTGTGAAATGACATTATTTAGTTTTGGAACAAAATTACCCGTTGTGTTCTTAACAATTGAAAGTTCTTGTTCATATGTTGGATAATCTACCCAAACATTAAACATGAATCGATCGAGTTGAGCTTCTGGTAAAGGATATGTTCCCTCTTGTTCAATTGGATTTTGAGTAGCAAGAACAAAAAATGGATGATCTAATTGATGAGTTTTTCCAGCAACAGTAACCGATTGTTCTTGCATGGCTTCAAGTAAAGCGGCCTGTGTCTTAGGAGGAGTACGGTTTATTTCATCTGCTAAAATTATATTTGCAAATAATGGCCCTTTTAAAAAGGTAAACTTTCTAGATTCATCCAATATTTCAGAGCCAATAATATCAGAAGGCATCAAATCAGGTGTAAATTGCACCCTATTAAATGATAATCCTAAAGCCTCTGCAATAGTACTAACAAGTAGTGTTTTTGCTAACCCCGGTACACCAACCAATAAGCAGTGGCCTTTAGAAAAAATAGAAATCAAAACTTGCTTAACAACTTCATCTTGACCAACTATAACCTTAGAAATTTCATTTTTTAAGTCCTTATAGCTTTTCACAAAAGCTTCTAAACCTTCAACATCCGATTTATACATCAATTTTTATTTTACAAAGCTTAAATATAATTGAATTTATACTTCTAACCATAAACATTTATAGAGATTCAATTAGTTTACAAATCATACTATCTTTAACGCTAAAATGAAAGAAAATTGTTCTCCATATAAAATTGTTTTTCCTGAAAAGAAAAAAGTTGGAATTTTATTAAGTATTCCTCACTGCGGAGTTCAATTTCCGAATGAAATAATATCCAGTTATAATCCAAAAATTATTCAAAAACCAGATGATACTGATTGGTTTCTTGAAAAACTCTATGATTTTGCACCTAGTTTAGGAATTACTACAATTCAAGCAGTGTATTCTAGATGGGTAATAGATTTAAACAGAACCCCTGAAAACATTTCGCTATACAATGACGGAAGAATAATAACCTCATTATGTCCAACAACCAACTTCCTAGGTGAAAATTTATATTTAAACGATTATTTAGAACCAAGTAAAAATGAAATAAATAGAAGATTAATAAATTACTTTAACCCCTATCATCAAAAAATTAATGCCTTATTAAATGAGTTAAAAAAGGAGTTTGATAAAGTGATTTTATGGGATGCCCACTCCATTAGAAGAACAGTACCCACAATACAAAAAGAACCATTCCCTGATTTAATATTGGGAAACAATGATAGAAAAACAGCAGAAAATACATTAATCGAACTTACATTAAAAAAATTAAAAAATAGTGGCTTAGCTGTTTATGATAATTACCCATTTAAAGGAGGGTATATAACAAGGTCTAAAGGAAAAGTGGAATCAAACATACATGCCCTACAATTAGAAATGGCTAAAGATTTATACATGTCAAACGATGAATTAGATTATGACAACTACAAAGCTAATGAAGTTAAAAAGTGGCTTAAAAACACATTTAAATCATTAATTAATTACTTAAATGAAGGAGTTTAAATTTAAAGGTTTACTTGTCAATAAAAATTGGCTAGAAAATGTTTCAATAATTATTGACAACGATGGTGTCATTCAATCAATAAAAAACTCAAATGATGGTTTGGGTTATACCGACTTTGCAATTCCGGGTTTTCAAAATGCTCACTCTCATTCATTTCAATATGCAATGGCTGGAATGGCTGAATTACATGAGATAACACCAAATCAAAATGACTTTTGGAGTTGGAGAAATGCAATGTATGATTTAGCTCTTACAATTAATCCAGACCAGCTAGAAGACATTGCTACAATGCTTTATAAAGAAATGTTGCGAAATGGATACACACATGTTGCAGAATTTCATTACCTACACCATGATATTTCAGGAAAAAAATTCAATAATATTTCTGAAAATGGTGAAAGACTTGTTTCGGCAGCAAAAAAAGCAGGAATCAAAATTACGCTAATTCCAATATTCTATCAAATGGGTGGGTTTGGAAAGAATCCAGAAGAAAAACAACGTAGATTTATTAGTGAAACTTATACAGATTATATTTCATTATTTGATGCTAGCAGAAAAAGTACAAATCACTACTGTAACGCAAGTGCCGGTATAGGTATTCATTCTATGAGAGGAGTCAAAGAAAAAGACATCATTCAGCTAAGTCAATACAGAAACAAAAACACACCTTTTCACATTCATGTCTCAGAACAACTTAAAGAAATTGAAGATTGCATAAACCATTTAGGTCAAAGGCCAGTTGAATGGTTAGCTAACAACATTGAACTAAATGAAAACTACCATCTTGTACATGCAACTCATATTAATGAAAAAGAAATTTCTAAAATAGCCAAATCTAAAGCAAATGTGGTTCTTTGCCCCTCAACAGAAGGGAATTTAGGCGATGGTATTTTCCCATTAAAAGAATTTTTATCAGAAAATGGCAGATGGTCTATCGGAACAGATAGTCACATTGGACTGAACCCCTTTGAAGAGATTCGTTTATTGGATTATGGACAACGGTTAATAACCCACAATAGAAATACATTTGGAAACATTTTTTCTGGTGATAATGGATCAATTGCAATTGAAAGTTCATTTATAAATGGAAAAAAATCAATGGGTGAAGATCAAGATGTTTTCTTTCAGAAAGGAAAAAAATTTGACGCTTTAGTTATAAGTGAAGATCACCCTTTAATCAATCAGACAAGTTTAAAAAATCTGAGTAACACTATTGTTTACTCTTCAGATATTAATTCGTATAAAGGAACCATTGTAAATGGAGAGTGGATAATAAAAGAAGGAAAACATAAAAATGAAAAGATAGAAATGAACTTTAAATCCACCTTGAAAAAATTATCAAAAAGATAAATTAAGCAGCTTTACCCATTTCTTTTAAATGAGCAGCATGGTGCTTAAGCGCTTTTAAAAAAGATTTATTTGCATGATAAGGAAGATTAAATTCTTCAGCAGTGCTTTTCACAATTTTAGACAACTCGTAATAGTGAACATGACAGATATTGGGAAATAAATGATGTTCAATTTGATAATTTAAACCACCTATAAACCATGAAAAAAGACTTTTCTTGTTTGAAAAATTTGCAGTAGTTTCCATCTGATGAACATACCAGTTTTTATTAATAACACCACCCTCCTCAGGAAGAGGGAAATCTGTTTGATCAACAATGTGTGCACATAAAAAAACAGTAGTAAGAAATAAGCCTGCTACAAAATGCATAAGTAAAAAACCTGCTATTGTTATTCCAATATTACCAGACAAAATTATGGGAATAAAAATTATATAAAACAAATAAAAAGATTTCCAAAGGGTTAAACTAATCAAGGCTTTTGTTAAAGAAGTACCCTGAGATTTAACTAAATCTTTCTTATTGTATTTAACTATTTGAATAAAGTCTTTTGTTAAAATCCATGAAATAGACATTAAACCATATAAAAACCAAGCATATATATGTTGAAATCCATGATGAGCCTTTCTTGGTTGAGAATTTGAAAAACGCAAAACAATACCTGCATCTACATCCTCATCCATGCCAATAATATTTGTATAAGTGTGGTGAAGAACATTATGCTGAATTCTCCAATTCAAATCAAAACCGCCAACAACATTTAAACAATAACCAAGAAGTTTATTTACTGTAGCGTTTTTGGAATATGCACCATGATTAGCATCATGCATAACTGAAAGACCTATTCCTGCCATTCCTAACCCCATTAAAAACCACATAGAAAGTGTAAACCACCAAAAAGGGAGAACCTCTAGTAATATCAAACTAAAAGGAACAAAAAACAGTAAAAGCATAAATATAGTCTTAAAGACCATTACTCCATTGCTGTTTTTGGAGATGTTATTCTGCTTAAAATATTCATTAACTCGCTTCCTAAGAACTTTTACAAACTCAGGTTTTGAAGTATCAAACTTTATGGATTGATTAGTTGAGATAATTTAAATTTTTAATTATGATGAACCTAATTTCTTCAAATGCCTAGTATGACACATAAGAGCACCAAAAAATGTTTTAAAATTATTATAAGGTAACCCAAATTCTTTTGCTGTTGCTTTTACAATAGGACTAAGCTTTTTGTAATGTACATGACAAATATTGGGAAACAAGTGGTGTTCAACTTGGAAATTCAAACCACCAACAAACCAAGAGAAAATTCTAGATTTTGTTGCAAAATTAGAAGTTGTATGTAATTGATGAGCAAACCAATTATCTTTCATATTTCCAGATGCAAGAGGTTTTGGATAATCAGCGTTTTCAACAACATGAGCACATTGAAAAACAATTGCCAGAACGAATCCAGCTATAAAATGCATCACAAAATATCCTATTAGAGCAATCCACCAAGATGAAGCAAAAATTAAAGGTAAAATAAGTGCATATCCATAATAAAAAACCTTTGACAAAACTAAAAACACCATGGCTTTAGAGAAATTCACCTTTTGCATACTTAAAAGGCCTTTTTTTCTATACCTTACTAATTGAGCAAAATCTTTATTTATACTCCATGATATAGTCATTAAAGAGTATAAAAACCAAGCGTAAATGTGTTGAAATCGATGAAATTTCTTTCTTTCTTGATCTGGAGAGAAACGCATCATTGGATCAGATTCTAAATCTTCATCCATTCCAGAAATATTTGTATATGTATGGTGTAGAACATTGTGTTGTAATTTCCAGTTTAAAGCACTTCCACCAACAAGTTCTATAATATGACCTAATACAACATTAACTTTTTTGTACTTAGAATAAGAGCCATGATTAGCATCGTGCATAACGGACATACCTATTCCTGCCATTCCAAAGCCCATTAAAACCCAAAGAAAAAGATTTACCCACCAAGAATCGATAAATCCAGAAATAATAAAAGCAAATGGAACAAAATAAATAGATAACATAAATATGGTTTTTAACACCATATTAAAATTACTGTGTTTAGAAATATTTTTTTCTTTAAAATAAGCATTCACTTTTTTTCTCAAAGCTTTGACAAACTCTGTGTTTTTAGTGTCAAACTGAATATGTTTAAAATTAGACATCTCTAGAAGTTTAAATTTTTGACAAAACTAGTTTATTAATTACTATAACAACACAAAGTTTAACTTTTTTAATGGACACCTAATTGTTAGTATTAGACAATTCCAGAATAACAATGTAGAATTTACAGATTTAGAAAAAACTCTCAATAGTATTTACACTACGCATCAACTGGTTTATACTTACCTTTGGATTTTCTTATTTTAACGGCTACAACTTTATACTCAGGACACATTGCTTCTGAGCAATGCTCATCTGATGTGATGTTATTTAACATTATATCTGGAAAATGAAATGTAGAACTTAAAATTCCAGGTTTAACCTCATCTGTTATTTTAGCTTTTAT
>JAQWSL010000063.1 GCA_029243225.1 Flavobacteriales bacterium
ATAAGAAGAGGTTTTCTTGGAAGAAAATATTCAGAAAGAAACTTAGCTCTATCTAATTGGGAAAAATCAATCTCATCAATCTTAATTGTAGAAACTTCTTTTGCAGAAAATAAATTAAACAATCCCATAACAAGGGATAAAGCTAAAAATAATTAGCTACAAAAAAGCATTTACCTAACAATGATAACATCATGTGTACTTAATCTATTACCATTCATTTCTGCAATAACGTAATATTGCCCTGAGTTCAATGAAGTAGGAAGAATAGCTAAACTTTCTCCCGCATTAAAATGATCTAAATTGGAGTAAACTAGCTGACCGTACAGATTAAATATTTTAAGCTCAACATCACCCGCTTTATCTATTGTAATTGGAATATGCAGGGTGCCATTTGAAGGATTTGGATACAATGGTGAAAAACTTAATCTTGAATTGTTTTCAACATTAACACCAGAAACAACCTGAATAAAAATAGCTTCATCATTCATGAAAAAACCATCCATTAATCTTAAAACTGTAAGGTAAGGTTCATCTCTTACATCATTTGCTGCAGGACTCCAATTAATAATTGCTTCAATTTCATTACCAGAACCTGTGGGCAGTTGAGAGTAAATTGCAGGACTAGAAGATAGAAATGGTTCGCCATAAGCTTCAAAAAGAATACTGTTTGTAGTTCCTGGATTACCGCCTAACAACCTAAGCTCAGAATTTTGACCAGCAGGGATGGACCATTGAGGGTATCCACCTACAATCGGAATAATTGTTCCAATATTTGAAAAACTAGGCAATGAACCTGAAGGAACAACAATAACTTGCATATCTCTTCTTATTTCTCCAATCTTGACACCACCTCTAAATTCCTCACATACAATAGTGTAAACCCAGTTTCCAGTAACAGATGCTGTCCATGAAATGGTGCCAGAAACAGGATCCATTGAAAGAACATTTGACGGATCTGAAGGAGGATCAATATATGTTGCAATAGGAGTCCCTAATGCATTATTTGGTGTGCCAATAAACCAATTTAAAGAATCTCCATCTGGATCTATTGGCAAAGGGTTATATTGCCATGGAGTATTTACAGGTAGATAAACTACAGGCTTAACTAAAAAATAAGGAGACGAATCGTTTTGAGATACATCATTTGTAAAAGTAGTATGCAAACTCATATTTTCGGAACTAGCATTCGTTATATTTCCAATAATTTCATTTCTACAACAATTCTCCCAACTAACAGTATATTCACCAGGATTTGGCAGATTTATTGATGCTGAGTAAAAATAAATTTCTACACCATATGGAAACATGGGCATCAACCCTCCCTGAACTGTTCCAAATATTGGATGTGTTGCTAAAGAATCTATAGTTGAAGTTAAATTAGCTACAACATTGCCTTGAGAATCTGTTACAGCAAAATCTTGTGTAGTGCTAATGTCTACTCCTACGGTATCTCTGTAAAGAGTAAGCAAAACGTAATAACTATTTTGACTATCGTTTAGAACAATAATTTCTCCTCCCATAAGGTGAGTAGAATATCCATTAAAAGTAGAGGTAATCAAAAGGGCAAAAAAAAGTAATTTTTTCATGTCAATTGATTTTTATGTAAGATATTACTTTAAGATACAAAAAAAGTTTACAAATCAATAATTAATTTAAATCTTATTAAATATATTTTTTGCTTTCTCCCAATATTCATCCATTTCAATTAAAGACATTTCAGAAAGATTTTTACCATCATTTTTTGTTTCGGTTTCTAAATATTTAAACCTTTTAATGAATTTTTTGTTAGTTTTTTCGAGTGCCATTTCGGGGTCAACATCAAGAAAACGGGCATAATTAATAATAGAAAACAAAACATCTCCAAATTCATCTTCAATTTTATTTGAATTTCTTTGAACCTCAACTTTTAATTCCTCAATCTCTTCTTTTACTTTATCAAAGACTTGATTTTTATTATCCCAATCAAAACCTACTCCCCTAACTTTTTCTTGAATTCGTGTTGCTTTAACCATAGCAGGAAGTGACTTAGGAACACCATCAAGCACAGATTTTCTTCCAGATTTCAATTTTATCTTCTCCCAATTTCTTTTAACATCATCTTCATTCTGAACTTCGACATCTCCATATATGTGAGGATGTCTTTCTATTAACTTATCACACACCGTGTTTAGAACATCTTCAATATCAAATTCATTGGTTTCTGATGCAATTTTCGAATAAAAAACAAGGTGGAGCATTAGATCTCCTAACTCTCCTTTAATCTCTCCCATGTCCTCTTCTAAAATAGCATCAGCTAATTCATAAGTTTCTTCAATTGTTAAGTACCTTAAACTTTTAATTGTTTGTTTCTTATCCCAAGGACACTTATCTCTTAATTCATCCATTATTGAAAGAAGACGTTCAAATGCTTTTAATTTGCTATTCATTGATTACAATTTTTGTAAATTCAAATATATATAGCTTTTGAAGAACTTATCTATGACCACTAGATTTTTTACAATTTTCATTCTAAGTGTTTTACTTAACTTTAATTCTGTATGTCAAAAACCTTATAAATACTCCTTTGATGGTTCTTTAAGTTTCGGCAGACTTCTTGCTCACAGAAATAGCATGAGAAGAATGGTTGAAAAAAATTCATATTCAGCAGAACTCACATTAAATTTGCATACTGATGGAAGTAAAAATCACCATAAAAAATACAATTATCTTACTTATGGGGTTACTATAAATTACTCCAATCCTGGAAACAAAACAGACATTGGAAACATAATATGCTCCTATGGATTTGTGTCTTTACCATTTAATAATAAAGTAAATCCATTTCATTTTAAAATTGGCTTAGGCTTAGGGTGGGTTGAAAAAACTTTTGATTTAGAAACAAACTTTCAAAGCTTAGCCGTAAGCACACATTTAAATGCAAATGTTCAATTTAAAATTGAGCGATTATTTCAATTAAAAAATCAGCATTATTTAAAAGGGGCTATACTATTTAATCATTTATCTAATGGTTCTTTCCAAACACCTAATCTTGGACTAAACATAACACAACTACAAATTAGTTATTCCCTTGGATTTAAAAAACAAATTTCCGATTCCACAATTTCGAAAATTTTAACCTTTAAAAAACACGATTTAACTATCTATAACTCTTCAGCATTTAAAGAGAACCAAACCCCATCATTAAGAAAATACTACATAAATGAAACTTGTATTCAACACCAATATAGAATAGGATATAAAAGTGGTGTGATTTCAGGTTTTGATATTTTATACAATCCTAGTTTAGAAGAATTCACAAACAAAAGAGCACAATGTGGATTGTTTTTAGGCCACCTTTTACACTTAGATAAATTAAAAATAGGTTTAGTAATGGGAACATATTTATACAACAAAAAAGACAACTCTGAAACACTGTACCATAAACTATTTACAGAATATAAAATCTCAAACAAAATTGTTGGTCGACTTTCACTAAAATCACATTGGGCAAAAGCAGACTTTTTTAGCTTAGGAGTTGGATATAAAATTTAATTATGAATCATGAATCATAACATTATCTTTTTAATACTTACAATCATGTTATTTGGATGTAAAAAGACAGCTGAAAGAATTTGTTTTAAAGGAAATGGAGAGGCATTAACAATTGACATTGAAAATGAAAAAACATTTAATGAAATTGAACTGTTTGACGATATAAATCTAATTCTGATAAATGATTCATTAAACTTCACTTCTATTACCGGCCCTGTTAATTTAATAGAATTCGTTGAACTAAATGTAGAAAACAACTTACTTTCTATTAGAAACTTAAATAAATGTGATTTTTTAAGATCGGAAAAAGAAATTAATATTCACTTTCATTACACAAACCTTAATAAGGTTAATCTTTCAGGATACGGAAATCTGTCTAACTACGACACACTAAAACACAACATAATAATTAATGCTAACAATGCCTATTCTAATATCAATTTAACAATTAATTCAGATTCAGTTCAAGTATATTTATTAAAAGGGTCAACCTCATTATCACTTGCTGGATTTTGCAATTCTTTATACGGATATAATAGTGGAATTGCTCCTTTTAACGCATCATTATTAACATCAAAAAAAGTTCATATAAACTCAAATTCAATAGCTAGAACCGACATAATAGTAATAGAAAACCTTAATGCTGAGATTAGAAGCTATGGAGATATTTACTATAGTGGAAGTCCATTAACAACGAATTTTTCAATTACAGGAGAAGGGAAAATCATTCAATTATAAATTATTATCCCTTAAAAATGACTAATTTTACAACATGAAATTAGTTTTATTATCTATTGCTTTACTAGCTCTTGCATTTGCAGGAATTGCAGTAAAAATACTATTTAAAAAAAACGGAGAGTTTGCTGGTACTTGCGCAAGTAACAACCCATTGCTTAACAAAGAGGGAGAATCTTGTGGGATATGTGGCGCTAGACCTGAAGAAAAATGTAAAGAGAAAGGCTAGTTCAATATAAAATCACTCATGCCCTTACTCTGAACAGATAAATTCTTTCCATTTTCATCATAAACAAAATAAGCAACCAATTTGAGTTCAGGATGATTAGAAATAAAAGCTAACGATTGATCTACACCCATTACCATAAATGCTGTTGCAAAGGCATCAGCAGAAGCTGCGTTATTTGAAATAACAGTTACACTCAACAAGCTATGATCGACCGGATAGCCGTTCACAGGATTAATTGTATGTGAATATTTGACACCATTCTTTTTATAAAATTTCCTGTAATTACCTGATGTTGCTAATGCATTGTTGCTTAGACCAATAATTAGTTGAAATTCATTTTCTCCAGGTGAAGAATTTTCAACTGGCCTGTCAATACCAATTCTCCATATACCACCAGAAGGATTAACTCCTGAGGTTCTAACCTCACCACCAATTTCAACCATGTAGTTATTCAACTGCTTTTCCTCTAAAAATTCTGCTATAACATCAACTGAAAACCCTTGTGCTATTCCGTTGAAATCTAATTTAGAATTTGAATTAACCTTATAAAAAAAAGGTGTAATTTGATAAACATCACCAGCACCCGAAAGGGTGTCAAATACTAAACAAAAAGATGAATCATTGAAAGAAATTAAATTAAGTAATGAATCTATAGCATGATTATCAATAGAATCTTTTTTTACATTATCATTGTAAAAGCCCCAATAATTAACCAAAGGGAAAATGGCTGGGTTAAATGCTCCATTTGTTAAATTATATACATCTTTTGCTTTTTGGAAGCAGTTTTTAATGTAAGAGGATGTGTTTCCTAAATAAAAATGAGCACTTCCATTATTGAATTTCGAGATATCACTAGAGTCAATATAAATAGATAATTCAGAATCAAAAGCATTTAATATCGAATCAAATTCAGTTGAGAAATCTCTTAAAGAATCATCATTATAAATAATTGAAAAAGATGTTCCTTGTGCGTATCCAGAAACTTCTAGATAACTTGAACTGATGTCATCATCTAAATTATCACAAGCTGTGAAAAGATAAAAAGCTAAAAAAATTAATGGGATTTGTCTTTTACCCACCAAAGTCATCAAATCTTACGTTTTCTGGAGGAACACCCCAGTCATCACACATTTTGATAACCGCTTGATTCATCATAGGAGGTCCACAGAAATAAACTTCTAAATCTTCAGGTGCTTCATGTTTTGTTAAATATTGATCAATTACCACTTGATGAACAAAACCTGTAAAACCGTCACCTTCAGAATCATTTACATCCTTTTTATTGACCCAATTATCCTCAGGTAATGCATCAGAAAGGACTAGATAAAATTTGAAATTTGGAAATTCTTTTTCAAGATCTCTAAAGTAATGAATATAGAAAAGTTCTGCCCTAGATCTTCCACCGTACCAATAAGTAACTTTTCTACCTGTTTTTAAAGTTTTAAAAAGTTCATACAAGTGTGAACGCATAGGGGCCATCCCAGCACCACCACCAATGTACAACATCTCTGAATCAGATTCATTAATGAAGAACTCACCATAAGGACCTGAAATAGTAACTTCATCTCCTTCTTTTAATCCAAAGATATATGAAGAGGCAATTCCAGGGTTAATATCTGCCCATGAATCTTTAGCTCTATCCCAAGGTGGAGCTGCGACTCTTACATTTAACATTATTTTTCTTCCTTCGGCAGGGTAAGAAGCCATCGAATATGCACGAACAACATCCTCGTCATTTTTCATCACTAAATCTCTTATTGCAAATTTTCCTTCTGACCAATCTTTTTCAAACTTATCTGGCTCTCCAGGATGATCTTGTGGATGTGCTTTAATATCCATATCTGAAAATTTAACTTCTGTCTTTGGAATATTAATTTGAATATACCCACCCGCTTTATAGTCCATGTCTTCAGGAATATCAACTATGAATTCTTTTATGTAAGTAGCAACATTGTAATTAGATGAAACTACTGCCTTCCATTCTTTAACACCCATCACCTCTTCCTCCACTTCAATTTCCATGTCTTCTTTCACTTTAACTTGACAACCTAGTCTAAAATTATCAGCTATTTGTTTTCTAGAAAAATGAGGAACTTCAGTAGGAAGAATACTCCCCCCACCAGTGTGTACTTGGCAAGTACATTGAACGCAAGTTCCACCCCCACCACATGCAGAAGGTAAAAAGATACCCTGACTACTTAGTGTAGAAAGCAATGTTGAACCTCCATCAACTTCCAATGTTTGATCACCATTAATGGTTATCTTCACCTTACCAGAAGGCATTAATTTTGCTTTGGCAAATAGTAGTATTAATGTTAAACTAAGAACAACAACTAAAAAAACAGTTATCGCTAATATTATAATTGAGTAATCCATAATTTTTATAAATCAAATATTATATTTCAAATCCCATAAATCCTAAAAACGCTAATCCCATAAGACCTGTTATTAAAAAAGCCATACCTACGCCCCTTAAAGGAGCAGGAACATTAGAGTATCTAATTTTCTCTCTAATTGCAGCAATCAAAACAACTGCGATAAACCAACCAACACCAGAACCAAAACCATAAACTGTTGCTTCAACAGTAGTTCCATATTGTTCTTGTTGCATGAATAAAGCACCACCTAAAATCGCACAATTAACAGCAATAAGAGGCAGGAATATACCTAATGCTCCGTAAAGTGCAGGAGAAAACCTTTCGACTATCATTTCGACAAGCTGAACAATTGAAGCAATAACTGCAATAAACATGATGAAGCTAAGAAAGCTTAAATCATAACCTGCATATTCTGCGCCTAACCAACTTAATGCACCTTCTTTTAATACATAATTCTCAAGTAAGTAATTTACAGGAATAGTAACCGTTAAAACAAATATAACTGCCATTCCTAACCCAAAAGCAGTTTTCACTGTTTTAGAAACAGCTAAATAAGAACACATGCCAAAGAAAAAGGCAAAAATCATGTTGTCTACAAAGGCACTTTTTATAAATAGTTTAAGTAAATCCATTTCTATATTTTTTAACTATTAATGAGTTTCAATTAATTTAGGGTTTCTTGCTTTTTGAATCCAAATGTAAATAGCAACTAGAATTAATGATGAAGGAGGGAATAACATAAGACCGTTGTTCATGTATCCCATTTCATAAATAGAATCTCCTATCACCTCAACACCAAATAATTTTCCGGAGCCAAAAAGCTCTTTAAAAAAGGATACAACCACAAGCACCATTGCGTAACCAATAGCATTACCAACACCGTCTAATGCTGCTGCCCATGGTTTATTTGCCAGTGCAAAAGCTTCTAACCTTCCCATTATAATACAGTTGGTAATGATTAGACCAACAAATACAGAAAGTGATTTAGATACATCATATAAGTATGCTTTAAGGACCTGATCTACAATAATAACCAATGCTGCAACTACTACCAATTGAACAATGATTCGTATTCTATTTGGAATAAGGTTTCTAATTAAGGAGATTAAAACATTTGCAGATACTAGTACAAAAAGTACAGAAACACACATTACAACAGATGGTTCCATCTGAACTGTTACGGCTAATGCAGAACAAATACCCAAGACCTGAATGGTAACGGGGTTGTTATCATTTAATGGATCTGTTATTAATTTTTTGTTTTTCTTTGAAAACAACGGTTCTCTATCTTTCTTGACAACCTGTTTTTCTATTTCAGCAACTTCGCTCATAATTTTATTGTATTAAGCTTTTTATAGATTAGCTGTTTCTAATTTATTTTCGTTGAAATGTTTATAATAAACATAAAAAGTTCTTTTCAACATTTCTTGAACACCAACGCTTGTAAATGTCCCACCACTAATACCATCAACCTGAGTCAATTTATCAGATAAACTTCCCGGCTTCACTACTTTAATAGATCTAAAATTGGCAGCAGATAATTCAGAATTAGATTTTATTCTACCAATCTTTAATGCATCAAACTGATCTTCAAATTCATCTTTATTAATTTCTGCTCCTAATCCTGGGGTTTCAGCTTTATGGTCAAAAACTGCACCAGCAATACTCTCTCCATCACTTTCAACGCTAATATAACCCCAAATCGCATCCCAAAGGCCTTTGCCTGTAACTGGTAATACATAAAAAGTTTTACCATCAATTTCACATTCGAAAAGAGGATAATTTCTAGCTTCTACAGCAATGTTTCTATATTCTTTTTGAAGGTCAATATTAAAAGCATCCAAAGTGTCTTTATCTTTAATATCATCAGTAGATGTTTTAACAGATCCATCAACTACATTACCTGTATAATCTAATATCACACGCTTTTTCACATATTTATTAAAATTCCCTTCTGCTTCAGACCTTTCAAAATTAATTCCTGGAAGAGAATTTAATATGTTTTGCTTCTTTTCATTTTTCACATTGCTTAGCTGCATTGGTTTTAAAGATGTAGAAACAAATGCTAAAAGTCCACCTACAAGTACAACAAGTATAATTGCAAAAGAAATAGTGTATGCGTTACTGTCTTTGTTTATTGCCATTTTAAGCTGTTTTTAATCGTTTATTTCTTCTATTAACATTTGCTCTTATAACCATGTGATCGATAAGTGGAGCAAATACATTAGCAATCAAAATTGCCAACATTATCCCCTCAGGATAAGCAGGATTAACCATTCTAATTAAAATACCTAAAAATCCAGCTAGAAATCCGTAAATAAGTTTTCCAGAATTTGTTTGTGAAGCAGTTACTGGATCGGTAGCCATAAACACTAAACCAAACATAAAACCACCTACCATTAACTGATGAAGGGCAGGCAATTCAAAATAACCATTACCACCAACTAAATTAAGAACAGAAGCCATTACAAAGCCACCAAAGAAAAAGGAAATCATAATTCTCCAGCTTGCAATGCCAGTCCATAACAATAATCCAGCACCTATTAAACACATAAGAACAGATGTTTCACCAACAGACCCAGGAATGAAACCAAGAAATGAATCCATCATACTGTATTTTTGCTGGAATTGGGCGACATTTTCAAGTGCTGGTGTTTCTTGCATAAAAGAAGCTAGATCTCCTAAAGCAGTAGCTCCACTAGAAGCGTCAACACCTTCCATTTTATCAAAACCAGTAATCCAAACTTCATTACCAGACATCTTAGTTGGGTATGCAAAGAATAAAAATGCTCTAGCAGTTAAAGCAACATTTAGAATATTCATTCCTGTACCACCAAACACTTCTTTACCAATAACAACAGCAAAAATTGTTGCAACAGCAACCATCCACAAAGGAACATCAGCAGGCATAATTAGAGGAATTAACATTCCTGAAACTAAAAACCCTTCTTGAACAGAGTGACCATTCTTGATAGCAAAAATAAACTCAACAAATAGTCCTGCTCCATAAGAAACAACCACTAATGGTAGAACAACTAAGGCACCTTTACCTACTATTTCCCAAAATGAAACAGCTTCACCAGTCAATAAAAAATGCTGATAGCCAGTATTGTAAATTCCAAAAAGCAGACATGGAATTAGTGCAATTATCACAATCATCATCGTTCGTTTCAAATCTATAGAATCTCTAACATGAGTTCCATTTTTTGTTACATGATTTGGAGTAAACATTAACGTCTCAATAGCATCTACTAGAGGGAAAAACTTTTTAGTTTTTTCACTCTTGTTAAGCTTAGCATGTGCGTTATCAAATATTTTTCTTAAAAACTTCACTTAATTCAATTTTAAATTACATACACTCATCATAAATCATGTCTAAACCGTCACGAACGATTTGCTGAACATTGATTTTAGATGTACAAACAAATTCACAAAGCGCAAAATCTTCAGGGGCTACTTCATAAATACCTAGGTTCTCCATTCTTTCTATATCGTTAGAGAGGATAGATTTAATTAAATAAACAGGATAAATATCAAATGGAAAAACTTTCTCATATTGACCTGAAACAACATAAGCTCTTTCTTCACCATTAATATTGGTATCCATTGCATATTCTTTGGATTTAGGCATCATCCAAGATGGATAAGCTCGAGATGCTGAAAATCTTTTAAAACCGGCACTTAACCAACCTTCCGTTAAAAAAAACTTATAATTATCTCCTTCAGGAAGAATAGTTATTTGAGAATCATAAAAAGATAAGAAATCATCAGAACTAACTTGCGAACCTGTAAGAGGATTACCAGAAATAATTCTACTATTTTCTTTAACAGATTTAGAAATAATAGAACTAATACTACTTCCAATGATTGTTTTGAAGTATTTTTTATCAGATGCATTCTCACCTGTAACTGCAATAACCTTAGTGGCATCATACTTACCTGTAAGTGCATACCTTCCAAGAATTAGAACATCTTGGGGATTAATATACCAAACAATTTCACCTTTATTAATGGGGTTAATATGATGTATTTGAACCCCTACGTTTCCAGCAGGATGAGCACCTTTTACATTAGTAATTTGAACTTCTTTTGCATTTTTAAAAACTGCGCTAGACGACTTTCTAGTTTGAAGGTGAACATTGCCATCAGTAAGTTTGTTTAACAACTCAATCCCAGCATTAAACTCAGCATCTTTGCCATCAAGGATAAAGTCATTATCAGGTGCAAGAGGATTAGAATCAAAAGAAGAAATAAAGATTGCCTTTGGAGTATCAGTTGGGTTTGCGACAATATCAATAGGTCTCATTCTAAGAAAAGGCCATAAACCAGAAGAAAGCATCATTGATTTTACAGCTTCTCGATCTAAATTTTTAACATCAGTAACAGTTGATTCCAAATATGAAGTTTCTGCATCTGCTTCAACAATAACATCAAGAATTCTTCTCTTAGCACCTCTAACAATATCTTTTACAACACCAGATACTGGAGAAACATAATAGATAGAGTCTCTATATTTATCGAAAAAAACTGGTGAGCCAGCTTTTACTTTATCGCCAACTTTAACAACCAATTTTGGTGTTAGTCCTGTAAAGTTTGGGGGTTGAATAGAAAAAAGTTTCGATTTAGCAGCTTCAACAAGGACTTTTTCAGCTTTCCCTTTCATGTTGACATCTAAACCTTTACGAATGGTTATCGTTTGAGACATAAATAGTTGTTATTAAGCGGAGCAAATTTATAAATTTGTACCATCAAATAAATAGACTGTTTACATATATTTAGACTATACTATAATTTAGAATGATTATAAATAAGGAAAAGGCAATTCAACTGATTTACACTACTGTTGTAATACAAATTATTTTTCATAGCTGCTCAATAAACAACAATGTAAGTAGTAATGGTGCAAACAATAATAAATCAGAAAAAAATGCATCCATCAAAAAAGAAATTGACTTTTATAAAGAAGAAACTATACGCTTAGAAGATTACATTTATGACAAAAACATAAAAAGTATATTACTTTACAAGAGAGGCGTAGAGTTGGCCGAACCCTTTATAATTCTCAATAGCAATGAACAACTTGTTTTAAGGTTTGACGACCTAAACGCAGACTTTAATAGCTATCAGTACCAATTCATACATTGCAATTCAAATTGGGAAAAAAGCAATCTCAATGAAATGAATTATATAAATGGATTTAACGATAATTATTTTGAAAACTCTGAAAAGTCATTTAACACGCACCAGCCCTATGTTCATTACTGGGTATCTTTTCCTAATGAAGATGTAAGTTTTTTAATTTCAGGAAATTACATTGTAAACGTATTTGAAGAGGGCAACCCTGAACAACCTATTTTTTCAAAGAAATTCTACATATCTGAGCAAAATATTCAACCAGAAATAAGTATCTCCTACCCTTCTAACATAGATCAAAAATATTATCAACAAGAAGTAGATTTCAATTTTATATATTCACCTAATCAGATAATAGATCCCTATTCTAATGTCAATGTATTTGTTGAACAAAATCACAGAACAGACAACATGATTTCTAATCTTGAACCAAATTTTGTAAGAGAAAATAAGCTAGTATATAATTATGATGATGAAAATATTTTTGATGGTGGAAATGAATTTAGATACATCAACCTTACTAGTTTTCAAACAGAAATAGATAGAATTAGAAAATCTGAACTTACAGATAGCACCTATAAAATTACGCTCATGGCTGATGAAAAAAGAACCTACAAAAGGTACCTAGAAAAGCCTGATATTAATGGCAAGTTATTAATAAAAACAGTAGATGGAAACGATTGGAACACTGAAGGCGATTATGCTCATGTGAAATTTAGTCTTCCTTACAGAAGCACATTAGACCAAGGAGATTTATACATCTTTGGTCAGATTAGCAATTGGAAAATTGACCCCGAATTTCAAATGAAATACAATACATATAAAGGTAGCTACGAAGCAGAATTGTATTTAAAACAAGGATATTACAATTACCTTTATTTATATGTTAATGACACTGCCAAAAGTGCTGACATTAGACACATTGAAGGGTCTCATTTCGACACTGAAAATGAATACCTATTTAAAGTTTATTATTCTGATCCAGGAGATTTTTACGATCGGCTACTGCTTTATCATGTAGCAAATTCAAGAAAAAGTTTTTAAGCAATTTAATTAACCACTTTTTCTTTGACATAGTGAACGTTTCTATCTTTTAAATAATTAATAAAATAATGGAAACACTCTTCATGCTTACCAACTAATTCAGGAGGGAAAACACCTTTTTCCTTAAATAAACCATCTAAAAACAAATTAGCTGCAGCTGTTGCAGTATAACCAGTTGTTCGTGCCATAGATGAAGTATTTGTCTGGTTATCAAATTGATCGTGTAAATGATAAACAATTTTTTCTTCTTCTCCATTTTCATTTTCCCCTTTTAAGCTTACCCTCATCACAGTAATTTCTTGTTCATTTTCTCCCAGCTTCCATTCCTTGAACAACATCTTACTTGTGAAATCTAACTTAGAAACCATATTACCATTAACTTCAATTTCATCTTCATCAAAAAAGCCAGTTTCTTTTAGCACCCTAATGTATTCTACATGTCCAGGATACCTCAAAGTCTTTTCTTTCATATTTGGAATATGAGGCATTGTAAAGATTATTGAACGTAGCCCATCGGAATTAAAAGACTCTAAAGTACCAACACCATCAAATTCTATAAATTCACAGTCAGTTAAAGGTTCTCTTACAATTAGTTTACTGTTTTCCACATACCTAGCCGGCCTTGTATATTCTTCTATTACATCTATAGGTGAAAATGGAGCTTTGTAACTAAATGGCCACTTTTTCACTTTTGGAAGTCCACCAACTAAACATTCAAAATCTGTCAACTTATACTTCTCATTATAATACCCTAATATAACGTTATCCATTCCAGGAGCAACACCACAATCAACTATTGCAGTAACTCCATTAGCTTTTGCCCTATCATCTAAATCCAAAGAATTTTCAGGGAAAAATGAAATATCTACAACATTCACTTCTGCTTTAATAATATTTTCTAAAGTTCGATATCCTAGAAACCCAGGAACAGCTGAAATAACTAAATCAAAACTAGTAATGGTTTTCATTAAAAGTTGCTCGTTAGTAACATCCAAAACCATAATGTCTAATTCTGAACATTTTTCTTTTGTTGAATCCAAAACTTGGCCACATATATCTGTCAATAAAACATCATGGTTTTTAACCATGTCAATGGCCATTGCACTACCAACCATACCACCACCTAAAACAATAACTTTACTCATAAAAATAATTTAAGAATTTAAAAATAGAAACTAATAAAAAATGAAAAACAAACTACAACCCAGGAGTAAGAACCCAAGGCATCGATTTAGATAGTTTAGTTTTTAGAAAAATCATGACAATAAAATTAAGCAATTATCATATACCTTTTAAGCTTAATCCAATTCTTTTTCTTTCCACATCAACAGAAACAACCTTTGCTTTTACATGTTGATGAACCTTAATGAAATCTGATGGATTTTCGATGTATTCATCTGCTAAGTGTGAGATGTGAATTAAACCGTTTTCTTTAATACCAATATCAACAAAAGCACCAAAATTGGTTACATTATTAACAATTCCTGGCAATATTTGACCAATAGATAAATCATTAATTGTTCTTATGGTTGGATCAAACTCTAATTGGTAAATGATTTTTCTAGGATCTAAACCCGGCTTAATCAATTCTGACTTAATATCATTAATAGTTTGAAATCCTAAAGTAGAAGATAAATGTTGCTCCCAATTAATCGCCTCTACTCTCAAGGTATTACCAATTAAATCTTCAATCTTAACTTTCTCCTTAACACAAATCTTATTAATAATGTTATAATAATCAGGATGAACAGCACTGTCATCTAGAGGGTTCAACCCATTTTTCACCCTTAGAAAACCAGCAGATTGTTCAAAACATTTAGCACCTAATTTTGGCACATTTTTTAATTCCTCTCTAGAATTAAATGACCCATGTTCTTTTCTATATTTTACAATATTTTCTGAAATTTTCTTTCCAATACCAGAAACATGTTCAAGTAAATATTCACTCGCAGTATTTAAATCAACACCTACATTATTTACTGCACTTACAACGACATTGTTTAATTTTTTTGAAAGCAACGCCTGATCAACATCGTGTTGATATTGCCCAACACCAATACTTTTCGGATCTATTTTAACCAACTCAGCTAATGGATCTATCAACCTTCTCCCAATTGAAATAGCACCTCTAACAGTTACATCGAAATCAGGAAATTCTTTCCTCGCAATTGAAGAAGCTGAATAAACAGAAGCCCCAGCTTCATTTACAACATACACATTAACTTTTCTATTAAATCTTGTTCCTTTTATAAGTCTTTCAGTTTCTCTGGATGCTGTTCCATTACCTATTGCAATACCATCTAATTTGTATTGTTCAATTAGACCTGCAATTTTTTTCTTTGCTTCACCAAATAGATTTTGTGGTGGATGTGGATAAATAGTGGCATTATTCAAAAGATCACCTTTATCAGAAAGACAAACTAATTTACAACCAGATTTGAATCCAGGATCAATTGCCAATATTCTTTTATCTCTAAGTGGTGGTTGCATTAAGAGTTGTCGTAAATTATCAGAAAAAACAGCTATGGCTTTATGGTCACTTTTTTCTTTCAGTTTATTAAAAATCTCTTTTCGCATTGAAGGTTTTAAAGATTTTGACCAAGCTAATTCTATGGCTTTACTTAAGATTGTTAAGCTTCCTTGATCAGAAATAACTTTACTTGAAATAATATCTATTACTTTTTTCTTATCTAATTTTAAACTAACTGTTAAGAACCCTTCATTTGCGCCCCTTTGTACAGCCATAAATCGATGCGATTTAATTTTAGAAAGTGCTTCAGAATAATCGATGTAATCTTTATACTTTTCTGCACCTTCTTCATCTTTACTGCTTTTTTTAACTTTTGACATCAATAACCCATTTCTTGAAATCTCTTGTCTGAGTAGGTGTCTAATTTGTTTTCTTTCTACAATCCATTTTATAAGAATTTCAATAACTCCATCCATTATTAAAACCTCATTGCTGTAAGACTCACATTTAAAAGATAAAATTTGACGCTTAGAGACAATTTCTTTTTGAGACAATATTATTTTTGCCAACCCATCTAAACCTGAATTTATAGCTAGTGTTGCTTTATTTTCTTTTTGTTGCTTAAAAGGTAAAAACAAGTCTTCGATTTCAGTTAAATTCCAAGAAGAACTTATATTCAATATCAATTTAGCATCTATTACTTTTCTCTTTTTTAAAAGCTTTAAAATATTGTTCTTTCTAACAGCAATTTTCTCAAATAAATTAATTTGATCTGAAATAAATTCTATACCTATTTCATCTACCCCACCAGTTTGGTCCTTTCTGTATCTAGCAATAAATGGTAAAGTTGCACCTTCCTTTAACAAAGCTGAAACAGCTTCCACCTGATCTAAATTAAGACCTGTTTTTTCTGAAATTAAATGAAATGGCAAAGACATTAGTGAAAAAATAATTGGTTAATAAAAACATAAAAAAAACAAAGCAAGTATAACGTAATAACCTGCAGTCAAAAAGAAAACTTTTTCTTTTGGTTTAAAAAACAATAAAATTACCTGATTTATTATAGCTACGATAAACCAATCTCTATAATTAGAAAGTGGAATCTCATTAGCTGACCAAGTCCAAAAGTCAAGCTTATGAGCAACAGGCTCAATTATGAAATCTAGGGCAAGCATTAATAAAGAAGAAATAATAACAATTAAGACAGGTGATGAAACAAAACGAATAGAAATTTCTCTTGAAACCAAGCACAACAAAACCCAATTAATTCCAATTAAAGGAGGAACACCATTAATTTTAAATCCCAAAGATTTTCCATACACATAATCGCCAAAGAGATGACCTCCGTTTACACCCAACCATTCAGCAGTAAAGCTGAAAATAAAAACAGCTAACAACAAAAGATAATCTTTAAAGCTAATCTTTAATCTAAAAAGAATGATAATAAGCGGGATAATTAAAGAAACAAATGATAACTGTAAAAACAGTTCTTCATGAATCCATTTAATGCCAATAATTCCAGCTAGATAAACTATGAAACAAAAAACAAGCTCAAACTTATATTTACTAAAACCTCTCAATTAATAATCTTTTATGATTTGATTAACTGTATTTTTTGAAGAAAGTAATGCTAAAGGAATACCCCCTCCTGGATGAACTGTTCCTCCAACATAATATAACCCTTTATCAAATTTATCCTTATTATCTTTTCTATTCATTATTTTAAATAAAGAATTTTGATTTACACCATAAATAGAACCCTTATAAGCTCCTGTATCATCACTTAGAGTATTTGGTGTTAATATTCTCTCACATTCAATAAGTTCTTTTATAGATTCATTCAGCTTAACAGACAACAAATTAATGACAGCATCTCTTAGCTTGGTTACACTTTTTTTAGACGTTAATTCTAGACTAGAAGGAACATTAACCATTACAAACCAATTCTCGCAGTTATTTTTAGCGTGATGACTATCAATTTTAGAACTAACGTTTACATATACAGTTGGTTTATCAGGAAAAATAACATCATCAATAATCTGACTAAATTCTTTTTGATAATCATCTGAGAAAAAAACATTGTGGAGTTTTAGGTCTTTAAAAGTTTTTGAAACGCCCCAATAAAAAACAATTCCTGATGTAGACAACTTACTTGTTGGTAAATTAAATTGCTCACCCATTAGCTTTCGGGTAAAACAGTAATCAATATTAGAAACAACTATATCAGCAGAAAAATGAGATTTAGAAGTTTTAATTAACCATGAATCATTTTCCTTACTAATAGCTCTAACTTGGTTATTATATCTAATGTCAACTCCCATATCTACAGCCAACTTCTCTAACGATTTAGGAATAGAATAAATTCCATTGTCTGGATAATACGCCCCCTTACAAAGCTCAACTACTGAAAGTTGATTCATAAAAGCAGGTGTTTTGTAAGGAGATGAACCTGTGTAGGTTGCAAATCGGTTAAATAACAACTCAACTTTATTATTATTAATTACTTTCTTGTTGTAGATAGCCATTGAAGTGAAAATGGAATAAAATCCTGACTTTAAAAACCATTTCATAGAAGCTTTTATAAAAGGAAGATTGAACTTAATTTTTCCAGATAAAAATGTTTCTTCTGAAAGTTGGTAAACCAATTGCCAATGGTTAATCAATTTTAAAAATTTTGAGCTAGGAAAGTTTGAAACAGCTTCTATTGATTTTGCAGTTTTATTTACATCATCAAAAACATCAAAATATGATTTATCATTGAAAAAATAACGAGTAACTAAATTCAGCTTTTTATATGTGTAATAATCTCTTGGATTTTTGTTGCAAAAAACAAAAACATCATCTAGCCATTCTGGATAAGTGAATAAACTCGGACCAGCATCAAAAGTATAGCCATTAAATTTAACAACACTTGCTTTACCACCGGGTGAGTTATTTTTCTCGACAACAACAACATTATGTCCTAATGATGATAATCTACAAGCTACTGAAAGGCCACCTATTCCAGCTCCAAGAACAACTATTTTCATAATTCACAAATTTATTGTTTGATGATACAATTAAAAGCATAAATCTTAAATCATTTTAATATCTTTATATTTTAAACTTAAACAAAAACAAAAATCTAACTATTATGAAAAAAACACTACTTATCTTATCATTTTGTTTACCAGTCTTTTTTGTTGCTCAAAACACGCTTTTATCCGAAGATTTTGACAACTACACAGCAGGTAACTATATAGGAAACGAATCAACAAATTTCACCACATGGTCTAATGCACCTGGTACTACAGAAGATGCATTTGTTGTAAATACTAACTCAAGTAGCCCAAGTAATTCCGTGCAAATACAAGGAAACACAGGTCCTACAGATGTAATGATGACTTTCCCTTCTATATATACTTCAGGAAAATATGAGTTTTCAATGAAATTTTTTGTCACTACTGGAAGAGGTGGTTATTTTAATATCCAAGAAACTCAAACTGCTGGACAAGGTTGGAAATTAGACGTATTTTTTAGCTCTGGTGGTATGGTTGAAATTTTAGGTGGAAGCACACCAGGATCAGCTCAATACCAACCAAATTCTTGGATAGATGTAAAGGTTGTAATTAACTTAGACACAGATAATGCAGATGTTTATTTAGATGGAAACATGGTTCATTCTTATGTATTCTCAAGTGGATCTGATGGAACAGGAACAAATGCTTCTTTTGGAGGCATCAACTATTTTGCATTTGGAGGAACATCAGCAACACCAGAAGCAGCAGAATATTTCATAGACGATGTAATGTTAGTGGATGTAACTGGAGTTGGCGTTGAAGAAAATAACGCTTTCAATTTTAATGTATATCCAAACCCTGTAGAAAACACACTTTTCTTAAATGCTAAGAATATTAATGCTGGAAATTACAATCTTGAAATTTTTGACATTACTGGTAAATTGGTTTTATCTCAGGAAATCTATACTTCAGATGAATTATCAAAAGAAATCAATCTAAATGTTGAAGCTGGAATGTATACGGTTACATTATCAAATGAAAACACTGTTTCTAGTAAGAAATTTATGGTTAAATAAAATACTTCAACCATCTATAAAAACCACCTTCGGGTGGTTTTTTTTTATCTATTTTTTTAAAAAACCCATAACGTTTCAGGTTACACCACCTGAAACGTTGGGAAATTATTGTACTATAATATAACGTTAAAAAATTAGATTTACAAATAATTAAGCCTTAAATTATATACGCAATTTAGATTGCAGAAATATAAATGGATTCTCAATTAAAAAATATAGACCGATTAAAAGACACTATTCTACCTTTTCTTTTAGCAGTAGGATTTAATGGTAAAATAATGTCTGTAGGTAAAGGATTGATTAAACTCATTGGAGAAGACATTCATTACAATCATGTAGATGACTATTTCAACTTTTCACATCCAAATTCATTTAACGATTGTATTAGAATTATTAATGAAAACAAACTCATTAAAACACAAATCAAGAATAAAACCACTGTATTAAAAGGAAATGCACACATTTATAATAAAGATCAAATTATTCTATTTCTATTTGTTCCAATATTCACAAACCAAGACACTCTTTCCTCATCGGGATTAACTTTATCTGATTTTCCTGAAAATTCTGTGATGGCGGAATATTTATTCCTCATTGAAAGCAAAAGAACTGGTTTAGAAGAAGCAAATAAGATTATAGAAAATTTTCAAAAACAAAATAGAGATCTTCAAAAATCATACAACGAACTTGAAAATGTTTCTAGACTACCATCAGAAAATCCCAATCCTGTAATTAGAATTAATGATGAAGGTGTTGTTGTATACGCAAATGAATCATCCTTAGACAGCTTTCTAGATTATTTAGATTTAAAAGTGGGAGATACTGTTCCAGACAGTTTCAATATTCTATTAAATCAAGCATACTCCTCTAAAAGTGGGATTTTTGACAAAACCATTGAATTAGGTCCTAAAACATATTCAATAACTATTATCAAAGTATCAAATAGAAATTATTTCAACCTTTACGCCTTAGAAACTACCAACTCCAAAAATGAAATACATCAGGAAAAAAACCAACTTCAAAATTTAAAATCAGAGCTTAGTTTGGTAAAAGATAATTTAGAAGAAACGATTAGTTTTCAATCAAGCGAATTGGAGTTGTCTAAAATAGATTCACATGAAAACTTAAAACAAGTTGCAATAATTCAAAACATTTTCTTGGACAATTCATCAAACCTTGATGATCTAGAAATATTTTTCAAACCAAAACACATCGCATCTGCTGATTTCTTTTTAATTGAACCTACAGAAGAAGAAAACCATATATATGTAGTTGTTGGCGACTGTGTAGGTCATGGTTTACCTGGAGCCTTTTTATCCATATTTTTCGCTAATGAAGTTAAAAATGCACTTAAGAAAGAAGCAATTGATTCTTCGTTAATTTCAATTTATAATAAAATTGAGCACAATGTTTTTTCGAGTGAATTTTACACAAAAATTGACAGCTTTACATCAACAGATTTCACAATAATAAGAATTAATACTAACACCAAAAACATTGAATTTGCTTCAAACAATCAAAACTTCATCTCTTACGATGGTACTAAAAATGAAATTTATGAACCAACAAATGACACCACTTTTGCTGGGATTAAATCTAGTATTAATTCGAAAAAAATAATAAGTGGAAATTTTAATGCAGAAAACAAACAACTAATTTTATTTAGTGATGGGATAATCAATCAATTTGGTGGTAAAAAACAAAAAAAATTAAAAAGAAGATATCTATATCAATTGATCACATCTTCTAAAGTTTTTAAAGAAAATAAATGCTCTATTAAAGAGCTTTTCAACAATTACAAAGACAAGGAAGAACAAACAGATGATTGCGTTTGGTTAAGCTTTAAAGTTTAATTTCTAGGAATTGAACAACCCAATTTTTTTGTTCTTAAGCTGTACTCACTTTGTAAAGCTTGAGTAATTTCTCCTTTCAGTCCTTCACCTATTACCCTTTCATCAATAGCAACAACATGACTTAACTCACCCATAGTTCCTGTGGTGAAAACTTCATCAGCAGTATAGAATTCTGTGAGTGAGCACCTCTTTTCTTTGCATTGAACACCTGTATCTTTGGCGATTTCAATAACTTTTTGTCGAGTTAGCCCGGGAAGGCAACTGTCTGCATAAGGAGTTACTAAAATTTTATTTTTAACATAAAAAATATTTGTAGCGTTGGTTTCAGAAACCATTCCATCTAAATCCAACATCAGAGCATCATCAGCCCCATATATATTAGACTCAATTTTTGCTAAAATATTGTTTATTAAATTATTATGATGAATTTTTGAATCCAAGCATTGCGGTGAATTTCTTCTTATAGATGATGTTATAAGCTTTATACCTTCGTTACCATAAACGGGAGGTTTGAATTCTGGCAAAACAATTAGAGTACATCCATATATATTTAATTCAGGATTCATTCCAGATGTTGTTTTCAATCCTCTAGAGAGTGTTAACCTTATGTGAACACCGTCATACATTTCATTGGCATTAAGACAAGAGAAAATAGCTTCTTTAACAAAGTTTCTAGAAGGAATGTTTTTAAAATGCATGGCTTTTGCTGAATCAAACAAACGATTTAAATGCTCATCTAATTGAAAAATTTTACCATCGTAAACTCTTAAACCCTCCCAAACTCCATCTCCTCCTTGAACTAAACTATCCAAAACAGATATTTTGGCATTTTCTCTTAATATTAATTCATCTCCTACATAAATTAGGGTGCCGTCATTTTTAGGGTTAGGTTGATTAAATTTAGACATAGAATTAAGTTTGGAATTTTAAAATTTGATTATAATGTATTAAACATTTTTCATAAATGTCAATTAAGTGAATAGGTAATTTTTGATCATTGGAAACATAATTACCAAAAGATGTGCTTTTATGTACATTATTATACCAATATTTAGCCCATATACCATCTTCTATTTTTGGACCTTTTTCCCAAATGAGCATGTTAGATGAGAATGAGATTGAAGAAAATTCACAAATTTTTGTTAATACCCTTTCAGAATTCTTCAATACTTGCTTAGAATCAACTACTATAAAAGGAATATTTTGCAATGCTAAATATTTTAATAATTCATGCTGTATTTCATAACAAGTATCTAGCATTGTTGGTTTTTCCATGTGTTGAGAATAAGATAACAACATCTCTTTTGGATGTCTTGTTAATATTAAGTTATGGAAATTAGCTAGAAACGACCAATCTAAACCCAATAAATGATTGGCCATATTTTTAATGAAATATACAGATTGATTTACATCTGGATGAATCATATTATTAATAACACTTGAAGGATTTAAATCCATACTATCAAGAACTTCTTCTCTAGAAGGCCTCCAAACTCCTGTGTGTTTTAAAAAATATCCAAATAATGGCTCATCAATTACTTTGGTATCTTGTCTATTGGCAAAAGAATACATTAAAGCAGTAGAGATATTTCTAGGACCAGACCAAAGCGCTATTTTCTTTACTCCCAATTTTTTCATATTATATTTAATCAAACTTAAATATTATAAAATGAAAAAAATTATTATACCGGCATTAACTTGCCTGTTTTTAGTTGGACTTTCTTCTTGTAACAAATGTCAAGACTGTAATTGTGGATCTACGACTGAAGAAGTTTGTAGAGATGATTTTGATTCAAATGACGAATATAAAGAAGGAATAGTGTTATTAGAGGCTTTTGGTTGTGATTGCAATTAAGGAAATTTGCGAAAAAAAACTTTGACCATTAACAAGATTATGAAGACTACATCTCTACTTTAGAAGATGCTGGTGGAGACTGTACTAATCAAATTTAATTGAAAATCACTTTTTCTTAATTGATTATGTGGTTTTCTTTTAGAAACCTGAACACGAATCATCTCCTCTAGGATCCGCACCTCCTTCTAACAAACCTTCACTTATAACAATAGCATCTACTCTATTCATGGAATTAACGCTTTTAAAAGAGTGTCCCATTTGTTTTAATTGTTGAATTACTAAACTATCGAATTTATTGGACTCAATTTTAATTTCATCTGGCCTCCATTGATGATGAAACCTACCTATAGAAACCGCATCTTGTATTGAGAGGTCGTATTCTATAACATTTAAAATTGTTTGTAAAACACCTGTTATTATTGTTGAGCCACCTGGAGTACCAACAACCATAAACAACTGACCATTCTTTTCTAAAATTGTTGGTGTCATTGAGCTAAGCATACGTTTATTTGGTTGAATTGAATTGGCTTCTCCTCCTATTAAACCATACAAATTAGGTTGTCCAGGTTTTGAGCTAAAATCATCCATTTCATTGTTCAAAAGAAAACCTGCACTTCCCACAACAACTCCAGAGCCATAAGAACTATTTAAGGTAGTGGTAACAGAAACTGCATTGCCATAAGTGTCAACTATTGAATAATGAGTAGTTTGATCACTTTCCTTAAAATTAAAATTTCCAGGGAAAATTGAATCGCTTAATGTTGCCATTATTGAACTATAATTGGACATCCGATGTTTTAAATACATAGAGTCTAATAACTGAGTAAGTGGAACGTCTATAAAATCAGGATCCCCCATGTACTTTGAACGATCAGCAAAAGCTCTTTTTTCTGCCTCAGCAATACAATGTATAGATTTATAAGAGTGTAAACCCATTTGATTCAAATCAAAAGGTTCTAACATTTTCAACATTTGTAATAGACATGCACCACCACTAGAAGGAGGTCCCATAGAAATTATTTTATAATTTTTATAATATCCAATTAGTGGTTCTCTCCAGATACTTTCATAATTTTGTAAATCTTCTGAAGTTATAACACCACTGCTCCTTTCCATTTCCTGAGTAATCTTTAAAGCGATTTCTCCCTCATAAAAACCTGCTCTTCTTTTTGCTTTAATTAAATACAAAGTATTGGCTAAATCATGTAAATAAATTGAATCCCCTTTAAGCCAATTATCTTTAACAATAAAAGATGGTTCTATGCTGTTAAATTTTAATTTAGAATTAACAAAATAATTTAAGCCATCAGCTTCAAGTTGGGTTAATGGGAAACCATTTTGAGCTAACTCAATAGAAGGTTGTATTAACTCTCCCCAAGAAAGAGAGCCAAATTTCTGATGTGCTTTACACATTCCATCAACAGTACCGGGAACTCCAACTGCCAAAGACCCATCTAAGCTTAATCTTTTTACAATTGTTCCATCATCATTCAAATACATGTCTCTATGAGCTGTACTCGGTGCTTTCTCTCTAAAATCCAATGTATAACAATCACCCTTGTTTAGTCTTATTACCATAAAACCACCTCCACCGATATTACCAGCACTTGGATGCACAACAGCCAACGCAAACTGAACAGCAATAGCTGCATCAATTGCATTGCCACCCTTCTTTAAAATTGACTTCCCAATTTCGCTTGCTAATGGATGAGCTGAAACAACCATAGCAGAATCTATAATAGCGGATTTGTCAATCTCATCATGAACATTTGATGGGTTGGAGTTAACACATGAAAGGAAGCAAAAACTCACACAAAAAAGAATAAATATTCTATACATTGAAATCAATTAACTATTAAAGTGAAAAGAGAAAATTGGGATTTCAGCCTCACCAAGACCTGATAAATTCCGATTGGAAGATGATTAATATTAATTTTTTTGGAATTAATATTGTTTTCAGAAAAATAAATTTCAGCTCCTATAGAATTAAAAATTTGAACGTTAAATTCTACAATTTGATTTGTTTGAATCATAAAATAATTAGTAGCCGGGTTTGGAAATAAATTAAATGTTGTAGGAGATAAATAAGAAACATTTACTACAGATGAAACAAAAATAGAATCATTAACAGCACAACCGTTCCCATCCACAACAGTGACACTGTAAAAACCAGACTCAAGGTTTGTGATAGTTGAGTTGTTAAGCCCATTGCTCCAAGAATAGTTAAAGGAACCAACCCCTCCGCTTACAACAACTTCAGCTGAACCATCAAATGAAACAGTTTCTGGGGAAGTTATAAAGCTTAAACCTATAGAATCTGGCTGAGTAATTAAAACATCTAAAGTATCGGAATAACAACCAGTGCTATCTTGAGAGTACACAGTATAGCTCCCAGCCGAAAGATTAGTTATAAGACTATTTGTGAAATTTAAATTATTAACATTAAAAAAATCTATTGGATATTCACCAAAACTATTAATACTTAATTGCCCACTGCTATCATTGTAACAAAGTAAATCTTGAATATTTAAGGAAATGAAGATAGAGTCTGGGCTTTCTACAGAAAAAAACAATGAATCATAACAATTAAGATTATCTATAGCTACTGAATAATTTCCTGCTGGTAAATTACTAATACTATTATCTGTAGATCCATTACTCCAACTGTAAGTAGTAAAAACTGTATCTGACGGAAATAAATCAATACTTCCATCATCAATAGAGTAACAACTTAGAAAATTCACAAAGCTACTGTCTATTACAGGAGGTCCATCAATTATTTCAACAGAATCAACTACAACACAACCGTCTAAATGAGTAATTGTAACACTCCAGTATCCTTCAGACAAACCGTTTGCTGTTTTAGTGCTATCCCCATTTTCCCAATCGAATGTACAACCACTAAACATACAAGGACAACCCGAACTACTTAAAGTTGCTGATCCCGAAATACCACCAGGACATGGATTATTTATAACATTGCCAAATGATATTACGTAAGGATCATATAATAAAAAAGAAACGAGCTCATAACATCCTGTAGAATTGGTAACTATTAATTTATTTGAGCCCGAACCTACAGAAATTAATGAATCGTTAACTGAACCGTTCGACCATAGAAAAGTATGTTCTAGTGAAGGTGAAACTAAATTCACTGTTACCAAACCGTCTTGGAAACCATTACAAGAGGGATTAGTTATGTTTAAACTTGAGATGACACTACCATTTCCACAATCTACAAGCTGATTAGTATAAATACCGTTGTAATTGTTACCCATGTAAGCTCCCCAAGCAATACCTGAATTTGGAATTGAAAAAGAGGTGTTTAATCGATTTACATAAATGCCATTCCATGCTGAAGGATTAATGCTGTCTGCTCTGTAGGCATAAATAATGTCAATAAAACCATCATTATCTAAATCGGTAACAAGTGGTGAGCTAGCTAAGTTAACACCTCCAACAGCTGAAGTAATTGAAGAAACTGTATCGTTTTCAAAATCAATTAATAATAATTCGTGTTCAAAATAACTGCTGATATTGTTGACTGAAATTAAAACTTCATCTCTGCCATCATTATTACTATCAAAAGCATTAGCTGAAGCATAATGCAAATCTGAAATACTATCCATCCACTCAATGTTCCCAGTTTCTCCATCAATCATTACCTGAAAGTGATCAAAAAATGAAGGAGCAACTCCTTGATTACATACTGCAAAAACATCAGGTGTTAAATCACCACCTGTAAAATTTCCAATAACTGGTGCAGCACTTGATTCGCTATTAGCAATAGTAACACTCCATTTCTGTGCAAGATTAATTCCATCAAACCTCATAATAGAGCCAGCATAAGATTGAACAATTATATCCAAGTATCCATTATTATTAAAATCTGCTAAAGATGCTGGAGCAACAAAACCTTTTGTTGAGTTTGTTGCAAGCTGAGATGCATTTATTAAGCTATTATTCATTAAATCTGACAAAGCTGCTATCCACATGGAACCAGCATGATTCTCACCCCCAGTGCCAAAAACAATTTGAAGGTTTCCATTGTTTTGAATATCAGCAATAACAGGAGAACAATAAATTTCATTACTATCAGGCATGGGTGCCATTGCCAATACAGACCCTGTTGCACCACTTAAAACCATTAAATGACCTGTTGGCCTTGGATCCCATGGATTAGCATTATGATCACCACCATTGGCAACTAAAATATCTTTAACCATATCTGAATTTTGATCAGGAATGAATTGACCTGAATAAAAATTATACCAACCACTATCTGCAGGATTTAAACCTAAACCTTGAGGGAATGCTTCCCAAATAACACTTCCGTCAATTCCATTTAAAGCATAAAACTGACTATTTCTTCCACCTATAAAAACATCTGGAACATTGTCATTATTAATATCACTAAAAATAGCACTAGAAAAAACTTCATCATAAGAAGGCGTAGTCCAGAGATTTGAACCATCTGAACCGTCAATAGCTAAAATACCATTATTACTAAATGTTGAATCTGTACCTGCTCCAATAACAATGTCATTAATTCCATCTCCATTTAAATCTGTTGTTCGAGGTGAAGAAAATGTAGGCACTAAATCGGTAAAGGAAGACCATTGAGCAGGAAAATAAGAGATAATTCCTAAAGAGAATATAATTAAAAAGTATTTCATAATATTAAAGGTAGAAAAGCTGAGGTTAAAATTGAATGTTTAAATTTAGAAAAAATATGTTTTAACTTTATTTCATTTCAGAATGATATTTCTAAACAGACACATTTTATTAAGCACATTGTTTGCATTTTCTATTCTTAACAGTACATTTTCTCAAGATGTATATTCAAAAATAGACAGTATTAAATCAGAAATCTTAAAATTAGACAATCAAAAAAACAGTTTATTGTCTGAACTAGAAACATTTGAATTCTCTAGAAACAAACTTGAACTAATAGAATATGTATTACCAAAGCTGCAAAGTGAAGAAAAATTAATCGAACATAAAGCAATGTTCTTAGTGTATGATGAAATGCATGAACAGGCTAAATGGGTAGCACACAAAATATCGACCAATATTATTGAAGGCACACAAGGAAGAAGCAATGATTTTAGAGAAGACACATTAATTCTTTCTGGTTCTGCTCAAGAAAAAGATTACTTTATTAAAACTACAAACACTAATGGATCTACATCTTATGACGGTTTTGGATATGACAGAGGACACCTAGCACCTTCTGCAGATTTCAGATGGTCGAAAACAGCACTATCTGAATCTTACTTTTATTCTAACATGTCTCCACAACTTCCTGAATTCAACAGAGATTGCTGGGCTAAACTTGAAAATTCTTTAAGAAACTATGTCATTGAAAAAAACCAAAGTTTATTCATAGTTACTGGACCTGTATTATCAAGTAACTTAAAAAAAATTGAAAGAAGTATAAATAATGTAAGTATACCAAACTACTTTTTCAAAGCAGTTTTAGACATTAACAATCAAAAATCGGTTGCTTATTTATTTCCTCATAAAAAAAATGAATACCCAATAGATTACTATGCAATAAGTATAGATAGTCTTGAAAATATAACGGGATTAGATTTTTTCAGCAATTTAGAAGACTCATTGGAAAAAATAATAGAACAGCAAGCAGATTTTTCTTTTTTAAATTCAGACAACAAACAAAGTAATTCTCCACCTATTAAACCTGAAAATCTTAAAAAAGGAACTTTTAATACAGTTCAATCAAGACAATTCATCGAAACAAATAAAACTGTGACCATCTGTGGAAAAGTGGTGAGTACTCACCTTTCTAAAAATGGACATGTTTTTTTAAATTTAGACCAATCATTCCCAGATCAAATATTTTCAATTACAATATGGAAATCAAACACAACTAATTTCAGCTATCAGCCTCACTTAATTTTAAAAAATCAACAAGTTTGTGTTAAAGGAAAAATAACTGAAAATAAGGGCATCCCCACAATGTCTATAAACAATGAAAAGTTTATCCAAATTAAATAATGAAAAATTGAATTAAAAAACATTCATTTTTGTGCTTTTTTATAGCTACCTTAAATAAAATTAATGTCAGTTAGAGAAATGAGTGTTAAATACTATAACAGCGAATATAAAAACCTCTCTGACAAACAATATTCTAAAGAAAAATATCGACTTCAAATAGAACTTCTAAAACTTCAAGAATGGGTGGTCAAAAACAACAAAAAAGTTGCCATTGTTTTTGAGGGTAGAGATGCTGCTGGAAAAGGATCTACCATTAAAAGGTTTATTGAGCACTTAATGCCAAAACATATAAATGTTTTTGAATTAGGCCTCCCAACAAAAAAAGAAAATAAATCATGGTTTAAAACACATGAAAAAGTACTACCTAAAAAAGGTGAAATTGTGTTTTTTGACCGCTCATGGTATTCAAGAGCTATGATTCAACCAACAATGGGGTATTGTTCAGAGAGTCAATATGAATACTTCATCAAAAATGTTAACAAATGGGAGCAATCAATAATTAAGAAAGAAATAATTTTGATAAAATTTTATTTATCTGTTAACAAATCTACGCAACGTATAAGATTTAATATTCGAGAGAAACATAAACTTAAATATTGGAAATTATCTGAAAACGATTTAAGAACTTTAAAAAAATGGAAAGAATATACTCAGTATAAAAAGAAAATGTTCAATAAAACTTCCACTAAAATTGCTCCTTGGGTAATAATAAATTCAAACAATAAAATGATTGCCAGATTAAATGCTATGCGTTATGTGTTAAACAATATTCCATATGATGGCAAGTCTGAGCTTAAGAATGTTTCTTGGTTAGTTGAACTACAAAAAGATGAAATAAAATTGTTTGGAGTCAAATTTAAAAAACTCAATAAAGTTCAATATGATCTTTTAAATAAGTTAAAGAAACAAGAATCTGAAAATTAATAAACACCAAATTAGATGAAAAAATACATAGCATATTTACCACTATTACTCTCCATTATGAGTTTACTATTCTCAAACTATTTATGGTTCTATGGAGACAAACAACAAGCGATGTACGTTGGAATATGGGTTCCATCAATTTTATGTGTTGCAAATTATTTCAATTCTTTAAAAGCATTAAAGAAATAGAGTCTACTTCATTTTCGTTTTAAAAACTTTATCCCAAAAAGTAAAAGTACTTGCATAATTACCATTTAATTTAGCGTGATGTAAGTCATGATGCTCATTTACACCCCAAAAAGGAATCCATTGACTAAATTTCGTTTTAAATCCTGAATGAATCTCTAATTCATGAATGTTTCTAACTAACATATAAATCCAGAAAGCCCAGCAACTAACAGGAGATATTAAGCCAATTACACCTATCCCAATAAAAGGGCCGATGTAACCCATCATCCACTCAAAAGGATGAACATATAAATATTCTAAAGCCAAAGGGGAAAATGCCTTATGATGAATACTATGAACAGTTTTAAGAATGTATTTATTATTATGCATCCATCGATGTAAAAAATAAAAGAAAAAGTCATCTATAATTAATATAAATGCAAGTTGAATAAGTATTACTAAAGGAGAGAAATTCAAATTAGATTCAAAAATTGGATAAATAAAATATAAACCAATTGAAGAAATTAAAGATAAAGAGAGAATGTTAAAAAAGATTAATGGCAATCGAGAAAAAAAAACCTTACGATCAATTTCTTTATCTTGAATTCTATATTTTAAAAGTTTTTTAAAATAAATTGGTAATATTGATAAAATGAAACCAATAACATTACAACTTAATAAAATAAGAAGAGTATAAACAACAAATTCTAATGCAATCATCTATTATAATATTCGTTTAAAATTATGAAAAAAATTAAGCTTCCTGACGGAACACCTATTTATTGCTTAAAATCTGCTGAAGCAGTTGTTCTTGACGACCATATAAAAGGATATTTCAACCATGGCATTAGCATCGAAGAAGAAGATGTAGTTTTTGATATTGGAGCAAACATAGGAGTTTTTGGACTTAGAGCGTCTCAAGAATACAACAACATAGAAATTCATTGTTTCGAACCTGTTCCTCAAATATTTGAAGTTCTTAACTGTAATGTTAAGTTAAGCTTAAACCCTCAATTTTATGCCTATCAAATGGGACTTGGTTCTAAAAATGATCAGATTAGTTTCACATATTTCCCAAATAGTCCCGCGCTATCAACATCTAATCCTGAATTATGGGAAAAAGACCCTAAAGCTTTTCAAAAAGCAGTAAGAGGAAGCATTAAAAACTCACCTGAATCATTCTGGTGGGCATTTTTAATACCTGGTTTTATAATACCACTAATTGCATGGTATTTAAAGAAAGGTAAAAAAACAATAAATTGTAAAGTAACTACTCTTTCAGAAGTAATTAAATCAAAAAAAATTAACAAAATAGATCTTTTAAAAATGGATTGTGAGGGTCATGAATGGGAAGTTATTAAAGGAATAGAAGATCAAGATTGGAGTAAAATAAAATCTATAGTTATGGAAGTACATAACATAGACAATAGAGCAAATAAAGTAGAGAATATTTTAAAGGAAAAGGGGTTTAATAAAATCACTCTTGAAAAAGAAAAAGCGCTTGAAAACACCAACCTAGTTAATATTTATGCCTTAAGATGAAGAGTTTATCCTTAATTATTTTTTCTCTTGTATGCTTTAGTTTGAGATCTCAAAACTATGATATTGAAGTAAGTATTAAAAACATTAAAAATATAAATGGATACATTCAAATTGGTTTATACAATGACCCTAATGAATTCCCCAAAGTAGATAAAGAATTTAAACGATATTATTTCAAAGTCAGCTCTACAAACATGACATATACAATCAAAGATTTAAGTAAAGGTAAATATGCAATAGCAACATATCATGATGAAAATAGTGATAAAAAATGCAATCGAAACATGATAGGTTATCCAACAGAAGATTTCGGATTTTCAAACAACATTAAAGTTTTTTTAACTGCTCCTAGCTTCGATCAGGCTTTAATTGAGTTAAATGACAATAAAAAACTAGAAATCTACTTAGATTAGACAAGGTATTATAATTCGGAAATAAACTTGTCTTGTAGTTTAGCTGCTGCCCACATACCAAAGTCGAATTTCTTAAAAGGAATCGACTCAAAATCTTGCTTTTTCCAAAAACTCATCTGCTGCTTTAATTGAATTAAATCTTTCTCCAAAAAACCAGTTTTAGATTTCTGTTGATGCTGCATAAATCTAATCAACTCATCTTCTAACTTGTATAGTCGCTTTTTACTTTTGAGGTAATTGAGCGTGTTTTTAGTTAAATATTTCAGTGTGAAATCATTATTAAGTTCAAAATGAATTAAAAGATTTAACAATCTAATTTCTGAAAGTATATCTGCTCTTAGTTTAAAATCAATGTCATTAATAATTTTGTTTGAATACAACAATGCTTTTTTATACTCCCCAGTTATAAAGAATTGTTTTGCCATTAAAAAATAACATTCATATAGAAATGGTTTTCTTATGAAATTTTCATATTTAATGAGCTCATTTTGCTTCTCTTCAATCCACTTGGTACATTTATCATATTCATTGAACAGCATGTATAGCTCCATTCTTAAATTCAACGAATAAATAAAAACTCTTGCTTGAAGGTTTATAGAATTGTTAATGTTTAACTCATTTTCTAAATTTTCTAGCACTTCAATTTGAGTCCATGCGTTTTCTATTTTTTTATTCTCGATTAAAGCCCTAATATGGCTAGAAATCGAAAAAACATAACCCATTGTTGAATACTCAATTAGAGTTGGATTTAAACGATAATGATTCGTCAACTTTTTAGATAGAAGCAACATGTTTTTTTCATCTTTTATCATGTAATAGTAAGCTAAAAGCACACTCAACCTGTACATCTCTGCCCTACTTGATAAAACTAATTTATTATCCTTTATGTAATCAGAAAGTACAAATTTTTTCATTATATCCATATCCAAATCAGACCTAACCTCTCCCATTTTAAGTCCATTCTCATAAGAAGAAAATGCAATTTTTTGAATGGCACTAAAATTTACGGAAACTGAAAGTAATTTATCATGCCTATCAAAACTTCCTAAAGCATCTTCATACAACAATTGTTTGGATAAAATTTCAGCTTCAATTTCATGAACAATTAGCTCGTGATTAAACAAATCATTTTCTGCTGCAATTTTCTTAGCTTTTTTTACAATTTTAAGAGCTTGATCATAAAGACCTTTATGAAATAGAATTTCAACTTGCTTTAAATATTCGAATATTTTAGATTTATTATTTAATGTTGAATGATAGGCATTCAAACTTTTTAAAATCAACCTATATAAATAGTTTTTTTCTTGTGATAAATTCTTAACAAAAG
>JAQWSL010000089.1 GCA_029243225.1 Flavobacteriales bacterium
AACTATATATCACCAAGAAGAAGCTTTAGGAACCGCACATGCAATTCTTTGCGCAAAAGAATCATTAACAGGAAATGTTGTTGTTGCTTTTGCTGATACACTTTTTAAAGCTGATTTTACTCTTGATAATTCTGCAGATGGGATTATTTGGGTTAAGCAAATAGAAAACCCAAGTGCTTTTGGAGTAGTTAAACTTAACGATAGTAATGAGATCACAGACTTCATTGAAAAGCCAGAAACATTTGTTTCTGATTTAGCGATTATAGGAATCTATTATTTTAGTGATGGAGAGAAATTATCCATAGAGCTTCAATATTTAATTGATAACAACATTAAAGAAAAAGGAGAGTTTCAGCTAACTAATGCGCTTGAAAACATGAAAGCAAAAGGTGTTAAATTTAAACCTGGTGAAGTTACAGAATGGCTAGATTGTGGAAATAAAGAAGTGACAGTTAATACCAACAATAAAGTATTAACCTTAAATAAACAATATAATTCTGTTCCTGAATCAGCTAAATTTGTTAACTCAGTAATAATTCCACCATGTTTCATAGGTGACAATGTCTCCATAACAAACTCAGTAATCGGGCCACATGTGTCAATTGGCAACAACAGTGAAATTGAAAAATGCATCGTTGAAAACACAATTATACAAGAAGATTCTTCAGTTTGTAATGCTATTATCAAAAACTCTATGATTGGTAATAAAGTTTCTTACAATGGCAAAGCACAAGATTTAAGTATTGGAGATTTTACTGTAATTGAATCATAATATTACTGATTGAAAATTTATTGCCATATAATCTTTTATTTCTTTCTAATTGGAAATATATCTTGTACCACAAGCAAAAAAACAATTAAAAATAAAGACTCGAAAAACATTGTTTCAAAACAAGAAAGTCGAATAAAAAAACTCTTAATAGAAGGAACTACTGAAAAAATAATAGGGAATTTAAATGAAGCTGATTCCTTATTTAAAATGTGTCTAACCATTGCCCCTAAAAACGCAGTTTGTTTTTATGAACTTTCAGGTATATCTCTTCAAAAAAATGAAATTGAGGATGCTTTAGCATTTGCTGAAAAAGCTGCAGATTATCAACCAAAAAATGAGTGGTATAAATTAAATTTAGCGTTAATATTTATTGAGAACAAAAAAGAAAAAGAGGCCATTAAAATATTCGAAGAATTAACTTTTGAACACCCTGAGCGTTATGAGTACTTATATTCCTTGTCCGATAGCTATATTAATGTTGGAGAATATAAAAAAGCCATCTCACCTTTAGATAAATTAGAAAAATTAATTGGCAAAAACCCTGAGTTGTTGGTTCAAAAGCACCGACTATATTTACAAATTGGAGAACAAGAAAATGCGATTAATGAAATACAAAAATTAATAGATAACAATCCTAAAGAGGTTAAGTTTCATGGTTTAATGGCTGAGTTATATGAGTCTTTGGGTGAAGATGAAAAAGCACTTAAGCAATATCAAAAAATACTTGCTATTGATTCTATAAATGGAATAGTTAATATTTCATTGTATCAGTATTACATAATTAAAGGAGAGAAAGAAAAAGCATTTACATACCTAAGACCAGCTATAAGATCTAAAGATGTGAAATTAGAACCAAAAATTGATGTTTTGTTACGTCTTTTCAATGAATTTCAAGTTAAAAAAGAGAGTAGAGAATTTATCTTTAATTTATGTGAATTATTAATTTCAACACATCCTGATCAATCAAAGTCTTACTCAATATATGCAGATTATTTATTGCAGGATAAGCAAGAAGAAAAAGCATTAGAATACTTTAAAAAATCTGTTGTTTTAGATCAACAAACATATGCTCTATGGAGCCAAATTATAATTCTTGAAAGTAATTTAAATAAACTTGAGCAGCTAAAAGAAGATTCTAAAACAGCAATGGAAATATTCCCAACACAGCCTACATTTTATTACTTTAACGGATATGCCAACAATCGACTAGGTAATTATCAAGATGCAGTAACTTCATTAAATATTGGAAAAGAATTAGTAATTGAAGATCATTATTTATTAGCTGAATTTTATCAACTTCTTGGAGATGCCTACCATGAATTAGAAGACCATGATTTATCAGATTTAAATTATGATTTATCTTTAGAAGAACATCCAAATAATCCGTTTGTCTTAAATAATTACAGCTACTACTTAGCATTAAGAAAAAAATCATTGCCTAAAGCAGAAAAAATGATTAAAAGAGCCATTGAACTAAATACAGAAAATGCAAACTATCTAGACACTTATGGATGGATCTTATTTTTAGAAAAAAAATATACGGATTCCGAATTTTGGCTTTTGAAGGCAATTGATTTTGGTGGAGCAAAAAATGGCACAATTTTAGAACACTATGGAGATGTACTATTCAAATTAAACAAAAAAGAGAAAGCGTTAAAATATTGGAAGTTGGCTCAAGAAAATAACAACACATCACCAACATTAATTCAAAAAATTAATCTGAATTTATACATTGAATAAAATAATAATAATATTGCTCTGCATGGCAACTTTAACAAGTTGCATTTTTAAAAAGAAAGTTTTTAGTGAAGAAAAAATTTCAATTTTAGACCCACTTAGTTTGGAAGATTTTTTAATGGAAGGGAAAGCAGACTATCAAAATTTAAAATGTAAAGCCACCGCAAAAATTTTAATAAACCAGAATAAAGAAAATTCAGTTAAAATTAATTTTAGAATTACAAAGGATAGTCTTATCTGGGCAAATTTTTCAAAGTCTGGAGTACAGCTTTTAACAACAATGCTTTCAAAAGATTCGATAAAACTTCTTAAAAAGATTAACAAAAAAGAGTACTTTTTTGGAACGTACAAGCAATTAGAAAAAATCGCAGGTACACCAATAAGTTTTCACATGATACAAGATTTAATTGCAGGAGACCCTATTATGTTTAATTCCGAAATAAAATATTACTCAAGTATCAATTTAAATCAACACCTGCTTTCTTCTGTTAAACCAAAAAAAATTTCAAAGCTTCTTAAAGAAAATGAAGATATGATTTTATACAGGTATTGGATTGACCCAGTAAATTTTAAATGTTCAAAAATTGAGATTAATGATCTTCAAAATAAGAGAACATTGGTGGCTAGATTTGACGATTGGAAATCATTTAACAGTAACTTATTTCCATTAAAATCAGAATTGTCCTTTGTTAACAAGGAAGACACCATTAGTATTTCCTTAGATTTCAATCCAAATTTTAAATTTAATTCTAACTTTTCATTTCCTTTCAATTACTCTTCAAATTATACTCCAATAAAATTACCTGGTAATGAATAAGTCGATTTCACTGCTATTTTTAATATTATTTACAGTTTCTTTTTCTGCTTTTTCTCAGAAAAAAAGCGATCAGTTAAAGAAAAAAGAAAGAGAATTACAGCAAAAGATTTTAAACACAAAAAATCTTATTAAGTTAACTCGAAACTCTGAACAACTCTCGTTAACGGAGCTAGGTATTATTCAGCATCAAATTGCATATAGGGAAGAATTAGTTTCACATTATAATTATCAAATAAGAAAACTTGACACTGAAGTTTCAGATACTAAAAAGCAAATTTTAAGTATTGAGAACACTATCAATAACTTAAGAGAAGAATATAAAAAAATGATTATTCATGCTTTTAAAAATAGAAATACTGATTTTAAATATTTATACATAATTTCTGCAAAAACCTTTAGTGAAGCATTTCATAGAATGAAATACATCCAACATTATAAAGATTACAGGCAAGAACAAATAAATCAAATAGCTGTTAATCAAAATAAATTAGAGGAAAAGATTCAATTCCTTCAAGGAAAAATAAATGCCAAACAACAAATCTCTTTGGTTCAAAAAACAGAAAAAGAAGCTTATCTTGAAGATAAAATTAAACAGCAAGAAACATATTCAAAGCTAAAAGCAAATGAAAATAAATACAAATCTTTACTCAATGCTCAACAAAAAAAGAAGAGAAAAATAGCATTGGCAATAAGAAAAGCAATTGAAATAGAAATCGCTGCAACAATAAAAAAATCAGATAACAAATTCACTCTTACACCCGAAGGAAGTGCACTATCAAAAACTTTTACTTCAAATAAAGGAAAGCTACCTTGGCCTGTAACAAAAGGAGAAATTACAGGGAAATATGGAAAGCATAGGCATGATATTGTATCTACCGCTACTGTAGACAACAACGGAATTGACATTACGACAGAAAAAAAAGCCAAAATAAGAGCTGTTTTTCAAGGAAAAGTAACTAGTGTTTTAATTATTCCTGGAGCTGGTAAAGTCGTTATGATTAGCCACGGAGATTATAGAACGGTTTATTCAAATTTAAAAGAAGTTTATGTTAAAAAAGGAGCTCAAATTAAAACAAAACAACTTTTAGGTCAATTACTAGAAAATGAAGACGGGAATGTTTCTGAAGCTCATTTTGAAATTTGGAAAATAACTTCTGCTGGGTTAACTACAGAAAATCCTTCTTTGTGGATCTCTAAATAAGCTAGTGAATTTCAATAAATAAATCTACTGCATTAAAACAACTTACTTTAGTTTTAGAATTAAATTGAATAATTCCTCGAGAATAACTTTTGTTTAAAAAAGCTCTTTTCATCATGGCTCTAATTCCATTTGAAAGATATCCCAATTTATACCCTTTAAAATAAACCGCAATTGCTTTTTTATCCCACAATCTAGATGCGTCTTCTACAAAAGTAATTTCATCACCCGATTTTATCTTGTTCTTAATGTAGATAAAATCGTGAGAAGACAATTCATCTATTGATGTTATAATTCCTAGCTTAGGTAATCGATTTTTTTCCTGATTATTAAATTTTATATTTCTCATTATTGTATGTTTTAAAAGTTATTATGCCGATTTTCTATATGTTTCCCTAGGGCTCACAATCAATGCTAAATCAATAAATAAATCTTGATTAATTATTCTTTTAGGCGAAACTTCGTTTATGGGTTGGTTATTGTTAAACAGTGCCATTGTGAGAGAGTCTAAAAAACCCGTATTAGGAAAAACTTTTGTGATGATTTTTGCAAATTGATTGCATTCGATAGGGATGTTTGAAAAATATTCTTTATTATTTTTCCTTAAAATTCCACTAATTAATAGACAAGAATCATTTTTTTCATGAACGATATAATTTATTTTAAATGTATTTTCTGGATGTATTTGAATAGACTTCATTGCTAAATATTAATGATTAGATCACTAAATTCAACATTAACTACGTAAAGTAAATACGTTCTATTTGTTCAACAGAATTGAAGGACTTATTTCTTCTTTAAAAGAAATATCTATTTTTTTTCTAATGATCAATGCTCTTACAACAACTTTTCCGTCAATTTTAAGAACTAACTTTTTACCTAATAAAATTCCTAGAGATGAAAGAGCTGCTTTGGATAAAGCTGAAAATGAGGTTTTAATTTCTAAAGGATAAGCTTGGTCTGTCTTTTTTTGAACTACAATCTTTTTAGACAATAACGATTTGCCAATAAACTGATCATTTAAAAAAACATCAACATTCCCTTTTTTTAAAATAATATTGAATTGATTTGGATTGTTTATTCTTACATCAAAAATAAGAGGGATATTACTTTGATCTTGTTTTCCAAAGCTAACCTTTTCAACACCTTTAAATTCAACTTCTTTAAAAGAAGAGCACGCATTTAAAAGTATAAAAACGCTTATAAAAAAGAAATACCTCATTCTTTTCTAACGTTTATTAAGCTCATTAAAGTATTTGTAAAACAAAGGAATTGTCTCAATGCCCTTGTAAAAATTAAATAACCCATAATGTTCATTTGGAGAATGAATAACATCAGAATCAAGACCAAAACCCAATAAAATAGTTTTTAGTCCTAAAACTTCTTCAAACAATGGAACTATTGGAATAGATCCACCACTTCTTACTGGAATTGGTTTCTTACCAAAACTATCTTCCATTGCTTTACTAGCGGCTAGAAATCCATTAAAATTAGTGGGAACTACAACCCCTTCACCGCCATGATGTGGGGTTACATTAACCTTAACATATTCAGGTGCGATTTTATTAAAATGGTCTTGGAAAAGTTGTGTTATTCTTTTTGAACTTTGATGAGGAACTAGTCGCATGGATATTTTAGCATGTGCTTTTGAAGGTAAAACAGTTTTTGCTCCTTCACCAATATAGCCTCCCCATATACCGTTTACATCAAGAGTAGGTCTTATTGAATTTCTTTCATTGGTAGTATATCCTTTTTCCCCAAAAACAGATTTAATATCTAAATCTTGCTGATAAGCGTCTAAATCAAATGGTGCTTTTGCCATTTCTTTTCTTTCTTGTTCTGAAACAATTTCTACATTATCGTAAAATCCTGGAATATTTATTTGTGCATTTTCATCATGTAAAGAAGCAATCATTTTAGTTAAAACATTAATTGGGTTGGCAACAGCTCCACCATAAAGACCAGAATGGAGATCTCTATTGGGTCCGACAACCTCAACTTCAACATAGCTTAATCCTCTTAGCCCTACACAAATAGATGGAGTATCATTTGATATTATTCCAGTATCAGAAACTAACACTACATCTGCTTTTAACATCTCTTTATTTGCTCTAATAAATGTTTCAAGATTTTCTGAACCAACCTCTTCTTCACCTTCAATCATAAACTTCACATTACATAAAAGCTCATTGGTCTCCATCATGGTCTCAAATGCTTTTAAATGCATGTACATTTGACCCTTGTCATCACATGCGCCACGAGCAAAAATTGCTCCATCTGGATGAATTGTAGTGTTTTTGATTACTGGCTCAAACGGATTTGAATCCCAAAGTTCATAAGGATCTGCTGGTTGAACATCATAATGTCCATAAACTAATACAGTTGGAAAGCTTTCATTAATGATTTTTTCACCATAGACAATGGGATGGCCTTTAGTTTCAAAAATCTCACAGTTTTCAGCTCCTGCTGAAATTAGTTTTTTGTGTATGTAATTTGCGGCTTCTCTAACATTTACAGAAAATTTAGAATCTGCACTTACCGATGGAATTTTTAAAAGCTCAATTAATTCCTGTAAAAACCTATCTTTGTTTTGATCTATGAAATTATTTATTTTTGACATCTATTTATTTTTTTAGCGCTTCAAATATAACTATAATCATCAGATTAAAACACCAACAAATTTTCATCTAAGCAACCATTGTGAACCAAACATTGTCTATCAAGAAAAATTATACAAATGAACTTAGCTAAATCTACTTTTTTGACTGCTTTATTTGCATTAACCCAATGTTTTTATGGCCAAATGACTGTCTCAATTAATACTATGACAGTAGAGCAGTACATTCAAAATGTGCTTTTAGGAGGTGGTGTAACTATTTCTAATGTACAGTTTAATGGTGGGTCTGCTGCAATTAACAATAGTCAAGTGGGTTCTTTTATTGATGCAAATAGTAACATCGGCCTTCCAAGTGGTTTTATTATGGGGTCTGGTGATGTGTCAATGGCTGCTTTACTAAACACTTCAAACGGAAATTCTATAGGTGGAACCGGCCAACAAGGAAATGATTCAGATCTTCAGAGCATAACACCTAATCAGATATATGATGAGTGTGTCATTGAATTTGACTTTGTTCCAGAAGGAGACACCATTTCATTTAATTATGTTTTCGCATCAGAAGAATATCCAGAATATGTTTGTGGAAGTGTAAATGATGCATTTGGGTTTTTCTTATCTGGGCTAAATCCTAATGGTATAAATTATGTGGCTCAAAATATCGCATTGATTCCCGATCCTAACAACCCAAGCATCTACACTACTACCGGGGTTTCAATCAATACTGTAAATCCAGGAGTTGCTGGATCTTCTGGAACGGCTTCTAATTGTAGTAATATTGATCCAAACTGGGCATCCTATAACATATTTTATACTGGAAATTCAAGTAATACCTATGAATATGATGGTAGCACAGTAGTTTTAGAAGCCAAAGCTGCTGTAGTTTGTGGAGAAACTTATCATATAAAACTTGCAATAGGAGATGGAGGTGACAGTGCTTTTGATTCAGGAGTTTTCATTGAAGAAGGAAGCTTTTCATCGTCTGGAATTAACATAGATGCTGGTATTGCTAATGGGGGGGCTTTATCTGCTTTAGACACCTTATTATATGAAGGTTGTAATCATGCCTTTTTTGTTTTCTCCAGAGCAGATACGACTACAGATTTCACGATTCAATTTGACATCGGTGGAACTGCAAGTAATGGATTTGATTATGCACCTATTGCTGATAGTTTAGTATTGCCAATTGGTGTTCAACAAGACACACTTTTTATTTTTCCAATTGTGGATGGAGTTACAGAATTAGAAGAAACAATTACAATTAATATTTTTTACATTCAATGTATGGGGCAAGTTGATACGATTTCAGCAACTTTATATCTAAATGACTATACACCTCTTTCTGTTGAAATGCCAGACAGTTTAAATATTTGTCCTGAAATTGATGGCCCATACTCTTTAGAAGCTGTTTGGAGTGGGGGTATTGAGCCATTCTCATATAGCTGGTCTACTGGAGACACTTCTTCCAATGTTATTTCAATATCTCCACTTATAACTCAAGACTATAGCTTAACCGTTAGTGACGGATGTGGAGATCCTGAAATTGGAACTTCAACAGTCTGGGTACAATGTCCAATTGAAGAAATAAATGTTTTTACTCCTAATTCAGATGGAAGCAATGACTTTTTCATTCCAATCAACATTGAACAATATGAAAACGTAACGTTAAAAGTATTGAATAGATGGGGAAAGATTGTTTATGAACAAATCAACTACAACAATGACTGGGATGGCACACATTACAAGTCAGGTAAAGAATTAAAAGAAGGTGTTTATCTATACATTATTGAAACCAATTCTGGAAAATATGAATATGAGGATTCAGAAAAAGAAGAGCTGAAAACAACTTTATCTGGATATGTTCATTTAATTAGATAGTTCTTAAATTAAAAAAAGTGACTTGCCGGTCATTTGTTTTGGTTTTTCAATTTTCATTAATTCTAAAACTGAAGGTGCTATATCTGCAAGTTTTCCATCTAGCACCTTTTTAACATTATCATCAATTACTATTACTGGTACAAGGTTAAGTGAATGAGCAGTATTAGGAGTCCCGTCATTATTAATCATAAAGTCTGCATTTCCATGATCAGCAATAATTATAAAAGAATATCCATTTTCTAAACCCAAAGGAATAACTTCTTTAAGACAATTATCAACGGTTTCACACGCTTTAACTATAGCTTTTGTGTTTCCAGTATGACCAACCATATCCGGGTTGGCATAATTTAAACAAATGAAATCATTATCATTTTTTTTTATGGCTGTACAAATAGCTTCAGTTAGCTGATAAGCACTCATTTCAGGTTTTAAATCATAAGTCTTTACACTGGGTGATTTCTTCATTATACGGCCTTCATTAAAAAAGGGAGCTTCTTTTCCACCATTAAAAAAATAAGTAACATGAGGGTATTTTTCTGTCTCTGCAAGCCTAAGTTGTTTTAGCTTGTTTTCAGAAATCACCTCACCTAGGGTCTTTGCTAAATTTTCTTTGTTGTAAATAACTTTAATGTTTTTAAACGTTTTATCATAATTTGTCATTGTAACATAATACAAGTTCTTTTTTTGCATGTTGTGCTCAGGAAGATTAATTTGAGTTAATACCTGAGTTATTTCACGACACCTATCAGTCCTAAAATTGAAACAAATTACTGCATCGCCATCCTGAATTGTTCCATTTTTGTCAATAATTGCTGGTAAAATAAATTCATCAGTAATGTTTTTAGTATGACTATCCAAAATGGCATCAGATGCACTATTACATTTTTTGCCTACTCCGTTAACAAGCAAATCATACGCTATTTTTATTCTTTCCCATCTGTTATCTCTATCCATTGCGTAATACCTTCCTATAACAGTTGCTATCTTAATTTTTGTATCTAGAATAGTTTTCTCTAGCTCTTTTAAATAAGAAAGTCCAGATGTTGGATTACAATCTCTACCATCAGTAAATGCATGGATATAACAGTTTTCAATGTTGTTATGTTCTATGAATTTACACAAAGCAATCAAATGATTAAATGAGGAGTGTACCCCACCCTTAGAGACTAAGCCCATTAAATGAAGCTTTTTATTTTCTCTTTTAGCGTATTTAACGGTTTCAAGAAGTTCTTTTTCATTAAAAAAAGTTTGATCTTTTATCGCGTTGTCAATTTTCAACAAGTCTTGATAGACAATTCTACCTGCTCCAATATTCATGTGGCCAACTTCAGAATTTCCCATTTGTCCTTTTGGCAATCCTACATCCTCCCCGTATGTAACTAACGTAGCATTTGGATAATTAGAAAGTAATGAGTCATACATTGGAGTTTTAGCTAAATGAACACCATCGGAATGATCTTTTTTGCCAATCCCCCAACCGTCTAGTATCATTAATACTACTTTATTTGTCAACATCTTTTAACTTAATTTTATTATTAACTCACACCCATCTTCTTTATCAGATACGCTAATTTCACTATTATGTAGTTTCAAAATATTATCTACCAAATATAATCCCAGACCTGTTCCTTTAGAAGACCTTGTGTCTTCATTGTCTAAACGATAAAACATATCAAAAACTTTTCGTTGTTCTTTAAACGGAATCCCCGGTCCCTGATCTTTAATAGAAAAGTATTTTTTACCGTTAATTATGAAAGATTTCCACAAAATAGTAGTTCCCTTTGGGGAGTATTTTTGTGCATTAGAAAATAAATTTTGAATAACGGAGATAAAATAAAATTCATCTGCCTTAATGACCCATTCTTGATCAACTTGATTGATTACGTTGTGTGTATTTGGGAAGTCATTTTTCACTCTATTTATCAAGTCAAACAAATAGACATCTTCCAGAATTAGCTCTAAATCGTTTTTAGAAACATTACTTGCCATTAAAATATTATCAACTAAAGTCTGAAGCCTTTCTTGATCTAAGTAAACTTTTTTTAGCAGCTCAATCTTTTTTTCTTCAGGCAATTCTCTATTTAATAGCGTTTCTAAAAACAATTTACTCGATGCCAAAGGTGTTTTTAATTCGTGAGTCACCGAAAGTGTGAAGTTTTTTTGACGTTGTGATAATTTTATTTCTTTTCTATATGAACGCACAACATATAATGCTCCAATAGTAATGACAATGATAAAAACAAAAGCTTCGCCAGAAATCATCCAAATTCTTCTATACAAGTACTCTTGATCATTATTTAATTGCTTTGTTAAATTTATTATGTGATAGCCCCACCAAATAAACTGTAAAATGATGTATCCAATAAGCATGTAAAAGATTATTAATAATCTGCTATTTTGAGTAAATGCTTTTTTCATACTAATACAAAAATAACAAATCAATACTTGTAATTAAGTGTGTATAATCTTATAAGATTATTTTTGTTTTGAAGCAACTTAAATTAAAACGCTCGTTTTTAAATAAAATCTTATGCGCTATATATTTTTCTTACTATCGTTAATCTCTTTTTCTTTTTTTGGACAAACAAAAAATGTACTTTTTCTAGGGAATAGTTACACCTATTCGAATTCTTTACCTCAACTAACTGCAAATATTGCTCTTTCATTCAATGATACGCTTAATTGGGACTCTAATACCTTAGGAGGATATACTTTTGAGCAACACTCAACAAACACAACAACTTTGTCAAAAATTACAGCTTCTAATTGGGATTATGTTGTACTGCAAGAACAATCTCAAATCCCCTCTTTTCCACCAAGTCAAGTTGCTAATGATTGCTATCCTTTTGCAAGCATTCTGGTAGATTCAATTAAATCTGCAAATTCATGCGCAGAACCTCTTTTTTTTATGACATGGGGAAGAGAAAATGGAGATCAAAGTAATTGTGCTAATTACCCGCCACTATGTACATATGATGGAATGCAATCAAGATTAAGAGAGAGCTATATCGAAATGAGTATAGACAACCAATGTTCAGTAAGCCCTGTTGGTGCGGCATGGAAATATGTAAGAGACCAATACCCCTCAATATCGCTTTATAGTTCAGATGGCAGTCATCCAAGTATTTACGGCAGCTATTTAGCTGCATGCGTTCACTATTCAAGTATATATAAAAAATCTGCTGTTGGATCATCTTATTGCTCATCAATTAGTTGTTCGGATGCTCTTTTGCTACAAGAAGCTGCTGCATTAATTGTTCTAGATAGTTTAGACAACTGGAGAATTGGAGCTAATGAAGTTGCAGCATCATTTAGTTATCAAATTATTGGAACTAACGCTTCATTTACAAATACTGGACAAAACGCCTTGTCCGCTGTTTGGGATTTTGGAGATGGCAACTCTTCAACTGACATGAATCCTACTCACAATTATACTGCTAATGGCAGCTACACTGTTCAATTAATTGCACATGGAAATTGCGGATCTGATACGCTATTTCAAACCATAGACATTTCCAACGTTGGAATAAAAGAACATGATACCTACCAAATTATTCAAAATAAAAACACCATTTTATTGTTATTTAACAGCTCAGCTGAAAAAAAAGTCACTCTTTTTAATTTAGAAGGCAAAATTTTATACACAAATAATAGCTGCTTTAGCGAATTAATAATTCCTGTTTTAAGCAAGAAGTTTTATATTTTATCAATAGTTGATTCTAAAGGAACAAGCAATAAAAAGATTTTTACTCCATAAAAAAAGGGAGCAAAAGCTCCCTTTTTTTTGTAATGTGGTGCCTCCAGGAATCGAACCAGGGACACATGGATTTTCAGTCCATTGCTCTACCAACTGAGCTAAGGCACCATCATTTTGGTCGGCAAATATAAAAATATTTTATTTTCTTATTGAACTTATTGAATTTTTAATTCCCTAAAACATAAAACATTATTTTTGTGCCTCATATAATTACCTTTAATAAATATGAAAATTTCTTATAATTGGTTAAAAAGCATAATTCCTATTGATCTTCCTGCGAGTGAAGTGTCCAAACTACTAACTGATATTGGGTTAGAAGTTGAAAAACAATTCTCTTATTCTTCAATTGATGGAGGATTAGAAGGATTGGTAATTGGAGAAGTAAAATCTGTAAGTCAACACCCTAATGCTGACCGTTTAAAAATTACTTCTGTAAATGTTGGTGAGCAGGAACCTTATCAAATAATTTGTGGCGCACCTAATGTTAAAAAAGGTCAAAAGGTTGTAGTTGCACTTCCTGGTACAACAATTCATCCCGTAAATGGAGATCCTTTTAAAATTAAAAAAGCTAAAATAAGGGGGGAAGTTTCTTATGGAATGATTTGTGCCGAAGATGAAATAGGCTTAGGATCTGATCATGATGGTATTTTAGTCTTAGAAGAAAACATAAATGTTGGTGTTCTTGCAAAAGATTATTTTAAAATTGAAAATGATGCTGTTTTTGAAATTGGACTAACTCCTAATAGAGCTGATGCTATGGGGCATTTTGGAGTTGCTCGAGATCTTCTAGTTGCATTAAAATTTAAAAAGATTGTTCCAGAATCCTTAGTGTTGAAACCGTTTAATTCTGAACATTTTCAGAAAAAAAATTCCAATTTTATTATTGAAGTTCAATCAACCAATGATTGCCCAAGATATTCTGGTCAATTAATTACAGGTATTAAAATTGATGAAAGCCCACAATGGTTGAAGAATAAACTAAAATCAATTGGTCTTAACCCCATTAACAACGTAGTTGATATAACAAACTATGTTCTTCATGATATTGGCCATCCTTTACATGCTTTTGACTTATCTCAAATTGAGGGAAATAAAATAATAGTAAAAAAAGCTACTCATAATAGTTCATTTACCACACTAGATGGTACCAAAAGAACTCTTGATGAAAATGATTTAATGATTTGTAATGCAAATAACACCATGTGTATTGCTGGTGTTTTTGGAGGATTAGAATCTGGTGTAACTGAAAAAACATCTTCTGTTTTTATTGAAAGTGCTTATTTCAACCCACATACTATTAGAAAATCTGCCAAAAGACACGGTTTAAACACAGACGCCTCTTTTAGATTTGAGAGAGGGGTTGATCCAGAAATAACTCTTCTAGCTCTTCAAAAAGCAGTAGATTTAATACTTGAAATAGCTGGTGGTGAAATTGCTTCTTCAATAATAGATCATTATCCAGAGCCAATTCAAGAAAAGGTGTTTGACATCTCTTTTTCTAAAATAAATAGCATCTGCGGTACTTCATTGCCTAGCAATGAAATGTTACGAATCTTAAATTATCTTGAAATAAAAATAATCGCTCAATCTGATTCAACCGCGACAGTTCAAGTTCCTTCATACAGGGTTGACATTGAAAGAGAAGTGGATATTGCTGAAGAAATTTTAAGAATTTATGGCTTCAACTCTGTCGATGAGCCAAATAAAATGAACAGCTCTATAAATTTCAACAATGAATTAAACGGGCATTTCATCAAAAATAAAATCAGCAATTCGTTAGTACATTTAGGTCTTACAGAAATATTGTCAAATTCGTTAACCTCAAAAAATTATGTTGTTAATGGGGCTCCTTCTGCCTTTAATGAAGATGAGCACGTAGAGCTTCTTAATCCATTAAGCGGAGACACAGCGGTAATGAGGCAATCTTTGATTTTTAATGCCTTAGAGGTTATTAATTTCAATCATAAAAATGGTGAGCAAAACGTAAGAATATTTGAATTTGGTAAATCTTATAAAAACATTGATGCTAAATTTCTTGAACAAGACAACCTAGTTCTAGCATTAGCTGGATTACAAAACGAAGAACATTGGTTCAACTCTAAAGCTTCAGTATCTTATTTTCAACTTAATGGAATAATCTCTCATGTTTTAGAAACACTTGGACTTAAGAAAAGAGCACAATATTCAACTTCGAACAATACCATTTTTGAAGAAGGGATGTCCATTTCAATTGAAAAAGAATTGGTAATTGAATTGGGTCTGGTTTCTACTCAGCTAAAAACAACTATCGGAATTAAAGGTGCTGTATATATAGCTAACATATATTGGGACAAATTATTCAATAAAATAGCTGAAAAAGACATAAAATTCAAACCCATTGTTAAATACCCTAAAGTGCATAGAGATTTATCTCTTTTAATAGACAATTCTGTTTCCTTTGAAGATTTAAAAATTACTGCATTTAAATCAAATAAGTCGATACTTAAAGATGTTCATCTTTTTGACATTTATAAAGGAAAAGGTACAGGAGATGATAAAAAATCTTATGCGCTAAGATTTGAGCTTCAACACAAAGAACAAACTTTAACTGAGAAAGAGATTGACGCTGTAATGCAAACTATTCAATCAAACTTCGCAAAACAATTTAACGCAACTCTTAGGTGATGAATTTTAGTTATTGGTTTAAAAATTGGTCATTAAATTATAAACTTGGCTATGGAATTGTAAGAACTGGCGTTAGAACTTTTTATAAAAAATATGAAGTCGAAGGGCTAGAAAATATTCCAAAAAATGCTGGAATCTTATTTGCCATAAATCATCAAAATGCTTTTATGGATCCAATAGTTCTTTCATGTCAATTAAATCAGAACGCATACTATTTGGCAAGAGCAGATATCTTTAAAAATAAATTAGCAAGTAAAATATTAAAAAGTATTTATATTCTTCCCATTTTCAGGCAGCGAGATGGTGTTAATACGATAGTTAAAAATGAAGCCACTTTTAATCAGTGTCATGAGATTTTGGACAACAACGGTTATGTTCTCATCTTTCCTGAAGGAAACCACAACAATCAAAAAAAATTACGGCCTATTAAAAAGGGAATTGCAAGAATTGGACTTGGTGCAGCTGAAAAAAACTCCTTTAAAAAACCATATTATATTGTTCCTATCGGATTAGATTATAGTAATCATACAAAAATGGGGGCCGATTTATTAATTAATATCGACAAGCCGATTAACCTTCAAGATTACTATACTAATTTTAAAACTGACGCCAATTCTACTATAAACAAATTAATGGCAGATGTTAAAACTAAAATGGAAGACCTTATTGTTAACATACAATCTGAAAATTACTCAACGTATACCAATTTAATATGGATTCTAAATAATGAGATTAATTCAACTACATTAAAAAGCAGTTTAAAAAACCAGCAGATTCTTGTTGCTTCAATTGAAAAAATAGAGAAAACCAATACTAAGGTGTTTGAAAAGCTTAAAGATTATTCAAGCTTTATTTGCTCTTTTTTAGAATTAAATAACATGAGGCCTGTGCATTTACATAAAAATAACAGCTACCCTTTATTGTTCATTTCAATTACTCTTTTAACAATATTATTTCCAATTCATATTGTTGGGTTATTAAGTAATTACATGCCTTACAAAATTCCTGAACTTATTGTAAAGAAAAAAATTAAAGATGAACATTTTCACAGTTCAATTAAAATGTCATTGGGGGTAATCTTGTTTATTTTATTTTGGTCTTTACAATCAATAGTGGTATTTGGAGTATTTGGAATTGAGGTCAGTTTAGCCTATACAATAAGCTTACCATTATTAGCCATGTTAAATTACCGATGGATGATTTTAAGTAAAAAAATAAAAGGGATGGTTTATGCAGTTAAAAATGCAAAAAATGCCGATTACAATAAAGCTAAAGAAATGTATGTTGAAATTAAGAATCTAGTTTAGAGAGAAAACTATTGAACTCCTGTTCCGGCAAATTTACCTTCTTTGTATACTTCAATTTTTTCTAACAATCCATTTTCATCATAGATATAATGTTTTCCATCCCAAAGTTTACCACCAAGAAACTCACCATCCATTAGAATATCTTTATTTTCATTGTACGTTTTATGATACCCATCTTTAAGAGCTTTAGGAGCATCTAATTCTAACTCAGCACCTGGATTAATTTCACCCAATGCAGCTATACCTTCTCTTTCTTTTTCAAAAATAGGTAACTCAACTTCAGGATTAACTCTTTCCACAATGCCAGAGCTGACACCTTCACCTTTTTCATCAAACTTGATTTCTTCTTTTAAATCACCATTGGGCCAAAACCTTGATGCTGTACCAGCTTCTTTACCATTATTGGTGGTAAATGATAGCTCCAATTGACCGTTAGTGTGATAGTATTCAACTACACCTTCTGTTTTTCCTTTTTCATTGAAATTTTTCTTTTGAGAAAGCGTGCCATCTTCATAATACCTTTCAAAAGATCCAGTATAAACCCTGCCCTTCCAGTTTCCTTTTTCTTCTAATTGACCGTTTGGATAATAAGTTTCAAATTCTCCAGTAGGTCTTCCATTAATATAAGTTATCTCACTTTTCATTTGACCTCCAGGGAAATACTTTCTCCAGACACCCTCTTTACGGCTATTTTTGAATTGCCCTTCTTCAATAACTTCATTAGACAGATATTCTTGAAGGTTTCTCATGTTGCCATAAATAATCCAATAGCCTTGTTTCTTACCCTCAATGGTTTGATTAATGGAATCCATAGACTCCGTTTGCCCTAATCCAGTGTACTCACTAGCTAAAAATGAGAGTGGTAGAAGGAAGAAAAAATATGTAATAATTGACAAATGTTTCATCATAAATGTTTTCAAAACATAACACTAATAACAAACTAAAAAAATTACTTTGTCACCTTATTTTATCGATTTGAAATGAGAAGTTAAAATAAAATTTGGAATTAATTACTATATTATAGTGTAAAAATGACAAAAACTAAGCTAAAACATCTTTCAACTGCTTTAACATTATATCTGTCATCTGTTCTAAATCCACATTGGGCTTCCAACTCCAGTCCTTTCTAGCAACTTGATCGTTTATTTGTGAGGGCCATGATTTTGCAATTTCGTTTCTAAAATCAGGATTATATGAAACGTCAAATTCTGGTATTGCTTTTTTAATCTGTTCAGCTATTTCAAAAGGAGAAAATGACAAGCCGCTAATATTATAACTGCTTCTGACAGAAATTTTACCAACGTCTGCATTCATTAACTCAATAGTTGCTCGTATAGCATCATCCATATACATCATAGGAAGCCCCCTGTTTTTTTCTAGAAAGCAGACATAATTTTTATGCTTAATAGCATGATGAAAAATTTCTATTGCATAATCTGTGGTGCCACCACCTGGGGAACTTTTGTAACTAATTAAACCTGGATACCTTATGCTTCTAACATCAATTCCAAATTTGTTATAATAATACTCGCACCACCTTTCCCCTGCTAATTTACTAATTCCATATACAGTAGTTGGCTCCATAATGGTTTGTTGAGGCGTGTTCCTGCTTGGTGTAGAAGGTCCAAAAACAGCAATGGAACTTGGCCAGAAAATTTTACTTATAACTTTTTCCTTAGCTAAATCAAGAACATTGAAAAGCCCTTCCATATTTAACTTCCATGCTAATTCTGGTTTTTTCTCTGCAGTTGCAGAAAGTAATGCCGCTAAAATATAAACCTCATCAATTTTATACTTTAAAACAACTTCCTTTATCCTAGCCTTGTCTAGAACATTTATTTCCTCAAAAGGCCCTCCATAAAGAACCTCATCAATAGGCTTTCTTATGTCTGCAGCAATAATATTATCACTACCATGAATCTTTCTTAACTCAATAACTAATTCAGTACCTATTTGACCTGATGAACCTATGATTAATTTTCTTGTCATTACATGAATTTAATAGTTGAAATATGTAGAATTGTATGGAAATCTTTTGGTGTGAATTACTTTCACTTTTTTAAAGATATTATCTTTTAATTCTTTAATGTTTGTCTTTTTCATTGCAGAAATAAAAACACTATTATTGTGCTTTTTAGATAGCCAATTCTCTTTTATTTCAAGAAAACTTTCTTGATCTTCTGCTTTTACATTGTCAATTTTATTAAAAACTAAAATTGTTGGTTTAGGGTGCTCTAATATTTCATTTAATGTTTCGTTTACAGTATTGAATTGATCTTCAAAAGCATCATGTGAAACGTCTATTACATGAACCAAAACATCAGCTTCTCTTACTTCATCTAGTGTTGATTTAAACGACTCTATTAGCTGGTGAGGAAGTTTTCTTATAAAACCAACAGTGTCAGACATAAGAAATGGCAAGTGATTAACAACAACTTTTCTAACAGTTGTATCAAGCGTTGCAAATAACTTATTTTCTGCAAAAACTTCTGCTTTTGCTAATAAGTTCATTAGCGTGGATTTTCCAACATTAGTGTAACCTATTAACGCAACTCTAACCATGCTACCTCTATTGTTTCGTTGAGCAGATTTTTGCTTGTCGATTTTAGCTAATTTTTCCTTTAGATTACTGATTTTTTGACCAATTATTCTCCTATCGGTTTCAATCTGTGTTTCTCCTGGCCCTCTCATTCCTATGCCACCTTTTTGCCTTTCAAGGTGGGTCCACATTCTTGTTAATCTAGGAAGCAAATACTGATACTGAGCCAACTCAACCTGTACTTTTGAATGAGCTGTTCTTGCTCTACTAGCAAAAATATCTAATATCAAATTACTCCTGTCTAAAATTTTACAACACAAAATACGTTCAACATTTCTAATTTGGGTTGGACTTAAGTCATCATCGAAAATAGCGATGTCAATTTCGTTTTCTTGAATGTAATCTTTGATTTCATTTATCTTTCCTTTACCCACAAATGTAGCAGGGTGAGGATTAGTCAACCGTTGAACAAATCTTTTCATTGTTATGGCTCCAGATGTTTGAGTAAGAAACTCTAATTCATCAAGATATTCGAGTGTTTGCTTCTCATTTTGATTGACACTAATCAGTCCAATTATGACCGCTTTTTCCGATGGTTTTGCAGTAGATATCAATTAAGCCCAATTTGAAACTCCTAAAGCCTCTCTAAATGGCCATGGAATTGATGCGAAAATTATAACTAAAGCAATTAAGTAAAACCAAAAAACTCGATTGTGGTTATTTTGCTTCTTACATTTGATGTA
>JAQWSL010000018.1 GCA_029243225.1 Flavobacteriales bacterium
TATCTTATTGAAGGTAAAACAGAAACACAGATTACCTCTGGTAAATGGGAAGTAACAGAAGTTTATGGATACAACAATTCAGATAATAGCATTTATTTTCAAGCTGCAAAAGAGCATCCAACGCAGCGAGAAGTTTATTCCACAAAAGTTGGTTCCAATGATTTAAGAAAATTATCCCTAAAAAGTGGAACTAATAGTGCAGAATTCAGCAACACATTTGACTATTACATTCACTATAATACAACTGCCAACACCCCACATTACATTACTCTTCATGATAATTCTGGAAAAATTATTAAAGTACTTAAAGACAATCAAGCACTAATTAAGAGGATGGAAAAGTTTGATATATCTAAAAAAGAATTTTTCACAATTAAAAATGATGAGGGTCAAGATCTTAATGCATGGATGATTAAACCAACTAATTTCAAAAAAAATAAAAAACACCCTCTTCTTATGTTTGTTTATGGTGGTCCAGGAATAAATACTGTAAATGATTCTTGGGAATGGATGAACTATTTCTGGTGGCAAATGTTGGCTCAAAAAGGTTATATAGTTGTATCTGTTGACGCAAGAGGAACTGGTTTTAGAGGGAAGGATTTCAAGCACTCTACCTATTTACAGCTTGGAAAGCTTGAAACAGAGGATCAAATTTCAGCAGCTAAAAATTTAGGTAATTTCAAATACATAGATAAAGATAGAATTGGAATATTTGGATGGAGCTATGGAGGATACATGTCTTCATTGTGCATAACAAAAGGTGCTGATGTTTTCAAAACAGCTATTGCAGTTGCTCCTGTAACAAATTGGCGCTATTATGACAACATATACACTGAAAGATTCATGAGAACTCCTCAGGAAAACGGCAAGAATTACGACATTAATTCTCCAATGAACCATGTTGACAAATTAAAAGGCAATTATTTACTTATTCATGGAATGGCTGATGACAATGTTCATTATCAAAATGCTGTTGAAATGGTAGACGCTTTGATAAAAGCTAACAAACAATTTGACTCATTTGCATACCCTAATAAAAATCACGGGATTTATGGAGGCAATACTAGATGGCATTTATATGATATGATGACAAATTATTTACTTGAAAATCTTTAAATATGTTGAAGTATTATTTCTTAACCTATTTCCTTTCTATTTTCTCATTTCATATTGCTCAAGAAACAATTAATTGGATTTCTTGGGAACAAATGGTCGAAAAAAGAGCTAACGACTCTGTAAAGAAGAAAGTATTTATGGACATGTACACGGGATGGTGTGGTTGGTGTAAAAAAATGGATGCTTCCACATTTAGAGATCCCAATATTGTTAAATACATGAATCAAAATTATTACAGTATAAAATTCGATGCAGAATCCAGAGATACAATAAATTTCAACAATCATCAATTCACCAATACGGACCCTAAATTCATAAAGTCAAGTCCAAATTCAAGAGGGAAAACTCATTGGTTCGCTCATTCTTTGCTTGATGGATCTTTATCATACCCAAGCTATGTCATTTTAGACGAAAATTTATCCAGACTAATGATATACAAAGGATATAAAGACACTGAAAATCTATTTGGAATTTTACTGTTCTTCTCTACAGATCAGCACAAATTTTATCATAATTATTTAAACGAAACTTGGCAAAAGTCACTGAAAAAATAATACAATATAATTTCACTATATTATAGTCAATGAAAGTAAATAGAGTTATTCATACATATGCAGTGAAAATCACAGATGAGCCTTTTACTCTTTTATCTGGAAGAGTTTTAGAATCTACAGCGAGAATAACTTACAGAGATATTAATAAAAACATCATAGAACGTAAAAAATATGGTGTTGTAGATTTAAATAATTTGTATGAAAAAATTCACAACAATGAATCTATTGATTTATCTAATTGTTATGTGAATAATTTTTCTTCTGTTCATTACAGGTCCAAATTTAAAATAAGCCATGAAAAAACAATAGAACTTAAAGATTTTGTAGCAAACGATTCTATTTTTGAAGCAGATAGAATTGTAGATTTTTCTTATTGTAAATTCACTGGAAAGGAAGTGAATTTTTCTAATTCTCATTTTGGCAATGGAAATTTAAGCTTTTACAGTTCCGTTTTTTCAAATGCAAATGTTGACTTCAGTAATACAAGCTATAGTGAAGGAAATAACAGTTTTCAATATACAAAATTTGGAAATGGTGATTTGAGTTTTGAAAATGCCTCTTTCATCAATGGTAATTTATCATTTATAAATACAAAGTTTGGTAACGGTAATGCCAATTTTAAAAACATCAACTTTGGAAATGGAGATGTTATGTTTTCATTTTCAATATTTGGCAAGGGTTCAAAATCTTTTGATCGATGTGTTTTTAGTGGATTATATGTTGATTTCTCAAAAGTAGAGTTTGGATCAGGAAAATTAGATTTTAGGAGAGTTGATTTTGGCAACGCTGAAGTGAACTTTCAAGAAATTGAACACGAAGGTTTTGAGAAAGTTAATTTTAGAAGAGCAAAGTTTGGAAAACGTACTGTGAATTTTGAAGAAGCCCTTTTTGGGGATGTTGACGTTCAGTTTGATGAAGCTGAATTTGGGTCCGGTAAATTATCATTATTAAATGCCAGAGCGAAATCATTTTCTTTTTCAAAATGTATTTTATCTAATTATATAGACCTCAGAGTTTACAGGTGTCAAAACATTGACCTATCCTATTCAATTATTCGAGACATTGTTGATTTAAAACCTGGCATTGCTCCTGTCAAGGTGAAAAAACTGTATTTACAAGGAATCAGAATACTTGGGAAAATATTTATTTCTTGGGATCAAAATCATGTTCAACAGCTCATTTCAAATCAGAATGACACTGATGACTACGAAAAAGCTGAACAATTTAGAGTTCTTAAAGAAGATTTTAGGAGCTCAGGTAATTACAATGATGAAGATAAAGCATATGTGTTTTTCAAAAGATATGAATTGAAACACTTATCAAATGTCAGATTAAAAAGACATTCATTAAATTTTATTTGGAACTACCCACTTAATCTTTTTCAAAAAGTTGTTTTTGATTTCCTAGGTCTTTACGCAACAAGTCCTTTGAGAGTTTTGTTCAGTATTTTAATTGCAAATATATTGTATGCCTCTTTCTATTTAATGTCTCTATTAATTGGGTTTGGTCAGATTTCATGCATAAATGATCAAATGAACATAATTGACAAGGGATTAAATTCATTTTATTTTAGCGCAATTACTTTTTTCACTATTGGTTATGGTGAATGCGTACCAACTGGGCTACTTAAAATAATATCTCCAATTGAAGGATTTACAGGTGTTTTTTTAATGTCTTATTTTACTGTAGCTTTTGTAAGAAAAATATTAAGGTAAAATAGCTTATTCAATATTTTGCTCTCTCTCTAAAGTTTTTATCTTTACATCTCAATTTTTCCAATTATATATAGTAGACAATGAGTGAGACAGCTAAAATAACAGTAGAAGGTAAAACTTACGAATTACCTGTAACAACAGGATCAGAACAAGAAAAGGCGATTGACATCTCTAAATTAAGAGCACTATCTGGTTACATCACTATTGATACTGGTTTTAAAAACACAGGGTCTACAAAGAGTGCAATTACTTTTTTAGATGGTGAAAAAGGCATTCTACGTTACAGAGGTTATCCAATCGAACAATTGGCAGATAATGCTGAATTTCTTGAAGTTGCTTACCTTTTAGTTTATGGGGAATTACCTACTAAAGCTGAATACACTTTATTTAAAGAAAGTATAACGCACCACACTCTTGTTCATGAAGATATGAGACAATTTTTAGAAGCTTATCCCGCTAAAGCTCATCCTATGGGCATTATGGCCGCTTCTTTATGCACACTTTCTACTTTTTACCCAGAATCCCAAGATCCTGCAAGACCAACAGAAGCTATAGATCTTACTATACATAGATTAATTGCAAAAATACCTACTCTTGCTGCTTGGGCGTATAAAAACGCAATGCGTCATCCTCTAATGTATCCTCTAAATAAATTTGAATACTGTGAGAATTTCCTTTACATGATGTTTGCTAACCCTTCAGAAAAATATTATGCAGACCCTGTAATTGTAAGTGCATTAAATAAATTATTAATACTACATGCAGATCATGAACAAAATTGTTCTGCATCTACAGTTCGTATTGTTGGTTCATCTCAAGCAAATCTTTACGCATCAATATCTGCTGGAGTTTCAGCTCTTTGGGGACCACTTCATGGAGGCGCGAATCAAGCCGTAATTGAAATGTTGGAAACAATCAAAAATGATGGTGGTGGTCTAGATAAGTGGGTGCAAAAAGCAAAAGACAAAAACGACCCATTTAGATTAATGGGATTCGGACATAGAGTTTATAAAAACTTTGATCCTAGAGCAAAAATTATTAAAAAAGCAGCTGACGATGTTCTAAGTAAGCTAGGTGTAGTTGATCCTGTTTTAGATATTGCCAAAGAATTAGAAGAAGTTGCTTTAAACGATCAGTACTTTATTGATAGAGGTTTATATCCAAATGTGGATTTTTATTCAGGAATTATTTACAGAGCTCTTGGAATACCAACTGAAATGTTTACTGTAATGTTTGCTTTAGGAAGATTACCTGGATGGATAGCTCAATGGAAAGAAATGATGGAAGATAACCAACCCATTGGAAGACCACGACAAATCTATACTGGTGAAAACGAAAGAGATTTCACTCCTTTAGAAAAAAGATAAGTTTAAATTAGTTTCAGGATTGATTCTAAACTTATTTCATTGTGAGAATAATTTCCCACACAACTTTCATTTAAAATTATAATTGCTTGTGGAGATTGATGAATAACATTAAAACGTTCAGCAATTTCATTTGATACATCTCCATATGCAATTAAGTCAATATAATAAGGTTGTATTTTAGTATCATTAGTCCATTTATCTTCTAATCTTGATTTAGCCATAGTACTTATAGAACATCTTGTAGAATGCTTAAATAATAATACTGCTTGTTCATTTGAATTTGAAATAGCAACATTTAAATCTTCAATAGAATTAATATGATTCCATGAAAGCTCAGATTTTTTTGAAGAAAACCAACTCATAATTATACATTAATTAAGTAAAAAGCCCTGAAATAAATTTCAGGGCTAAAAAAGGGTGGAAGACGGGATTCGAACCCGCGACCCTCGGTACCACAAACCGATGCTCTAACCAACTGAGCTACATCCACCATATTGGGGTTGCAAATATATATATTTATTCAGAAATATTATTTTTTTTAAATCCAAAACTTTTAATTAATCTATTTTTGAAAGATGGAATTATTAAAACAAATGTGTAGTATTCATGCTCCCTCAGGAAACGAGGGCAACATGAAGGATTTTATTTTAGATTATTTAAAAGAAAACAACAAAGAATTTAAGGTCAATCCACAAATCATTCAAGGAGAAGAAATTCAAGATTGTATAATTCTAAAATTTGGAACTCCAAAAGTTGCTGTTTTTGCTCATATGGACTCCATTGGGTTTACAGTTAGGTATAATAAAGAGCTCATTAAAATTGGTGGACCTAGAACAAATGATGAGTTTCAGCTAATTGGAGAAGACTCTCAAGGTTCTATAGAAGCAGGAATGATGGTCATAGAAGATGAAAAGGGCAATCAAAGCTATGAATATGTTTTCGACAGAGAAATTGAAAGAGGAACAGAGCTTGTTTTTAAAGCAGATTGGAGAGAAGACAGAAACTATGTTCAGTGCTGCTACATGGATAATCGATTAGGAGTTTACAATGCATTAAAACTTGCTGAAACTTTAGAAAATGGTATTATATGTTTTTCATGTTGGGAAGAAGTTGGTGGTGGATCTGTTGGTTATTTAGGTAAATACATTTATGAAAGATGGGGGGTAAACAATGCCCTCATTTCTGACATTACTTGGGTTACAGAGGGAGTTAAACACGGAAACGGAGTTGCCATTTCCATAAGAGATTCCGGATTGCCAAGAAGGAGTTATATTAATAAAATAATTGAATTAGCTAAAAAAAGTGAAATTCCATTTCAACTAGAAGTAGAGTCTTCTGGTGGAAGCGATGGAAATCAGCTTCAAAAATCTGCCTATCCTTTTAACTGGTGTTTTATTGGTGCTCCAGAAAATTTTGTTCATTCACCCAATGAGAAAGTTCATAAGAGAGATATTAAAGCTATGTTAGATTTATATAAATATTTAATGAAACATTTAGATTAAATTTAAAGATGGAATACGGAATTTGTAATCTTGGAAATGTACCAATTAGGTCAAGCGCAAAAGATCAAGCTGAAATTGTTTCTTTTTTATTATTTGGTGAACATTTTAAAATAAGTGACTTTAAAAAAAATTGGATTAAAATAATTACTCATCATGACAATTATGAAGGTTGGATTTGCAGCAAACAGTACAGAGAAATAACTTATGAAGATTACGACCATCTATCAATAAATATATTCCCTATTTGTGGATCTAAAAGTGGTGAAATAATCAACCTATCAACTGGAGATGTTACGCCAATTAACTTAGGTGCTATTCTACCCTACTATCAAAAAGGGAAATTCAAAATTAGAAAGCAAGAATATTCAACAAATGTGAATTTAGCTACTTTAAACAAATCAGATTTAGAAGCCTATTCAAAATCTTTACTAAACACTCCATATTT
>JAQWSL010000027.1 GCA_029243225.1 Flavobacteriales bacterium
TGGATAAGGAGGTCGAGTTCTTACTTCTGGTCGTTGACCCTCAATCGAATTAATCAATGCAGTCTCTTCACCACATATATACGCGCCCTGAGCCTTAATAACTCTGAAATTATAGTTAAAACCACTTCCAAGAATATCAGAACCTAATAAATTCTCTTCATAAAGTTTTTTAACAGCTTTTTCAATTATAGTTACAGATTCTGGATACTCTGCTCTTATGTACAACAGCCCCCATTCAGCTCCAGTAATATAACCAGAAACCATCATTCCAAAGAGCACTAAAAGTGGTTGTTTTTCAAGTAAATATCTATCAGAAAAAGCACCTGGATCGCCTTCATCTGCATTACAAATAATAAACTTAAGCTCATTTTCAATATTCTTACAAGATTCTAATTTAAACCCCATAGGAAATCCAGCCCCTCCTCTACCTCTAACATTAGCGATTTTAATCTCACCTAAAGACTCATCTTTGCCTTTTTTAAACACTTTTTCTAATCCAGATTTAAAATCGGAAATAGTTAATTGCTCTCCTGTAAGAATGCATGAACCAGTAGAATGAACACCGTAATGATCTGAACCATTAAATTCTTTTCCAGCTAATATATTTGAAATGTCTTCATCCGATTTAGCAGAATAATTAATGCCATTTAAATGAAATGCACCATTTTCATGACATCTACCCAAACAGCACATATGACCTATTTCTTCAGGCTTAAAATGATTTAATAATTGAGTGTTCAAATCCCCCTGAGTACCTGCACATTCACATGCAGTACCATTACAGACATATACTTTTTTATTCTTATTATCTTCTTTTAGGAAATCATAAAAAGTTGTTGCTCCATAAACATTTGCTTTGCCAACTAAAAAATCACTAGCAAGCTTGTCCATTTGCTCTGACGAAATAGTCTCATTTACTTTGGTGGTTTTACCAAGTCTATCAAAAAGATTATCAGACACCCCTCTTCTACCCAATAACTCACTTAAATTTTTTGACATTTTATTATTTTATGTATGTATAAAAATAAGACATAATTCAATAAATCATGAATACCTAGTTGCTTTTTTATCTCTACAAAAACCAAAAACCGTTACTCCCAACTCTTTGGCAAAATCAATAGCTAAAGTTGATGGAGCTGAGACAGCAAGCAATATAGGAATTTTCGCTCTAAACGTTTTAGTCACAATTTCATATGAAACTCTTCCACTTACCAATAAAAAAGTTGCGTCACTTAAAATGGAAGCATTTAAAAGTCCTCCAACTACTTTGTCCACAGCATTATGCCTTCCAATATCTTCTCTAATAATTAACATATCGCCTGTTTTATTAAAAGCAGAAGCGGCATGTGAACCACCAGATTTAGAAAAATCTTTTTGTTCATTTTTCATTTTTAAAAACATACGCTCAAAAATAGCTGTATTGAAATCAGAACCTGAAAGCTTCTCACCTTTCACTGATAAATCTCCTAATTCTCTCTTACCACAAATACCACAAGAAGATACAGAAAGCATACTTCTACTACTTAAATATCCGCCCCCTAAAAACTCCTCATCAATATCAACATTAACTTCAGTGATGTAATTCAGTTTATTAACATTTATACCTTTTAAGTCAAGCTTTGAATTACCATTATAAATATCTTCATTATGTAAAAGACCTCTTACAAGATCTTGTTCATAGCCAGGAGACCTCATAATTACTGTAAAAGGAGATTGATTAATGTTTATTTGTAAAGCCTCTTCAATTGTTAAACAATCATTGACAGTAAGGTTGAATCCATTATCAAATTTCTCTCCTTCATATTTGGGAAGTTCATGACTCATTAAGACAATCCGGATATTTTCCCATTGTTATCAATATCCATACCTTCCGAAGCAGGAACTGCTGGAAGGCCAGGCATCCTCATCATAACTCCTAAAATAGGAATAATAAATCCTGCTCCAGTAGCAAATTCAAACTCTCTTACATTTATTGAAAACCCTTTAGGTCTAGCTAGCAAAGCTGCATTGTCACTAAAGGATTTTTGAGTTTTAGCCATACATACCGGCAAACTTTCTAAACCTAAATCATTAACCTTTTTTAAATCAGTTAAAGCTTTTTTACTGTACTCTACCGAATCAGCACCATATATTTCTTTAGCAATAATTTCAATTTTATCTTTTACAGGCAAAGACCAATCATAAAGAGGCTTAAAGTCATTATGACCATCAACTTGATCAACAACAGCAGAAGCCAAATCTTTCATCCCATCACCTCCAAGCTCCCAACCTCTAGCAACTACAGCTTTAACACCCAATCCTTTGCAATGATTAATTACAAATTCAACCTCAGCATTAGAATCAGAAGGAAAAGCATTGATAGCAACAACAGGTGTTAAACCGAATTTCTTACAATTTTCAATGTGTTTATCTAAATTATCCATTCCTTTAGAAACCCTTTCTAAGCTTGCAGTATTATATTCCTCTTTTTTCGCACCTCCATGATGTCTCAACGCTCTAATAGTAGCAACCAACACTAAAGCTTTAGGTTTAAGATTACCTGAAACACATTTAATATTTAGAAACTTTTCAGCTCCCAAGTCGGCACCAAAACCAGCTTCTGTAACTACATAATCACCTAAAGAAAGCCCCATCTTGGTAGCTAAAATTGTATTTGTTCCCTGAGCAATATTAGCAAAAGGACCTCCATGAATAATAGCAGGGTTACCTTCTAAAGTTTGAACTAAATTTGGCTTAATCGCATCCTTAAGCAATATAGCCATTGCATTTTCAGCATTCAAATCTTTAGCATAAATTGGTTTTTTCTGAAAAGTAAAACCTACAAAAATTTTACCCAATCTTTCTTTAAGATCTTTAAAACTTTCAGACATACATAAAATAGCCATTACTTCAGAAGCTGGTGTAATGTTAAACCCGTCTTGACGAGGAACACCATTTGCAGTTCCTCCTAAACCAACAACAATATCTCTTAAAGAGCGATCGTTCATATCCATAACTCTTTTCCATACTATTGTTCGAGGATCTATATTTAAATTCCTTGTTTTACTTTGGATATTATTGTCAATTAAGGCAGACAATAGATTATTTGCTTTTTCAATTGCTGAGAAATCACCAGTAAAATGAAGATTAATGTCTTCCATGGGAACAACCTGCGAATAACCACCACCAGCAGCTCCACCTTTAATTCCAAAGACAGGACCTAATGAGGGTTCCCTTAATACAACGACTGCTTTTTTACCAATTTTATTTAATCCTTCAGTAAGACCAATAGAAGTTGTTGTCTTACCCTCTCCAGCTGGGGTTGGAGTCATTGCTGTTACTAAAATAAGATTTGAATTGTTAATTTTATTTTCATTCAACAAATCAAGCGGAAGCTTTGCTTTAAACTTACCATATAATTCTAAATCATCATTAGAAATACTTAGCTTATCTGCAATATGATTTATGTGGCTCAATGTTGCATCTTGTGCAATTTGAATATCTGTTTTAAAATCACTCATATGATTATATTTTTTTATCATGTGTAATATAGTAAATTTTACATAGGTTTAAATTGAATAAAATTACTTTATGTAACAATGATTTAATTTATGTTTGCAACTAAAGAAAGAAACTAAGTAATGCAAAAAATCAGTTTAGCAATTCATGGTGGTGCTGGAACTATCATCAAAAACAAGATGAACCCCTCACTTGAAAAAAAATATTTAAAAGGTTTGAAAGATGCAGTTAATGAAGGATACAAATTATTGAAATCCGGATCTTCTTCAACAGACGCAGTTCAATCAGCAGTTGAAAACCTTGAAAATAACCCACTTTTCAATGCTGGAAAAGGTGCTGTTTTTTCTGCAAACGGAAAACATGAAATGGATGCTGCAATTATGGAGGGCAAAAGTTTAAACGCAGGTGGTGTTTGTGGTGTTAGTTCGGTGAAAAATCCTATTTCTCTTGCAAGATTAGTAATGGATAAAAGTGAGCATGTCTTATTATCAGGAAAAGGAGCTGAAGATTTTGCAAGTTTAATGAACTGTAAAACTGAAAATGAAAAGTATTTCTACGATGAATTTAGACATGACCAATGGCAAAGAATAAAAGATACTGATAAGTTCCAGTTAGATCATTCACCTAAAAAGACTGATAAATTCGGAACTGTGGGTGCTGTTGCTTTAGATTCCTTTGGAAATTTAGCTGCAGCTACATCAACAGGTGGTATGACAAATAAAAAATTTGGCAGAGTTGGAGATAGTCCAATTATTGGAGCAGGTAATTACGCCAATAATAAAACTTGTGCAATATCTTGTACAGGCAGTGGTGAATTTTTCCTTAGAGGAGTTGTTGCATACGATGTTTCTTGTCTTATGGAAATGAGAGGATTGTCACTTGAAGCAGCATGTAAAGAAGTCATTCAAAAAAGAATAAAATTAATTGGTGGTGATGGAGGACTTATAGCTGTTGACAATAAAGGAAACATAGCTATGCCATTTAACACAGAAGGAATGTACCGTGCATCTATAGATTTTACAGGAAAAGAAATTATTGAAATATATTAATCGAAAGAAGCATTTATTGGCAATACATCTACTTCTCTAGAGCTCAATGAAAATTGGTCTCCATTTGCTAAAACATGAGTTGTTAAATTTGCCATAGTCATAGGAGTATTATCGTAAAGAATTGAATGATTATTATGTGACAAGTTTTTTGGGTCAAAAACAATCACCATTCCTGAGCCAATCACTTTACAATCATTTCCGTTTTTAATAATCATGCCTGTATCCTCTGCTAGACCGACTCCAATTAACCCAGGAAAAGCAGCCACCGCTTCTGCCAATCTTCCAAACCTTCCTCTTTTTATAAAATGAGTATCAATAATCAATTGATTAATAAAATTCATGCCTTCTCTCATTTTAACAGCACCTTTTAAAAGACATTCCTCACTACTCCCTCCCATTATCATCTCATTTACCATAGCCATAGCTCCAGCACTAGTTCCTGAAATAATAAATTCTTCATTTATAAAACGATTCATTAATAAATCATGAAAAGGAGTTTTAGAAATAATATTTACAATTCTTGATTGATTTCCACCACTAAATAATACTCCGTTACAAGATTTTAATTCATTAATAAAGCTAGGGTCAGAGCACTGTGAAGACTCTCTTATATCTAAAACAGACACATTATCACAACCCAACATTTTAAAAGCATCTAAATAATTCTGACCCACTTCAACAGGTATACTTGAAGCAGTAGGAATTACCAATATTTTAGAATTAATACCACCACATTGCCTTACTATGTGTGATAATATACCTTCAGTTATAAAATCTATACCTAAATTTTCATGGCTCCCTTTATCTTCATTCCCTCCAACAGGTATAAGCGTTCCTTTTATTTCTGTTACCATACTCTATTTAAAATTTAGTGTAATATTAATAAAGATTATAATTGTTTACATTACATAAAAATTTATTTTTGCCGACCTTTTAATAATTTTTAAACAATTAAAGCATGAAAATACTGGAAATCAAGGCCATGAGAGGACCAAATTATTGGTCAATTAGAAGACATAAGTTAATTGTGATGGTTTTAGATTTAGAAGATCTTGAAGAAAAACCAACCAATAAGATTGACGGATTTCTTGAACGTTTGAAAAATTTATTCCCTGAAATGTTTGAACATCGTTGCTCTATTGGAACACCTGGGGGTTTTTTCCAACGTGTAGAAGAAGGAACTTGGATGGGACATGTAATTGAGCACATTGCCTTAGAAATACAAAGTTTAGCTGGGATGGAAGTTGGTTTTGGCAGAACAAGAACCTATGGAGAAGATGGGGTATATTTTGTTGTTTTTGACTACATAGAAGAAAATGTGGGTAGATACGCTGCCAAAGCAGCTTTCAGAATTGCAGAAGCACTTATTAGTGGAGAAAAGTATGACCTTGATGAAGACATTCAAGAAATGAGAGAAATTCGTCAAGATAACGGTCTTGGCCCGAGTACAGCCTCAATTATTGAAGAAGCTGAATCACGAAACATTCCATGGATGCGACTTAATAAATATTCACTTTGTCAATTAGGTTATGGTTCCAACCAAAAAAGAATACAAGCTACTGTAACAAGCCAGACAAGCAGTATTGGTGTTGAATTAGCTTGTGATAAAGATGACACTAAACACCTTCTTGAACAAGCTGAAGTTCCAATACCAAATGGAGATATTATTAGAACTGAAAGAGGATTAAAAGAGGTTATTGAAGACATTGGTTATCCAATTGTAATTAAACCAGTTAATGGAAACCATGGCAGAGGAATAACAACAAATATTAAAAATGTTGATGATGCTTTAATTGCCTTTGCTGCTGCCAAAGAAATTTCTAGGTTAGTAATAGTAGAAAAGTATGTTGTTGGCGAAGATTTCAGAATTCTAGTAATAAACAATAAAATTGTTGCTGCTGCTAAGAGGTCACCAGCCCATGTTGTCGGAGATGGAAAGTCTACAATTCAAGAGCTTGTAGATAAAGTCAATGAAGATCCAAGAAGAGGGTTTGGTCACGAAAAAGTATTAACTAAAATAGACATCAATAACCTTACTTTAGAATTACTGAAAGAAAACAACTTAACACCAGATTCTGTTATTAGAAAGGGTGAATTAGTTAAACTTAAAAACACCGCAAACCTTAGTACTGGTGGTACAGCTGAAGATGTAACAGACTTAGTGCATCCAACAAATGTATTTATGGCTGAAAGAATTTCAAAAATCATTGACCTTGACATTTGTGGCATAGACATTATGGCTGAAACTTTAACAAAACCAATAGAAAATACTGGTGGTGCTGTTTTAGAAGTAAATGCTGGGCCAGGATTTAGAATGCACTTGCAACCTTCATCTGGATTACCCAGAAATGTTGCTTCTAACGTTGTCGACATGCTGTTTCCTCCAGGAGAAGATTCAAGAATTCCAATAATTGCTGTAACTGGTACAAATGGAAAAACAACAACTACTCGACTAATTGCTCATATAGCTAAAATGAGAGGGAAAAAAGTGGGATATACTACCTCCGATGGTGTTTACATTCAAAATAGACTTTTAATGAAAGGTGATTGTACAGGTCCTGCAAGTGCTGAATTTGTTCTAAAGGATCCAACTGTAAATTATGCAGTTTTAGAGTCTGCTAGAGGAGGTTTACTAAGAGCCGGACTTGGATTTAAAAAATGTGACATTGGTGTAGTTACCAATGTTGCCGGAGACCATTTAGGCCTAAAAGGCATTCACACTATAGAGCAACTAGCTAAAGTTAAAGGTGTAATTCCAGAAACTGTTAAACCAAATGGATATGCAGTGTTAAACGCAGATGATGACTTGGTATTTGCCATGGCTAATAATGTAGAATGTCAATTTGCTTTGTTTTCAATGGATGAAAACAACCCAAGAATAAAAAGACATTTCAAAAGAGGAGGAATTTCTGCTATTTATGAAAATGGATTCATAACCATATGTAAAGGAGAGTGGAAAATGCGAATTTCAAAAGCAGCAAATGTTCCACTTACAATGGGAGGAAAAGCAGACTTCATGATTCAAAATGTATTGGCTGCAGTCCTTGCATGTTATTTAGATGGCTTTAAAATAGAAGACATAAAAGTTGCTATAGAATCTTTTATTCCTTCACCATCACAAACACCAGGAAGACTTAACATGTTTAATTTTAAGAATTTTAAAGTGTTGTTAGACTACGCTCATAATCCAGCAGGGTTTAGAGCAATAAAAGACTATGTTGATCAAATTGATGCTACCGAAAAAGTGGGAATTGTTGCAGGTGTTGGTGACAGAAGAACAGAAGACAATAATGAACTAGGTGCGATAGCTGCTGAAATGTTTGATGAAATCATCATTAGACAGGATAGGAACTTAAGAGGTAAAAACGAGAGTGATTTAATAAATGAAATTCATGATGGAATAAAATCTGTTAATCCTAATAAAAAAGTAGATATTATTAGATCTGAGAAAGATGCCATCATTCATGCGATTAAAAATGCTAAAAAGAATTCTTTAGTGGTAGTAAGTTCTGATGTAGTCCCTGATGCATTAAACTTAGTTATGAAGTTAAAAGAAAAGGATAACGTAGAAGGCTAATAGTGTTAACTATAAAGTACAGGTTTAACTTCTTTTTCTTTAAAAACTATTCCATAATCTTCCAATTCTTTTAGGATTGGAAGATATATTTCTTTGTGTATGGGCAAATGAACTCCTTTTAGTTTAATGTTATTATTCAATATCATTTTAGCACAAATAGCTACAGGCAAACCTACAGTATCACTCATTGCAGTGTATGTTTGATCTTCTCCAATATAAGTCATGTAAGAGCGCGTTTCTTTATTTTCTCCGTTAAGTTTAAAGTTTATTTTGTGCCACATCACAATCATGTCCTTGTCCTTTTCCTCGAGCGTCCATTTATCTTCCAAAATTTTCTGTAAGATTTGAGCTGGTGTAGCTCCTTTAATTCCTATTTTTTTATCTTCAAAAATACCCAACCAAACTAACTTCTCCCATATATAATCATCTTGCTCAATTCTTAATTGATATCGAAACTTTAATTCGACTGAATCGTGAGAATTATAAGCAAGGAATGAATTAATAAATTGTCTGTAGGTCATGTCCTCGGATCCTTCAATAACGTATGAATCATCTGTTAATCCTAATTTCACAAAAATATTCCATGCCCTACAAAAACCTATTTTACGTAATGTTCCTCGATATATAGTAGGGATGTTTTCTAACCCGTAAATAGATCTATATCTTAAAGAATCTCTGTTTGCATAACCTTCAAATTTGCCAAACCCTTCAATTTCAATAATTTCAGTTCTTCTAAACAAATTGTTATACGCAATGTATTTATACTGTCCTTCTTGAATAAATTTTGCAGCACCTCCTTGACCGGCTAAAACAACATTTCTAGGATTCCAAGTAAACTTATAATTCCAAGGATTATTGTCGCTTTCTGGAGCAATCAATCCACCAGTAAAAGATTCGAAACCACTAACTACACCACCTTTTTCTTCGATTTCATCTAAAATTTTCATTGCAGACATGTGATCAATTCCAGGATCTAATCCCATTTCATTCATTGCAATGATACCCGCATCTTTTATTTGTTCATTTAGCGCTTTCATTTCATCTGTAATGTAGCTAGGTGTAATGACATTTTTTTTAAGCTCAATACAATCTTTAACAACTTCTATATGAAATCTTGCAGGAAGCATGGAAATTACGATGTCAGAATTTGATATTTCCTTTCTTCTTTCATCACCATTTAAGGCATCAAATTTAAAAGCTTGACCATTTACATGATTACCTACTTTTTCTTGAGCAAAAGACAATTGCATATCCCCTACTCTTATTAACCAATTTTCTTTTTGAGATTGGGTTAAAAAATATTTAATCATAGTAGAAGATGATCTACCTGCCCCTATTACCAGAATTCTTTTCATATATAATTTAAATGTATTTCAAAAATTGAAATATTTTTACACAAAACAAATGATTTTTTTCTATAACGTCCTATAGAAACAAATAATATTTGGCACGCCATTGGCAGAGTATAAACAAATACTATTTTTGTTATTGAAATTAATAAATGAAATTTAAACTTCTTGTAATAAGTCTTTGTTGTTTTATTCAACTTGAACACTCTGCACAACTTAATAATAGTTTATTGGTTAAATCCACTGATTCCACTAATTTCTTCATTTTCATCAATGGGTTCCTTCAACATCAAAAACCATATCATAATATTAAAATCAATAGTTATGATGACAGCAAATTAAATTTGAAAATTATTATTGCTGATTCTTCTAATCAGAGTATTTCTAAACAAATTTATTTTGAAAAGAAAGACAAAGAAACAAGTGCCGAACTAACTTTAATAGACAGTATTTATAAATTTAGATTTAATGGAGAAGTAAACATTGGTGTTCTTCCTATTGACACCTCTCAATTAATCATAGCTTATCACACTACTAAAATTAATTACGAATCTATCTACACCACAGCTGTGGACTCCAGTTCTATCAAAGACTCAATTATAGAAAAACCTAATTATACAGGCGAAAAAGGGTGTTTGAATCCAATTAAAGACAATTCAGAAATTATTAAACTTATCAATAAAGAAGTCTTTTCTATTAATAAAATCAAAACTGCAAAAATTATTATTCATAAATCTTGTTTATCAGTTTCTGACATCATAGAGATCATTAACCTTTTTGAATTTGATGATCAAAAATTAGAAATAGCATTATATAGTTATTTTAATTTATATGATATTGAAAACTACTTCAAAGTAAAAAACTACCTTTTATTGAATTCTTCAAAAGAGTCATTCCAAAATTTTCTTGATGAAAAAAAATAATATTATCGTTTTTGCTTCATTAACAATGGCAATAGGTGTTGGCTTTGGTGCTATAGGAACACATGCATTAAAAGACTTATTAAACGATGCTCAATTAGATCTTTGGAATAAAGGTGTTTTTTATCAATTAGTTCATGGTCTTGGCTTATTAATTGTAGCTGTTTTGAGAAAAACGAACAATGAATTCAATCACAAATTGCCTACGCTATTTTTCAAACTAGGGATTGTTTTATTTTCAGGATCTTTATATATAATAGCTATTAACAAGGGTTTTTTGGGGGAATTAGCATTATTAAAGTATTGTTTAATACCTGTCACTCCATTAGGAGGAATTTCTTTAATAATGGGCTGGATATTTTTGGCTAAAAACACAAAAATTATCAAAATACCTTAAAAGTGGTATTGCCAATAACTTATTCTCAAATTAGATTTGCATTGTAATTATTTGAAATCATTTTTAATAATAAAAAATGCGAATAAAATCTTCAATTTTTTTTCTCTTTTCATTTTTCATCTTTTTTGAAAACAATGCACAAGTAATAGGTTCTGATTCCATTACCAACGAGCCAATGAATACAGCACAAAACATTTTATCTGGAAACGGTGGAAGAATAACTGTTTCAGGTTACGGTCAAATTGATTATAACCAACAATTTGGAGACACAGTAAATCACAATGGAAAAATGGATGTTCATAGATTAATCACATTTTTTGGATACCAATTTTCAGAAAAAACATTTTTTGTTACAGAAATTGAAATGGAACATGTTAAAGAAATATATGTTGAACAAGCATTTTTACAACATAACAT
>JAQWSL010000105.1 GCA_029243225.1 Flavobacteriales bacterium
AATGGCACTGTTGAAATTTTCTAGCTTTAATAATTCAACCTGAATTTTTAATGCAGCTAAACCTGAATAGTTAATGTCTTTATTGTGTCTTAATTCTTTTAATATTTCAAGCTTTACTATTTCTAATTGTTGAGTAATAAGGATTTTTTTGTTTTTATCATTTTTAATAACAGTGTCATTAGTGTTGGAAATGTATCTATTAACATCTTTTAGTTTAGTTTGTACATTACTTACCCATTGATCTTTTTTCCAATTTGCAAACGACATTTCTTTGTCATGTTCGTAAAAAACAACTTCGTAATCGTTGTCTTTAAATTGGCAAACTGCTAGTGCTTCAAAAGCCCATCTAGACGCCATGATGTTACCAATTAATGGGACATGAGATTTAGCTGAGAAAAGGGGGTTTAATTTGTCAAAAGAAACAATTATTCCACTAAAAAGTAATTGAGGAATAATACAAACAGGTATAAGGATGTAAATAACTTTTACAGAATTAAAACTAGCAGAAATGTTGAGTCCCAATAAGTTGGCAAAACATGAAACAGAAAAGAGAATCATCCAATAGGACAGATTCATTCCATGAATTTCAAGAATTAGGTTTCCGGCTAGTACATAGAAAAGCGTTTGGATTAATGAAATGAAAAATAGTAATGTGATTTTTGAAAACAAATAACTTCCTTTACTTAAGTTTAAAAATTGTTCTCGTTTTAAAATTTTAAGGTTGCCAATTATTTCTTCTGCACTTGTTGTAAGACCAATAAATAGAGCTACAATAACTGAAATAAATAAATATTGAGGCAAGTTTTCACTGTTGTATAATGTGTAGTTGTTTTCATTTAAAAAGTTAACCCCAATGTATTTCATGAAAAAAGCTAAAATCCCAGCCAAAAGAGGAGCCTCAAATAATGTGATTATCATGTATTGAGTATTGGTGAGCTTTGATTTGAAATCTCTAATGAAAAAAGTTTTTGCTTGATTTATTTTGTTTGGAATTTTAAAGATAGATTCTGGAATTTCTTCTTCTTTATCTTCTATGAAATTTACTTCATTAAGGTTTTCATAATGCTTATTCCATTCTGTTGGTGATATTTTTCTATTTGGTGTAATGTCTCCATATTCATCAACAACTTTCATGTCAATGATGTTGAAGATTTGTTCGGATGTTACATTTCCACAGGAGCCACACTCACTTTCATCGGCATTTACATGATTTACAAGTTTTTTAAAATAGATAACTGCATCAATTGGATTTCCGTTATAAATTGGGTACCCTCCAACATCTAAAATTATTAGCTTGTCAAACATTTTGAAAATATCTGATGAAGGTTGGTGAATAACTACAAATATTAATTTTCCTTTAAGGGCAAGAATTTTTAATAAATCCATTATGTTTTCAGAGTCTCTTGAAGAAAGACCTGAAGTTGGTTCATCTACAAACATAACAGACGGCTCTCTTATGAGCTCAAGAGAGATGTTTAATCTTTTTCTTTGTCCTCCTGAGATTGTTTTTTCTAAAGGACTACCAACTTTTAAATCTTTGGTTTCGTAAAGGCCAATAGATTTGAGTATTGTATCAACTAATTCGTTGATTTGCTGATCGTTGTAGTTTCCAAAACACAATTTAGAATTGTAGAATAAATTTTGATAAACAGTAAGCTCCTCAATTAGTAAATCATCTTGAGGGACAAATCCAATTACACCCTCGAGTTTAGAAGCTTGATCGTAAATGTCAATTCCATTTATGGTAACATTTCCTCTGCTAGGAGCGTAATTTCCGTTTAAAACATTAAGAAGTGTAGATTTTCCGGCTCCAGAACCACCCATTATTCCAATAAGCTTTCCAGATTCTTCAGATAGAGAGAAATCTCTTAATCCTAACTGGTTGTTTTTAAATCTGAATTCAATGTTTTGCGCATTGAAAATAATCTTTGAGGAAGTATCATTGCTTAAAAACTGACTAATTATATCGCTGTAGTAAATAGGATTTACTCTAGAGCTTCTAATTGATGACCCTTGAGTAAGTATTTGAATTCTATTAGTAGGTAATAATTGCCCGTTTAGGTACATTTCATATTTCCCGTAGTATCGAACAAAGTAGGTGTTAACAGATTGCACTTGAATAACTCTAAGAAAACCTTTTATTGTTTCAGAATAAATGTGCTTGGTTTCTTTGTCTTTGTTTGTGTTGTTGTTGTCTACAACTAATAAATTAGCAGAGCTTAAAGCAGTATCTTCATTTGCTGTTACATAGCTAAGGCAGAGAGAGAATTCTTCGTTGCTAATGTTAAATGTTTCAGCAACAGTAGCTGCAAATTCGTGTTCTTGGGAATTTATTTCATTATCTGAATCAATGAATTCAATAATTCTAATTAGTACAATTAACTTTTGTCTTTGTTTAAGCTCTTCATTTATTTGGGTGCAAATACGAAGGATTTTCACAGAATTAACTGATGTTCGCTTTCTTTTGCCGTCTTTTCTTTTAGATTTTCCGTGATGCGTGTCTATGAAAGAATCGAAAAGCGTTAAATATTCTTTAACTCTTTCTTGATTAAGCTCTTGCTTTAAGAAAAGACTAACGACATTTCTTGAGCCAGAATCTGCTGTTATTTCGTTAGTTTCATCATTGATGTCAACTTTCGCAATAATTGCAAAAAGCTGCATTAGGGCTTTAAGAATTCTTTCACTCATTGATTAAGTACAGTTAGAATTGCTAGTTAAGTTAAAGAAATTAATTTTCAAAAGCAATCATCATTACAGTGCAACCAGAAAGTTTTTTTGTAAGATCTAGTCCAGTAACTACATAGCAGTCAATTGTGTTTTCAATTTTAAAGTCCCAATAGGCGCAGTTGTTATAGTCTGTATTAGAGAACAATAAATTCCTTGGAAATTCAGTGTCGTAAATTTCAAAAATAAAGCTGTTATCACTATCTCCTGCTGAGCCAGCAATTCTATATGTTGACCCACCGTAGAGTGTTAGTTTAAATTCGGCTTTTTCATCCTCATCTATAAATGCTTTGTAGATCTGACCATCTGAAATAAATGTTCTGTCAAACGCTTTGTCAATTGGCGTATTTAACATTTCATTTACTACTTCATCGATTTGATCACATTCTGTTTGGCTGTATAGAGCTCCAGATAAAAGAAGAGCGAAAAGAAGAGTTGTGTTTTTAACTAAGTAATTCATATTAATTGGTGATTTCATTTCTAATCAATAAAAGTTTCTCAATAATGGCGTTCAGTTGTTCTGAAGTTGCGTTTGCTTCACGCTTGCTTTTAAGAGTAGTTGTTTTGTTTTCGAAATCGGTAACAGGTGGTACATATTCAGAGCTGAACTCTATCGATTCATACAGTGTGTAAAGTTCTCCTAGCTCTGCGGCTAAATCCCAATAGTCATCGTCAGAGCCCAATTGTTCTAGCATGTTTATTAGTGTTTGTAAGGATGTTTTTTGTTCTATTAAACGATCTATTATTAGTTTGTTGCTGTTTTCCTTTATAATCATGCAAGAAAGGTAATTGGCTTCAATCCAACCTCCAGCTACAACTAGGGCAGCAACATCGTCTTTTTCATTTTCTTTAAGATAGATGTCGGCACCTTTGTAAGCCTCGGAAACCAAAACAAGCATGGAATCTTTATTGCCAAAATTGTTACTAAATCTTTCGATTAATGTTTCATCAAATGCATTTTCTAAATCAATATAGCTGGCAATATTTCTTATTGTAGAAAGGTATTTAAGAGATAGATCGTTGTTTTGATATGCTGCCGAGTAACCTAAATCACATCCGTAAACACCAAGGTTAAGTGCCTTTAAAAAGTCTGAAGAATAGTTGTCAGCATTGTCTTTAGAATTTAGCATGCTTGCATTAAATTCGGCACCAACTTGTGACATGAGTAGGGTTGTTTGAATAGGTGATGGGATGCTGAAAATAGAGCCACCAATGTTCATCATGATATTGGAAGAATCTATTTCTGTAGTTTTGTTGTTGTCTTCAGTAAAATTGGAATCTGTTGCTGATTGTCCGCAACTTATTATTAAAAAAGAGCAGATAGCTAAAATTGTGAAATTGTAAATTTGTTGTTTTTTCATGAGTAGTATTCTAAGGTCATAATTAACCAAAGGAAATAATAAAGCATATAACTTCCAAAATTAGCACCCTTTAATTATCCTATTGTTATTAACTATTTATTAAAGTTATTACTGATTTGAGTTAATTTCATGATTTACCTTTATAAATTTGATTTTTTAACGTTTTGAACAGTATTCGTAAAACATATTTTGTAGATGTTATTTTGCCTCTTTCAGTGCCAAATTACTATTCTTACAGGCTTCCTTTTGAGTTAAATGATTTGGTTAAGGTGGGTCAAAGAGTAATAGTTCCTCTCGGAAGAAATAAACTTTACACAGCTATTGTTAACAAAGTTCACGAGAATATTCCTTCTTATCCAACAAAATACATTGAATACATTTTAGATGAATTCCCAATTGTTACAGCTAATCAGTTGGCTTTGTGGGATTGGATAGCTAGTTATTACATGTGTCATATTGGAGAGGTGATGATAGCAGCTCTTCCAAGTTCATTAAAGCTAGCAAGTGAAACAAAGATAGTTCGTAATACTTTTTCTGAAAACGAGTATATAGACCAGCTGTTAGATCAGGAAATTCTTATTCTAGATGCTTTAGAAGTTGCTGGATTACTTTCTTTAGAAGATGTGGGTCAAATTTTAGACAAAAAGGTTGTTTATCCTATTGTAGATCAAATGTTGCGTAAGAATTTAATTAAAGTAGAGCAGGAGATTAAACGATTGTATAGGCCAAAACTTAAAAAATTAATAACTCTTGCTTTAGATTTTCAGTCTCCGAATAAAACAGCTGCTGCTTTTGAATTAATTGGCAGGGCTCCTAAGCAGGAAGATTTATTGCTGAAGTTAATTCAGCTTTCTCAAGATGGAGAAAATTATAGTTCCATTGATAAGAAAGATTTGTTAGCTGCTTCAGGAGCAAGTTTAGCAGTTCTGAATGGATTGATTAAAAAAAATATTCTAGTTGAATCCTCCTTGGAGATAAGTCGATTTGGAAACTATAATGGTGAGCAATTAGAAGATAAGAATTTATCTGAAGCTCAACAAAATGCATATGAGCAAGTTGTAGAAGGGTTTGAAGACTCTAAACCTGTTTTACTTCATGGAATTACTGGAAGTGGTAAAACAGAGATTTATGTAAAGCTGATTAGAGACCAAATTGCTTTGGGTAATCAGGTGTTATATTTGCTTCCCGAAATTGCGCTAACTACTCAGCTTATTACAAGATTGAGGAAGTATTTTGGAGATAAAATAGGCGTTTATCATTCTAGATTTTCCCCAAATGAAAGGGTGGAGGTTTGGAAATCTGTCATTAATGAAAATTTACAGCAATACGATGTTATTATTGGTGCTCGTTCTTCAGTTTTTTTGCCATTTAAAAGATTAGGACTAATTGTTATAGATGAAGAACATGAGTCTTCTTTTAAGCAGTACGATCCAGCTCCTAGGTATCATGCTAGAGATGTAGCTTTTAAGCTTTCC
>JAQWSL010000005.1 GCA_029243225.1 Flavobacteriales bacterium
CATCTTGGTTTTATTGGAATAGCTAAGAGATATTAAATATATGCCTTTTTCAAAACTTTCTAAGGAGATTGAAGAATCCTTAACTGATTTAAGTAACCTTCCGTTTAAATCAAATACTTTAACATTTAAAGGTTCAGAATAGTCACCTAATCTAAATGAAACACTATTTTTTGTAGGGTTAGGAAAAACATTTATTTCCAGCGTTTGAGACTCAGAAACATGGGTGCTTTCTGAACAGCTCTTACCGTTTAAGAAATCCCAAATAATCTCTGGGGAATAAAAATCCATATTGATGTTTCCTAAACCACCTATTAGGGTTGGTATTCCTGGCCATTGGTGTCCTCCCCCATTAATTTTTATTAATTCTAATGAGCTATTTAAACAGCCTGAATAAATGTGTCTTTCAGGGGATGAAAAATCAAAAATATTATTATCTGGCATTGGTGTTATTTGAGGAGATAAATTACACCCTAAATGAGACCGCCATTTTTCTATGCTTTCGTCCACTGAAACGCCTGATGAAGCACCACCATTATAGCTTACAACAGGGTCTGATGTTCCGTGTATGTGTAAAACAGATGTAGGATGACTAGGAAAACAGTTATTATAAACTGTATCACTCATGTTTCCAGAAACTGTAGCTATTGCCGCAAAACAAAAAGAAGACTCACAAGCTAATTTATGAGACATAAACCCTCCTGTGGAAAATCCACACAAATATCTTTTAAATGGATCTGAGTTAAAGTTAGTTTCAAAATAAGTATAGAGAGTTTCAATAAAACCAAGATCGTCCGCTGTTGAAACTGTAACGTTCATGTTTGCATTAAATGAATTGTTAATTCCATCTGGATAGCAAACAATAAAATTATTGTCTTCAGCAATGTCATTAAAGCCAGTAATATTCATAATGCCATTTCCAGTTTGAGTTAGACCATGCATTACAACTAACAATGGAAGATGATCCGAAGAATTCCAGTTTGAAGGAGTATAATAAACAAAATCTCTAGTAACTCCGTCATGCTGAATTGAAGAGTTTATTTGAGTTTTAAAAGAACTAAAAACAAATATTAAAAAGAGTAAACTAAGACACCTCATTTTCTAAATTTACATAAAGATTTTCACATATAAAAAAGGACAATTTGTTATAAATCTTCCTGCACTTAAGTTCTTTTAGTTAATTCGATCCAATACTCCTTACCCATTCTAGAGAAATGGGAATTCCTACATTTTTCAAAAATTAAAATATCAAAAAAAGGTTCAAACAGTTTTAAGTATTCGGATTTATCCCCTCCATATGGTGGATCTTCTTTTAGGGGAATATCATAAAAAAGTAAGCCAACAATTTTTCCACCTTTGTTAAGCAAGCTATAACACATCTTAACATATTCTTCTCTTAGTTTTGGATTTATAGCACAAAAAAATGTTTGTTCAATTATTAGATCAAATTTTTGATTCATTGAAAGATTAAAAAAATCAGCTTCAATTAACTGTTTTTCTGGGAAATTAGCAATACGTTTTTTTATGTTTTGTAAAGGTTCTTTGGCTAAATCTACAACTGTAGTATTAATATAACCATTTAAAAATAGATATTCTGCTTCATATCCGTTTCCAGAACCTGGAATTAAAATATTAAGTTGTTTATTATTTAGCTTATCTACAAAAGCTTTAATGGGTGGAGACACCTTTCCTAGATCCCAGGCTGTAGTATTTTGAATATAACGGTGAGACCAATATTGTTTATTCAAAGCTGCATAAATTTTGCCAAGCACCAGCATTATGAGCAACAATACCGTTTTGTTTTAAAATTGACTTTGCTCTTGCCGCTCTTGCTCCAGATTTACAAACAAGAATAACTTCTTTATTCTTAATTTTTTCAAGCTTCATTTCAAGAGTATTTAATGGAATATTTTCACTTGATTTTAAATGCCCTGCTTTAAATTCTGAAGGTGTTCTAACATCAATAACAACTGCTCCAGTTTCTAAAAGCTCTTTATAATTAACGCGCTCTCCAAATAATGACTTTATTAGCTTTAGCATATTTATTTTTGATTTAAATTAATAAATATTAAAACTTTTTAGCAACTAATTTTCAATTTTATACTCTAAATCCATTGTAATTGATGCAGTCTTTTTTCTAGATGAAGTATTAAATGTGCCTCCCCAAGAATAGCTTTCTCCACTATTCTGCCCTACTATTTGCAACACTCCCATATCTGCACTAATTAAATCTCCTAGCTCTGCACCAGAATTCATGGCAATTTTTTCTGCTCTAATTCTTGCATCTTCTGTTGCCTTAGAGATTAGGTCTATTTTTAAATTAGAAAGCCCACTAAAATAATACCTAGGCTCAAAAGAATAAAAACGTACACCACTATTTAAAACTTCGGTAATTAATCTAGAAACTTTCTCTACCTTATCTACATCGTTAGATTCGATCATCACCTGCTGGCTTAGCTCGTAGCCCAAAAACTCATCCCCTATAATTTTACCTTCATTGGAATACAAAGTCTTGTTAATTTCATTGGTTCTAACGGCACCAAAAATAATTTCCGCATCGGTTAAGCCTTTAGATACTAAAAAATTTTGAACAATACTTTTGTCTTTGTTTATCTGAGAATAAGCATCTTTAAGATTACTGTTTTCTTTAGTAAATTTACCTTCCCATACGATTAAATCTGAGTCAAAATTGGTTTGTCCCATGCCTTTCACCTCCACATATCCTGTATGATCTTTAGGGTATCTGTTTAAATAAGTATAAGATAGAATTATGGTTGCTACAATTAATGCTATTGAAAAAATAAGTGCGCTCGTCTGTTTCATAGTTGTTTATTTTATTGATTTATAATTAATTATTAGTGTATTCATTTTCTTTTTGAATTGAAAAAGGAAGAACATCGTATTCAAAATTTACTCTTTCTCCGTTTTCTTTATAAACATCTAAAAGAATAACTTTTATTGGCTTTTCTAAATTCAATTCCGAATTAATGTTCCAGCTTATTGTATTTTGAGCATATCCTAATTTTAATGTTTCTTTTTTAACTTTTTTATTTACTCCATCTTGTTTTACCAAGATTTTAACTTTAGAAAAATCTGCACCAACAAGTGAAAATGACCAAGGATAATTATATAAAAATTCTTTAGGAAAATATCCCTGCATTGGCCAAGTAATTGGAAATTCCTTATAAAAATTCTCTGATTTATAATCATTCTCATCTGTAATTACAACCAAACAATTGTAACCATCTGTGAAACCATATTCTGATTCACTACAAGTAGAACCTGTTCCAAAATGAGTATTAAAAGGGTTTATTATCCACCTTCTGTGCCCCACTCCAGAAACACCAGCGTCTGCTATATAACCATCAATACAATCTGCACTCCATCTTCCAGCATACAAATTTCCATGAGAAGCCCCTTTATAGCCACTCTCAGAATAACAGCTGTAGTTTTTTTTAGGGTGATGATCCAATAAACTATTGGCATTCATAATTAATGCAGCAGCTTGAGCTTGCTGGTTGTACTCTTGCTTAAAAGTCACATCATCAGAAATACCTGTCATTCTTCTAAAGAATTTAATTCGCTCCAACATATTATCATAATATTTTTCTGAAAGTGAACCAGCATTACAATGTTTTAAGTCTCCTGACCAATTCACATCCTCGACAGTTAAAGAGCTAGATTGGTGAGAGAAGACATAATCCTTAATGAGGTATTGCTTTCTTAGCTCCATCAATTTTTTATTTTCTGAGTAAAGATGATTTGCCAGCACCATTTCATTACACATACTTTTGGTCTTGTTACTGTCTAACAGCTTTTTAAAACATGGAATAAACCACAGCGAATGATGGGCTCTTTTTTTATGAGGATTTAAATAAGATACTTTTAACAATCTATTTACTGCAGTCTCATAGTTATTAGACCGCACATCTATACTTATTTTTTCTTCATAGATTTCATCAACAAGCTTAATAAAATTATTGAAATCTTCTGTATAGTAAGCATCCCAAGAATCATTAGAAACAAGCTCAGGAATAACATCACATATGGCTTCGAAATTATCAAAGCAAATTCCTTTAATTTGATCTTTATAAAAAGAAGAGTCGTAATTTAAAATGGTATTCCAATTTTTCATTTCTCTCTTAAGGTCTTTAATATTTCCTTCTTCTAAAGCATCCAAAGAACGGGATAAAAACAAATCTGCCCATAGATTGTCTTTGAAAGCAAATACTTTCTTTTTATAGTAATCTCCGTATGGCACTACCAACTCAATAGAATCTCCATTAAACGGCATTCCATTAGTAGATATTTGTTGTTTAAATTTAGCACCTAAGTCATTAGATTTGTACATGTTAGCATAGTGATAGTGAATAAATGCATTTTTCGCATGGCTCTCTTTTACAAGTGAAGGGTCAATAACATTTATTTTATCGTAAAAGTCTCTAGCTAAACTAAGCTCAATTGAAGATACTTTTGAAAGAGTATCTGAAAGTGATTTTTGGAAAGAAAGAGATTGAGCGTATATGTTTTTTTTAAAAGAATTTGTGGCTAGTTCTCCGTGCATGTAATTCTTAAGAACAGCATAATTATTAGACTTAAATAATCTCATAAATTGTTTTTCGAAGAGTTTATCTAATTTATGTCTGTTATTTTCAGATAGAACTAAACTCTTGTTATTGTGGGCACTAATTAATTTTTTTAACGTGTAGCTATATAAACCAATATATTCACTTTTGTAATCGTTAATTTCTAAATTATATGCCGCCAATAAAAATTGACTGAGTTCATTGTTAGATGCTTCAAAATACTTTGCTGCAGATCTGCTTTTTGAACCTCTATTAATTAAAGAAATCATATTACACAAGCTAGAATCGTACAGCTCTTTAGCTTTCTGGTTATACTCCAAATCTGAGTATCTTTTGTATTTATAGGCTCTTTTTAAATATCTATTGGCATAGGAGAGATTAGATGCCGATTCTTTAATTGTATTTTTTTGTTTTTTAAGGTAAATTTCAAAAAGTATATCGTAATACTCTGCTCTAATTTCTCTAGAGATTTTGTTTCTCGATTGATTCATAAACCATAGCGATAAATCGTATTTATTTTTCTTAAAATAGTACTTACCCATTTTGTATAAAACAGGCTGACCGGCATTATAGATTAAAGAAATAGAAAGAAAAAAAGTGGTGACAATTGATTTATATACACTAGAAGCATTCATATTTTAAAGTATTAAATGATTAAGAGTAAATATTTATCTATAGTTCTGTTATTTAAGGTTTCTATATTTATAATTACAAAATAAAAAAAAGGAACATTTTTTATTTATCTACTAAAGTCTGTTGTCCAGCAATGTGCATTTTTGGATCCTGGAATATGGATGTAACCAATCCCCACCAACCTATGGTCTGGATTAAACATGTTTTTGCAATGTCCTGGTGAATTAAACCAAGAAATAAACGCTTTCATTGCTGTAGATGGTCCGTAAGCACAATTCTCATACACACCTCCAGAAACTCTCCAGACCTTGTCTTTAGACTCATAAATTAGAAATTTTTCAGTTCTAGCATGTTCATCACATATAAATTCCAAACTATCTGTTTCTGGGTTTCTATCATATGTATCGTGGCCAATGTAATTTTGTGTTGCCTGATCATAAGAATGATACCTTGCAGCTCTTGAAAGATCCTTATCTATCATAACTGGTTCTAAAAGAGAATCTTTACGTGCTTTATTTAAAATTTTTAGGAATTCTTTTTCCAACATCACATTTGTGCTGGGCACATTTTCGGTGCCAAAGGCAACACCAAAAAACTCATATCTCTTATTTGAATCTAAGTAGGAAATAAAGGAGCAAAAAAGACAAATAAGAAGAAGAGAAATTGAAAAAACAATCCATTTTTTAGAATATAAAATCATAGCTTAATGTTTATGTGAATAATGGTAAGCGTAATGATTTTTCTATAGGCGTTTGTTTAGTATTGTAATGCGTCAATACTAAAAAGGAACATTTTACATTATTATTTATTAAAAATAATCCATGAAAATTTGATAGAAATATTTCATTATTAACAAACTCCTAAAGCAAGACATAGCAAAATAATAATCCCAAAAAAGCACCTATTTTAAAATTTTATCTAATTTGTTTTTTCTTTATAAAATTTATGATAATAAATTATCACAATAAACGTTATTATTAAATGAAAATATCAAAATTATTTATACCATTAATTTCTATTACCTTCTTAATTTCTTCCTGCAACAAAAACGAAGCAGTATCGATGCATTGGGATCAAACAGGTTGTTCTAACCCTTGGGACGAACACATTAATCTAGATACGTTTACTATTGAGGGGTATCATCAAGGAATTTATGACTACCTATCACATGAAGGAATTACAGCAAATTATATTTCATCTAAATTTGATTCTTCAAAAGTAGAATTGTGTTTTGCTTGTCATTGCAAAACAGGAGATATAATTGAAATTAATATCCCCAAAAAAAACAAAAGAAAATTGGAAAGGTTAGGCTGTAATAATCAATTTGGTTTGACTTTTTATTAAATATTACAGCATCAGATTAAACAAAATTTCTAGCACAAGAACATCCTAAAAACAAAAAAGGTGCTAAGAATAATCTTAAAACCTTCATTTACAAGTGATTGACCTGGTTGTACGAAGGAGATTTAATTCGCTAGGCTCAGTGAATATAAAATCATAGCTTAATGTTTATGTGAATAATGGTAAGCGTAATGATTTTTCTATAGACGATTGTTTAGTAGTGTAATAAAACTCTACTAAAAAGGAACTTTACTAGAAATTTTATTTTAACTTTTGAATGATCAAGTAAAATGATATTTGAAATTAATTTGGCCCATTAGTAGTTGCATCTTCAATTAAATTCAATAGAACCTTAAAACATGTACTACTATCTTTCTTATAGATTGACTGTGTAAATGTCATTGATGAAGCATTAAAAATCCATCCACCTGTATTGAACTCTTTAATAACCATCTGAGCGGGACCAACACTATTTAGGCCTGTAGCAAGAACTTGAAACCCATTCGAATTATTACCAATTTTATCTGTTTCCCATCCAGATCCTTCAGTAAATATGGTATCTCCATAGATCAGATTACAACCTTCAAAAACCCAGTGATCATTTAAATCAACCTTAAAAGATGAACTTTTTGGGTACGTAACATCAGAATAGTATGTCCCTATCATAGATCGAGTTAAATTTGGGTCAATTTCATCATAAACCTTTATTCCTTTTTCATAAAACTCAACTTCTCGATAAATGTTATTTCCTGATGCAAAAACAACATGACCACCATTGGAACAATATGTTTGCAGTTTACCAATCATTTCCTGAGACCAATACTCAGAGTGCATATGAAAAATAATTAAATCAGAATTATAAATATCTGCATTATATGCAAAATCTATATCTGAATAAACACCATAAGAAATAGATTTTTCCTCAAGGAATTTCACTAAATATTGCTCCCCCATAAAATGTTGGATGTAATTTGGAATAGTATCGTATGACAAAATTGGATTATTGTGATTCCCAAAAGTATCTATTTCTGTAATCTTTCCAGATTGACAAAATAATTTAGATCTATTTTCATCTAAATAACCAGTCTCATTAATCATAAACGAATAAGGCCTTTGATTTGAACAATAAGTTATAGGTTTTAATTTAGGAAAAAATGGAATGATTTTCTGAAAATATAATGGTGAAACATTATCTACATAATTACTTTTACCACCATAATTATTATATGCTTGCCAAGTATTAGTACTTGCTATAATAGAAATTGATTTTGCTTTTTTTGGAGATATTATAATTGGATGACAATAGAAATTGTTAGGGTTATTTTTTTTAAAGACTTTAAAATAATAATACCCAGAGTTTAGAGAGTCTGAATTAATAACAAGATTAGTTCTCCAAGCAAATCCTACAATAGGATTATAATTGTTAGATTGATTAAATTTTTCGAAATTAATTGAATCTAATATCAATGTTAAAGAGTCATCAATTTTGAACAACTGACCAAAACAATCATCTTTAGAATGAATTTTCAGTTCAATAGGTTCTCCAACAGTAAAAGATGCTTTTTCTGTAAAAGCAAGGACATCATCTAACTTCATATCATAACTTTGATAAAAAGTTATTCGAGTATATACAAAATGAGAAACAGAAACCAACAATATTAAAAATAGAGCAATTAATATCCATTGAAGAGTTTTCATTTTATATTGTTTAAAGCTAAATTGTGAATTATTCAATAAATATAAATTGAATAGCTGTGAAAAAGAAGAAAAAAATAATCTTGTTTGTTGTGGTAATCTCATTGTTTACATGTCTACTCAATAGACAAATGTTTATAACGATAACATCTCCCTTAAGAAAAGAAATAAACCATGAAATCAAAGCACTTGACATCCCTGAAATAAAATTGATGTTAAATGAAGATCTAACAAAACATTTTGAAGAACTATATAAGAACTATGAACTTGAACAAAACCATACTAAAAGTTATTTTAAATGGTTAAAACAGTACAAAAAAAACAATACTTGGCAAAATGCTACCCTTGAATTTAAAGGAGAAACTTTTCAAATACTAATAAAAAGTCATGGGAAAACACCATCTAATCACAAAGAAAGAGAACACATTTCTTTAAGTATCAAATTAAAAAATAATTTATTAATAAGAGGAGCAAATAGATTCAATTTAATAATCTATTGGAGAGTAAAAGAATTTAATTACCCAGCATATTCAGCTATTGCAAAAGATTTAAATCTGCTTAATCAAAAAAATGATCTTGTTAAAGTCAAAATAAATAATAAAAAACATAAACTTTATTTCTTTGAATACAGAATAAATAAAACATATCTTAATGAAATTTCAAATTTAAATTTGATATCTCTTCGAAAGAATAACAATAAATCACTTTTATTTTTTGATGACAATTACGACTCACTACAAAATGAAATTAACAATGAATTAGAAGGTGGTAAATATGATTATTTATCTTTTGAACAAAAAGAATTAACTAAAAAAAAGTTTGATCAGCTAAATAGTAAAATTCTAAATCATAAACATGAAGAAATTGACTCTTTTTTTGATATAGATTACATTGCAAATGTTCTAGCGATGAAAACAATATCTGGATCAGATGATGGTTTTGAAAAGTGTAATTTAATAGCACCTTTAAGTTTAACCAACAATAAATTTTACCCTATAATTCATCGAGATTGTGAGTTTAGAGAAATTAAAAATTCAGATAAAATTGATTCCATTGGAAAGTATTACAAGCTATTAAAATTAATTAACAGGAACGACATTATTAGAATTAGAAAATATGAAATTCTTTATCGTTATATTTCAACTATAAATTTAGACTCATTAAAAAAGTCATTAGATAGTATTCGGAAATTTCATGAGTCACTTTATTATTCAAGTAAAATAAAATATTTAGTTGGTTTAAGCACCTCACCCCCTGTTCTAAAAAATTTAAAAAAAATTGAAACATATTTGTCAACTAGCAATCCAGAAATCATATTCAAGAACACTAAATCAGGTTTTCAATTAAAATTAAACCCAAATTCATTCAGCCCAATATCTTTTACAAACTTCAATTTTATAGACATTAAGGATTTCAAAGAAATTAACCTTAGGATTTATGAAGAAAATAATTATTCCAAAGAATTAACTGAATTATTATCAAAATCTTACTTATTTGATAAAAAAGATATTTCTGAATTGCTTGCAAAATTCAAGTTTCACAATAGACTGAATTCAAATATGAAAAAAGTAAATACCTACTATGTTTTAGAATTTGAATTAAAAAATTTAAATAATAAGTTTATTAAAATTAACAAAGAAAACATCTTAATTAAATTGCAAAATAAAATTACAAAGCAAGAAGTTTTTTATAATAATCTACAACAAATTTTAGAAAATTAAATACACATTCAATTTATGGAATAGTAAAAATTTCTAGCGCAAGACCTACCGCAATTCCTAGCGCAAGAACATATTCATGAATTTTAATTATGAATTTTTATTACGAGATTTACTTCGCTACGCTCAGTGAATATTTAGGGGGAGTTCACAAAGCTCATCGCGTTGCGATGTGGGTTTTTCCTCTAATGACCTACCCGAACAAGTCCGACCAGTCCTAAAAGAAAAAAGCCCAAACTTTCTAGTTTGAGCTTTGTGGCGCGAGGGAGATTTGAACTCCCGACCTCAGGGTTATGAATCCTGCGCTCTAACCAACTGAGCTACCGCGCCTAAACATTAAGGGCGCAAATATATATAATTCAGTTTTGTTTTTCCTAAATTTTTAATCTAATAAATTGAACTTTATATAACTTTTTATTGAAATATATTTTTGTGGCTTCATTTTTTTTCTATATTCACTTTTTGAGTTTTTCAAAAGATACTTGAACAATGAATACAATGCAAAAAATTAAAGTAGAATTGGAGTACATAATTAATACTTCTCCTAATATATTATTTACTTGCTTAAGCACTCCAAGCGGTTTATCTGAGTGGTTCGCGAACGATGTTAACATCAAAGATGACACCTTTACTTTCTTTTGGGACCAAAGCGAAGAGAGTGCAAAACTTATGAAATCTAAAAAAGATTCTATTCGTTTTCAATGGGAAGACGATGAGGGTGAAGATTACTACTTTCAAATGGCCATTAAAATTGATGACCTTACCAAGGATGTTGCACTTTTAGTTACCGATTTTGCTGAAGATGATGAAGTTGAAGAAATTACTTTAATGTGGGATAACAGTATTAGCAAACTAAAGCAGGCTATTGGCGGATAACAATTATCCCCTATCTTTCGTTATCACCTTAAAAGAACGTATTGAAAAAGCTAGGCTGGGTAGTCATTAAATCATTCTTTGGTCCATTTATCTTAAATTTTATTATTTGGATGCTTATTCTAGATATGCAATTTTTGTGGTTGTATGTTGATGATTTAATGGGAAAAGGTCTAGAATGGTACATCATTTTAGAATTAATGATTTACGCCTCTGCTAATTGGGTTCCAGTAGCTCTCCCCCTTTCTATTCTAATGGCATCTATCATGACTTTTGGAAGCTTAGGTGAACACAACGAATTAGTAGCCATGAAATCGAGTGGTCTTTCTTTGTTTAAAATAATGAAACCCTTAACCGTTTTAGTTTTATTTATTTCTGTTTTCGCATTCTATTTCTCTAACAATTTGTGGCCAATGGCAAATTTTAAGATGCGGGTTTTAATTTCTGACATTCAAAACACGAAAGTTTCATTGGCTCTTCAACCAGGAGTTTTTTTTAAATCTGATAATTTTTCAATAAGAGTTAAAGAAAAAGATAAAAAAGGAGACACCTTTAAAGACATCTTAATTTACGATCACTCAGACATGAAAAAGCAAACTATTGGTGCTTGGTCGTACAAAAAAGACCCTAGAGATTACAAAAGAATAATTAGGGCTAAAAGTGGGAAAATTATAAATTCTGCAAAAAAATCTAAATTACAACTAGAGCTAAGAAATGGTGTAATAATACAAGAATGGAATCCCTCTAAAATGGATAAATCAAAGTTACCGTTTATGCGTTACTATTTTGATTCTGCCTCTTTAAATTTCAACTTAAACTCTTTTGAATTTGAAAGATCGAATGAAGATGCATACCAAAAAGAACAATACTTACTTTCTATTAACCAAATCATAGTCTTAAACGATTCCGTAGAGAAAGAAATCTTTTTAAGAAAAGAAAGTTTAGACACCTATGTGAAAAACTCATTTAGTCCTTTTAGACTACAAGACAGCACTTCAAAAAAAATAAACCCAATTAAAACAGATAGTTCTTCTATTTTTTTAATAAGTAAATCAGATAAAGAGCTTGAAAAAGACATTAAAAAAGCCATTAGAAGAACAGATCAAATTTTAAATCATATTAAAATTGAAATCCAAAAAGATAAATCAACCCAAAATTATTTAACAGACATGAGTATAGAATGGAACAGAAAATTCACTCTTTCTTATGCTGTATTGATGCTTTTTTTCCTTGGAGCACCACTTGGAGCAATTGTAAAAAAAGGTGGTTTAGGGTGGCCTGTACTAATTGCAATATTATTTTTCTTACTCTATTTCATTCTTACTCGTTCTGGAGAAGAAATGGCTGAAAATGGAAGTTTACAACCCATAACAGGTATGTGGTTAAGCGCCTTTATAATTACACCAATAACCATTTTTATTTTCTATAAATCTAATCAAGATTCAAGATTGTTTGACTTTGAATTCTACCTAAAGTTTTTTAATTCTATTTTCGCAAAAAAGAAAAACAAATGAAAATTCTTCAACTGTGTCATAAACCACCGCAACCCTCTATTGATGGAGGTTGTATTTCTATGAACAACACAACAGAAGGATTATTGAAAAACAAATGTAAGGTCAAGATACTAACCATAAGTACAATTAAACACCCTTTCAACCCAAATAAACTATCAAAGAATTATATACAAAGAACAGCTATTGAAGGCGTTTTTGTAGATACTAAACTAAACATAGTTGATGCTTTTTCAAACCTAGTAACTTCAGATTCATACAACATATCCAGGTTTTTTTCTCCTGATTTTGACACCCTTCTTATTAAAACATTAAAAGAAAATGAGTTTGATGTAATTCATTTAGAGAGTTTATTTATGACTCCTTATATTCATACGCTAAGAAAATTTTCTAATTCTAAAATTATTTTAAGATCTCATAATTTAGAATATATGATATGGGAAAGATTGGCTAGAAAAACAGTAAATCCAGCTAAGAAAATTTACCTAAACATTCTTTCTAAACAGCTAAAAGAGTATGAAACGAATGTTTTAAACGCTATAGATGGCATAGCAGCTATAAGTATTCAAGACAGAGTTAAATATGAAAACCTAGGCTGCAAAAAGCCAATTTCAACAATACCATTTGGTATAGATATTAAAAACTATGACTTTGTTAAAAAGATAATTAACAATGATGATATTCGTTTTTTTCATATAGGTTCTATGGACTGGAAACCCAATTTAGAAGCTGTTACATGGTTGTTTGAAGAAATTTGGCCTTCTTTAGCAAATAATAACATTAGTTTACATTTAGCAGGAAGAAAAATGCCAAATTGGATACTAGAAAAAGATAATAAACAAATTATTAATCATGGAGAAGTAGATTCAGCTAATGATTTCATGAATCAAAATGATGTAATGATTGTTCCTCTTTTATCTGCTGGTGGCATGCGTGTTAAAATCATTGAAGGAATGGCTCTGGGGAAAACCATTATATCAACTAAAATAGGTGCTGAAGGAATTAACTATAAAGACGGTGAGAACATACTTATTGCTAATACTTTACAAGAGTTCAAGCAAGTAATAAATATGCTAATTGAAAATCCTGAAATGATTAATGTTATTGGAAATAATGCAAGAGAGTTTGTTAGTGATTATTACAACAATAAAATCATAAATTCTAACTTATTAGAATTTTACAAATCAGTATAACATGCGAATTATAGTACTGACTTCAAGATTTCCATTTCCTTTAGATAAAGGCGATAAACTAAGAGCATTTCATCATATAAAACAATTAAGCAAGCTTAATGAAGTTCATCTAATTTCCATTTCTGATAAAAATGTAACCAACAAGCAAATAAAAGAATTAGAAAAATACTGCCTTTCGGTAAATGTGTTTAAATTAAAAAAATGGAAGATTTATATAAATCTTTTTTTTGGTTTTTTCAGTAATAAACCATTTCAGATTAAATATTTTTATCAAAGAGCCATTCACCAAAAGATTAAAAAACTAATAAATAAAATTACTCCCGATCACATTTTCTGTCAGCTTATTAGGTGTGTTCCATATGTTCAACACGAACACCACTACTCCAAAACTTTGGACTACATGGATGCTTTTTCCAAAGGTATAGAGCGGAGAATTGAGAATGGTGGTTGGATGAAACAACTATTAAAAATTGAAGCCATAAGATTAGTTAAATATGAAAATCTAGCTTTTGAATATTTTGATCATCATTGTATTATTTCTGAAAACGACAGATCATTTATTTTTCATGAGAAAAAAGAGACAATAAAAATAATTACCAATGGCATTGATTATGATTTTTTCGAACCAAAAGAAATTGAAAAAAAATACGATTTAGTTTTTATTGGAAATTTAAGCTATGCTCCCAATGTAGATGCAGCGTTATTTATAGCTAATGAACTTCTTCCTAAGTTAATTAAAATAAATTCAGAGATTAAAATTTTAATTAATGGTGCAAACCCCGCAAATCAACTTTTAAAACTTAAAAACACAAATTTAGACATCGTTGGATGGACCAATGACATTAGAGAGTCTTATTTATCAGCAAAAATTTTCTTAGCTCCAATGAGAATAGGAACCGGATTGCAAAATAAATTATTAGAAGCTATGGCACTGAATATTCCATGCATTACATCAGAGCTTGCTAATCAAGCTTTAAAAGCTAAGCATGGACATCAAATTTTAATTGGAAAGAACCCAGATGAATACATTGAGCACATTTCAAACTTACTAATTGATGAACAATTAAGGTTAAAAATTGGAAAGGAAGGAAGAAAATACATTAATGGAACTTTTAATTGGGAAACAACTTCTAAAGAATTACAAGAATTAATGTTTAGTCAACAAAATACATTGTGATTAATTTGTTATAATTTTACACCAGATACTTAAAGAATATTGAACATGGATTACAAAATGAACACCATTGAAGAGGCACTTGATGACATTAAAAATGGCAAAATAGTAATTGTTGTTGACGATGAGGATAGGGAAAATGAGGGTGATTTTATTACTGCTGCTAAAAATGCTACGCCAGAATTAATCAATTTCATGGCTACACATGGAAGAGGGCTGATTTGTACCCCTCTTATTGAAGAAAGATGTGATGAACTGGGTCTTGAGATGATGGTAGATTCAAATAATTCTCATTTTGACACACCATTCACAGTATCAATTGATCTAATTGGTAAGGGATGTTCAACAGGAATCTCTGCTACTGACAGGGCGAAAACAGTACAGGCACTGATAGATCCAAATACAAAACCAAAAGATTTAGGTAAACCAGGACATATATTTCCTTTAAGAGCAAAAAAAGGTGGTGTTTTAAGAAGAGCTGGACACACTGAAGCTGCAGTTGATTTAAGTAGACTTTCTGGTTTTGAACCTGCAGGATTAATTGTAGAAATAATGAATGAAGATGGTTCTATGGCTAGGCTTCCTCAGTTAATTGAAATAGCATCTAAATTCAACCTAAGCATTATAACAATTGAAGATTTAATTGCTTATAGAATGAAACATGAAACACTAATTGAAGAATTAGTAGAAGTTAACATGCCAACAAAATATGGCGATTTTAGATTAAAAGCATTTAAACAAACAACAACTGGAGAAGAACATTTAGCATTGATTAAAGGGGAATGGGACAAAGATGAATGTGTTCTTGTCAGGGTTCACTCTTCGTGCTTTACAGGAGATATTATTGGCTCTCTTAGGTGCGATTGTGGTGATCAGCTTTCTGCTGCCATGAAAATGATTGAGCAGCAAGGTAAAGGTGTAATAATATACATGAACCAAGAAGGAAGAGGAATTGGACTAATTAATAAGCTAAAAGCGTACAAGCTTCAAGAAGAAGGGTACGATACTTTAGATGCAAACTTAAAGCTAGGATTCAAAGGAGATGCAAGAGATTACGGGGTTGGTGCACAAATATTGAGATCTACTGGAATTAAAAAAATGAAACTTCTAAGTAATAATCCTAAAAAAAGAACAGGTCTTATTGGCTATGGTTTAGAAATAACTGAAATAGTTCCTATTGAAGTAGATTGTAACATACACAACCAAAAGTATTTAAAAACTAAAAAAGATAAAATGGGCCATAATTTAAAACTAAATGACCCAAAATAAATTTATCCTAAATAGTTTAATACATTCTTTTCAATTCTTTCTACTGAATCTACATTTTCAGCTTTAACAAACTTTTCACCAGAAACGTTTTCAAATAGTTCGATATATCTATTAGAAACTGATTCGACAAATTCCTCATTCATTTCTGGAATAGATTGTCCTTCTTTTCCTTGAAAACCATTTTCCATTAACCATTCTCTCACAAACTCTTTACTTAATTGCTTCTGGTTTTCATCATTGTCTAATCTTTCTTGGTAACCTTCTTGATAAAAATACCTACTAGAGTCTGGTGTATGAATTTCATCAATTAGATAAATCTTTCCGTCCTTTTTACCAAATTCATATTTAGTATCAACCAAGATCAAACCTCTATCTTTAGCCATTTCTGTTCCTCTTTGGAAAATTCTACGAGTATAATCTTCCAATTTTAAGTATTCTTCTTCGCTAACCAACCCTTGACTGATTATTTCTTCTCTTGAAATATCTTCATCATGCCCTTCATCTTCTTTTGTAGATGGGGTAATAATGGGTTCAGGAAATTTTTGATGTTCTTTCATACCATCAGGCATTTGAACACCACAAAGCATTCTTTCGCCAGATTTATATGTTCGCCATGCATGACCTGTTAAATATCCCCTTATAACCATTTCCACCTTAAAAGGTTCACAATAATGACCAATAGTTACATTTGGATCTGGAGATGCTAAACTCCAATTTGGAACGATATCTTCAGTGGCTTTTAAAAATCTATCCGCCAATTGATTCAAGACCTGCCCTTTGTAAGGTATACCTTTAGGTAAAACAACGTCAAATGCTGATATTCTGTCACTTACAACCATTACTAATTGCTTATTGTTGATGTTGTAAACATCTCTTACTTTTCCTTTATAATGATTTATTTGGTTAGGAAATTTAAATGCTGTTTCTGTAATTGCTTTCATAAATATTTATTCTTTAAAGGCTTTAATTATCTTTTTTACTAGTGGATGGCGAATTACGTCATTTTCATCCAAAAACACAACTCCAATTCCTACTGTATCATCCAAAACTTGAATTGCTCGTTTTAATCCACTTTTTTGATTTTTTGGTAAATCAACTTGAGTTATATCTCCTGTTATTATAAATTTTGCCGACTGCCCCATTCTAGTTAAAAACATTTTCATTTGACTTTCGGTAGTATTTTGACCTTCATCTAAAATCACAAAAGCATTATCTAAAGTCCTCCCCCTCATAAAACCCAACGGAGCAATCTGTATTATCCCTGTTTCTAAAAACTCAGCTAGTTTCTCTGATTTAATCATATCTTGAAGCGCATCGTATAATGGTTGTAAGTACGGGTCTAACTTTTCTTTTAAATCTCCAGGTAAAAACCCCAAATTCTCACCTGCTTCAACAGCAGGTCTAGTTAAAATTATTTTTTTAACTTTTCTTGCCTTTAATGCTCTAACAGCCAAAGCAACAGCTGTATATGTTTTTCCTGTTCCAGCAGGACCTATTGCAAATAACAAATCATTCTTCTCATTAGAAGAAACTAATTTCCTCTGATTATGTGTTCTAGCCTTAACAACAATCCCTTTATTCCCATATACAAGAACATGATCTGGTTGGTTAGAATCGATTATCTGTTCACCTTTTTCACTAAACAAGCTCTCAATGTCATTAATTGAAAGGCTATTGTATCTTTCTAAATGAATTAACAATAAATTAAAACAATCTTTAAAAGCTGAAATTGTTTCATCATCTCCTATCAATTTCACCATCCCACCTCTAACTACAATTTTTAATTTCGGAAAAAATGAACGCATAAGCTTAAGTTTATTCTCTCGAACACCTAAAAGCTCAGTTTGATCTACATTACTTATATCAATTATATTATCCTTGTTCATTGATAATGTTTATTGGTAATAAATTAGTTACTTTTGAATTGCAAATTTAAAAAATATAGGAACATATAATTATCCAATTTAAATGATAATTACACTCACTACTGACATGGGCCTAAGCGACTTCTATGTTGCTTCAATAAAAGGAAATATTCTAAAGGAACTTCCTAATGCTAATATAGTCGATATAAGTCATGTAATTCGACCTTTTGACATCTCACATGCTTCTTTTGTTATTAAAAATTGTTTTCATGACTTCCCTAAAGGAACTATTCACATTATTGGAATTAATCCTGAGCCAGATAAAATTAACGGACACCTTATAGTAGAGAATTACGGTCAGTTTTTTATTGGTTCTGATAATGGTATTTTTTCTCTTTTATTCAACAAGAATCCAGATGGGATTTGGTCTATTAATTTTGATGAAGATTTAGAATCTCATTCTTTTCCTACAAAAAATATTTTTGTTAAAGTTGCATGTCACATTGCAAGAGGAGGTCTTCCAGCCTTAATTGGAAACCCCATAGAATCCTTCAACAAAAAAGAGCTTTTTCGAGCCATAGAAGATAACAATAGTATTAAAGGAACCGTAAATTATATAGACACATACGGTAACGTAATTACCAATGTCACTAAAGAATTATTTAATGAAGTTGGTAAAAACAAAAGTTTTAAAATATTCTTAACCCGATCTGGTTATTCAATTAATAAAATTCACAAAGCATATGGTGATGTTCCTGAAGGAGAAAGGGTTGCATTATTTAGCAGCAGTGGGTTTTTAGAGATTGCCATAAATAAAGGGGTAATTGGTTCTGGAGGAGGAGCAAATCAATTGTTTGGATTAAAAATTAACGATACAATTACCATAGAATTTAAACAAGATGATAATTCGAATAGTTAAGCTTAACATTAAACCATCTGAAATTAAAAATTTCAAAGACATATTCAATCTTAACAAGAATAAGATTCTTGGTTTTAAAGGATGTATTGACGTTAATTTATTACAAGAAAAAAGAAACGAATCAATTTTTTTCACATACAGTAAATGGGAAAGCTTAAATTCAATTGAAGACTATAGAAACTCGGACATTTTCAAGAGTATTTGGTCTTCAGTAAAACCGTTTTTCAATGAAAAAGCACAAGCATGGTCATTAGATCAAATCAATCATATTCAAAAGCCATAAGGAGAATATCATCCATTTGAGTATTGTCTCCCATCCATTGATTCAAAGCCTCACTATACATCTTATATTGTTGATCCATAGGAAATTGAACAATACTTTCCATTATATGGTGAAACCCTGACATCTTAAATTTCTTATTATCACCTCCCCCAAATTGATCAGGAAAACCATCAGAAAACAAATAAATCATATCGCCTTTTTCCAATTGAAAATCCTGTGTTTCAAAAATTTTATCGGAAAGAGAGAAACCACCAATTGAAAACCGGCTCCCTTTAAGTAAGTTTAACTTTTTATTTCTAAAAATATAACAAGGTCTAATAGCCCCTGCAAACTTCATTAATCCTGTTTTTTTATTTAAATTCAAAATTGCTAAATCCATACCATCTTTATTAGACTCGTAATCATCTTTTTGATGCAAAACAGTTTTAATATTAATGTCAATTTCTTTTAAAATAGTAGCCGGATCTCTTTGCTTATGAAAAACAATTGATTCATGTATTAATATGGAACCTATCATACTCACAAATCCGCCAGGAACTCCGTGCCCTGTACAATCTGCACAAACAATAATTACCTGATCTCCTAAATCCTTAATCCAATAAAAATCTCCACTAACAATATCTTTAGGCTTATACATTACAAAGCTTTTAGGGAAAATTGATAAAAAATCTTCTTTCTCTGGTAATAACTGAATTTGAATTCTTTTTGCGTAATTAATACTATCTGTCAAATCCTTATTTATGAGCTCTATTCTTTCCTTCTGACTAACAACTTCTTTGGTTCTCAAATCCAATTCAAACTCAAGAGTTTTCTGAATTTTAATAAGATTACTTTCCCGAATCTTAATAACAACAGCAACAATCAAAAAAGATAAAATGATTACAATAACAAAAAACCATGCTTTCTTCCAAAATGGGGGCCTAATTTGTAGATTAAACTGTACCAAATTCCCTTCAACACCATCAGAATTGTAAGATTTCACATAGTATACATAATCACCATCTGACAACTTAGGATATTTAACAAGATTAGAATTTAAACTTGCAGACCAATCTTGCTCATAACCCTCAAGAAAATAGCTATAAGTAACTTCTTTGGATTTCCTTAAACTGAGGCCTTTGTTTTCTATAACAACTTCGTACTGACCATATGGCAAAGAAATATTATCTGTAATTTCAAATACACTATCATTAATTACTATACTATTTATAGTTGTTATTGGAGGAATTAAATTCTTAAACTCTTCTTTAGAGTCATATTTTATTATCCCATTATCTGTACCAAACCACAACTCATTTCCCCAATCACATATTGCAGATTTTAAAAACTTTACATTAAGTCCATTTTTATCATCGTAAACCTCGAAGCTATTGTATTGAGTATTAAATCTACTTACTCCTCCATTATGAGAAACCCAAGTATTATTTTTTGAATCGACCACTATACCATAGCAATAATTAGAAAACAAACCATCATTAACAGTATACTGAATAATAGTATCAGATCTAATATGAAAAATACCATTGTCATAGGATGAAAGCCACAATTCACCCTTATAATTAGCATCTATCATGTTAATGTTAACCAGGTTTAAGTTCTTTGAAAGTTGAATGTCTTCAATTTGATTATCAACAAACTTTGTTAAAAAGGCACTTTTAGTACCCACATATATTGAATCCTCAACATTAAAGACATTCCCCACATTATTATGAGACAATCCACTATATAAATTGTATGAACTAATTCCATAAGTAATCTTATCTAATTTAAAAACACCGTTTAAAGTACCAATCCAAATTTTATCAGCTATTTCCTTAATGCAAGTAACATTTTCACTAAGACGGTCGCTAGAAAGCTCTATTTTTTTAAAAAATTGATCTCCATTTGTTTTAACATACACTCCTTTTTCCTCGAAACCTACAAACAGAGAGCTATCTTCGGTAAAAATGAAACAAACAATTTTATCAATGGGGAGCTTATTTTGCTCAGAATAAACTTCTAAAATTTTAAAATCGTGTTTTCTGAATTTAAAAATTTGGGACTCACTTGAAGTGTAAATAAAATCATCGTTTACTGAAAAATAGCTATACTCTTTTGGGTCAAACTTATCACGAAAATAAAATGAGAAATAATTATTTGCTTTTGAAGCTAATCCTGCACCATAAGTCCCTACCCACAGAACCCCTTCTCTATCTATAAAACAAGTGTTTACTGAATTAGAATTTAATCCACTTTTAAAATTATAATTATTAATTAGCTTGGGATGGAATCCATCTAAAGAAACTTTTAACAAACCATTATACAGCGTACTTATATAAAGGTTTTTTTCATTTACTAAAAACTCTCTAACTGCAATATTATCTGGTAAGTTTTTAACATTGAATTCTTCTGCAACAAAAACTCCCTGAGAATTTTTTAAATTAAATAATTTACCATTTTTAGATGCTATTAAAATTTCTGAATTAAATGAAATAATATCTACAATAGAAAGGTTTGACAGCTGAGTAATATCTTGAACTTTTGAAAGACTATTTTCATCTTCAAAGTACTTATAAACCTGCATCCCTTTATTAGATCCAATAAAAAGAAAATCATCGTGGAAAAAGATAGCTTCCAGCAAATATGTTGAAAAAGATTCTAAAAAAAATTCGAACTTCCCAGATGAATTAACAAAATAAAGCCCTCTATTTTGTGTAGCAAACCATATTCGCCCTTCTGAATCCTCTGCAATATCGTTTACAATAGAATTAATTCCATCACCAGCATGTACAACATCAAATTCTTTGTTTTTATATATAGAGGATCCACCCTTTTTATGGCCAAACCAAATATTTCCCTTAGAGTCTGTATATGAACTAGAGACAAAATTTTCTGCTAGTCTATTTCTAGAATTAAACATCTGAAAAGATTTACCGTCATAGACTCCAACTCCCTCACCTGTTCCTACCAACAATAATCCATTCTTATCTTGATCTAGTGTATAAATAAAAGAATGATTTAAGCCCTGCTTAGCACCTAGGTGTTTAAACTTATATTCTTGAGCTTTAATGAAAAACCCAGAGAAAATTAACAAATAAATAATTAGTGAAAATTTATTTTTATTCAAGATTAATCAGTTTTAGGTGTAATTGAAACTTTTGGTTGGTATTTAGGAACTCCACCTATAGGAATAGAAAAGAAAGGCAGTGATTCACCGTATTGATTTGTGATGTAAAAAACCATATTATTGTTATTTACTTTAGTAGATTTTTTAATTATAAATTGAATATCTAACGACTTCCCTTTTTCTGGATCTTTTATGTAATATATACTTTCAGCTAATAAATTATCACCAGAAACATCTAAAGAAAAAGACAGAGTAGCCGATGAAAAAAGCTTCATAATTGCACCATTATCTAAGTCAAAATTAGCTTGCTTAACCGAAATAACATGTTCATTAATAAAGGGATAAATATGACTAACCTCTAAAGGGTTTTGAGGGAGTCTAAAAGAATATTCAAAAGTAAATGAATTACCACCCTCAATTGAGACATTTTTATCAAAATTTGAACTCAGGAAATACCTGTATAAATTACCATCATTCCCTTTTATACCTTGAGCTATTAATTTAAAAACATATCCGTAATATCCCTTTGCTAACTCACCTTCTGCAGGATTAAATGGACCTAAAGTAATCCATTTATTATCTAACGAAGGGTTTACACCAAAATCTTTAGAAACAATAAGGTTTCCACTTCTAAAATTGCCAATAGGATCAACCCCAATTGCATCTTTTTCAGAAATACAACCAGCTCCTCCATAAAGACTAAAATTTGTAATTGTATTAAAGGTTCCACCACTGTTATTTTTCTCATCATTTGCACCTCCAGTATCTGGATCAAAAATTCTAATGTAAAATGGCTTTTTATAGTCTTCAGGGATACTAAAGAAAAATGTTTGACAATGGTCATCATCACCATAAGAGGGGTGAGCATCAGCACCAAAAGTTACTAAAAATGGAATATTTTCTTCTTTTGCAGGGACTGGCTGACAGTAACACATAAGAATTGACATAAAACTTGTTATCGTAAAAATTAATTTCATTAAATGATTTTTCAGCTCTAAAGTTTTTTAATTATACCTATAATATTTTTGGGATTAGTAGAAGACCAAGTTACATATTTGAGTTCTTTAACTTTGTTCTCAAAGCGAAGTTTATCTCCATAATAAACGACACCATCAACTAACCAATAATGCTTATCGTAAGGTATATCACATGAATAAAAATCCACAAAAAACTCTAAACCATTCTCAACTATTTTACTAACTACATATGGAAGGTTATCGGTTTTAATTTCTAAAGTATCTACATATAAATTTTTATAAGTAAAATCAATGTAATTATCTGTTATGTGTAGACTTACATTGTAAGACCCAAGTCGATCAAAACAATAATTCACATTATTGCCTTTTAATGAATTACCATCGCCAAATTCCCATTCGTAAGAAACATCTTTTAAATCTGAAAATTGTTCATCTTCAAATTCAAAACAAAAATTAGGTTCAACCTCTTTAAAAGATGAAGGTCTTGGATGGTTAACATTAAAATATAAGATATGGTCATTATTATAAGCTCCTCTATTTGTAGAAATATATCCTTCTTGAATACCATCAATCAAAAAAATTGAAAAATCGTTTGCAGATGAGTTTATAGGCTTGGGAAGAAGAATCGGTTTTGTCCAATTATTTTTATAGTATATACTCCTATAAATATCTGTACCCCCATAACCACCCTCACGATTGGAACAAAAATAAAGCTGATTTTTATGTAAGAAAGGAAAAGACTCCTTAAACCTAGAGTTTACAGAATCACCCACTGACACAGGGGCTCCCCATAAACCATTCTCGTTTAGTTTACAAAAATACAAATCTGACTTACCGTTCCCCCCAGGCATATCACTTGCGAAAACTAACAAATCACCAGTCTCATTTATAGAAGGGTGACCTACGTTATATGTAATGTTGTTGTGAGGGAAAGCTACTGGCGAACTAAAAGTATCATTACTTAAAGTAGATTTAAAAATACCTAAACTTGAAAAATCATCTTCTAAATTTAAAGATCTAGTATAGTAAATTGAAGAATCAATATTATTGAAGGTTAAAGGACCATCATTTAAAGTTGTATTTATAACATTGTTTAAACGTTTTGGTTTGCCTTTAACATTTGCTTGTTTAATTGGAACATAATAGATGTCAAAAAAATTTAAACCATTTTGATTTTTGATAGACTTAAAGGCGTTTGATTTTGCATCAGTTGCAAAATACAAAATACCATCTCTTAAAAAAGGGGCATAGACATTTTCCTTAAGCTTACCTAAATCAAGTTTTTGCACATTGTAATCTTGAGCATTTATAAGATTAATAAAACTTATTAATAATAATAAATTAAAAATCTTTAGGGCTATATGCTTGTTTTTCTTCAATAAAATTAAACCTTAAAACCAACTCATTAGAACCATTATTAAAATCACTGAAATAACTAGTAGTGAAATCATAGGAGTATATCATCATTAATTGTTTAGAAATGTTAACATTTAACCCCAAAATAAAATCTTGGTTGGTTCTGTAACCAAAATAGAAACCTAATTTACGATTATATTCAATTGCTGTGCCAATCTCCATTTGATTAACTTTTGCTACACTTCTTTTGTAAAAGACATAAGATTTCAATAAAAACCTCTCATTAAGCTCATATTTATAAAAAGCAGATAAATTTATATTTCTAGAATAGCTTTTATTTAACAGGTCCATAAACCCCATGCTTAACGAAAAATCATTTAAAACATAAGAAAATCCAAATCCTAAATAAGGGTTAATTTCATTATTATTAATACCATTAAATGTTGGATCATTATTCTCAAGCAGTTGAAGTTGAGATCGGTTCAGTCTTGAATTTTTAATTCCAAGAGACAATCCCATTGAGCAAACACCTTTTGAAAGTAAAAATTTATAAGCAAAATTACCATTGATCATGTTGTTGCTATTTAGCCCAATAGATTCGTTTAAAAAGTTTACACCTATTCCTACTTGCTTTCGTTTGGTAGGCAGATCTGAGCTAAAGAAAAAATACGTAGGAGCTCCCTGTAAACCTAACCATTGAGTTCTCATTCCTAAAGAAGCTGATAAATTTTCACTACGGCCAGCAACAGCTGGATTATAAAGAAGCCCAGCTTCGTTAAAATTTGAGAATTCAGGAATGTATTGAGCATTTAAACAATAAATATTTATAAACAAAAAAGACCATATGAAATATTGTTTTTTCATCTTCTTAATTCAACAGCCCCCTTATATCTAAAACCAGCTAATTCAATAAAATAAAAATAAGTATCCTCAGGAAATTCTAAACCATTATTTGTTCCATTCCATTTGTTAAAAGCATCAGAAGATGCAAAAACTAACTCGCCCCATCTATTTACAATTTGAATTTCAAAATCAATTCCTTCTCTAGCACCATCAATACCAAAATAATCATTGATCCCATCTCCGTTAGGAGAAAAACCGTTTGGAATAAAAATCCAATCCACAAATAAAGCTATCTCATCGTACTTTTCTGGACAAACATCATTAAATCCTGTTAATCCAAACAGATAATCTCCAGTGATTAAATTAGAGATAGTAGTTGCATTTTCAGTAAGGTTTTGAATTTCAGCTTGACTTACTGAAAGGTTTTCCCAATAAAAATTAGCTGCATTTGAGTTTGCTGATAAATCTATGGAAGATTGATTTACAATTAAATCTGGCCCTAAATCAAGGTAAATAGAATCCACAAATTGCAAACCAATGGTGTCTTCAAAAGTACAACCCAACTTAGCAACATTACAAACTAGAAAATACTCTCCTTCTAGAGCAACTGAAACCAAAGGATTGTAAATAGTGTCAGATGAAAAAACAAGATCTGGACTTAGAGAACTCCATAGATAACTAATTTCAGGGTCAAATAAGTTCTCAATTTGAGTATTCAAACCACAGACAGAATCATCTTCACCAATTGATGAGGTAAGATTAACAACGCCAAGACTATTCGTATCCGAACAATTGTTGATAGTATGAATAACATTATAATTACCATCTAAAGAATTACTAAAATCAATATAACCTGAAACAGGGTCGATAAAATTTAGACCAGATGGATCAGAAGAGAAAACACCAGAAATATTTGAAGCAATAATAGCAGAATCTGCTAAATCTGTAGAACAATAAATGGAGCTCAAATAACTAAACGATGGATCGTCTAAAGTAATAGCAAATGTGGATTGACAGCCTCCAATGTCATGAGACACAAAATAAGATGAATTACTTGCTCCAAAAGTATTTAAAAATCCTGTGTTTTGATCAATAACAATATCGTTTGGAGTTATACTAAACACACCTTGAGTAAGTCCAGCAACAACTAAAGTGTCTAACTGTTCTCCAACACAAAAGACAGTATCTAAATAATTAAAAGATGTGTTAATTAGTTGAACAGATGTTGAATCTACACAACTACCAATCTGATAATAAATAAAGAAACTTGAATCTAAAGAGTTTTGAATATTTATAGTTCCAGTATTTGAATCGATATCAATAGCAGAATTTGATGAAAAAACACCATTTACTGTACCGTTAATATTTGCAACTGGATTATTATCGTAAATACAGTAATAAGTAGAATCATAATTGAAATTCGAAGATAAAATGTCTAAAGAAAATGAATCCCTACAAGAAAGAATATCGTAATAAATAACATAAGAGGTGTCAAGGGCATTTAACAGGTTAATTTCACCAGAACTAGAATTAATTGATAGAGGTAAATCTGAAGAAAAAAGACCACCTAAATTACCAGAAATTGTAGGTATTGGGTCTCCTCCACCTTCACAAAAAGAAGAGGAAGAATAAGAAAAATCATTAGAATACAAATCAATTGAAAATGTATCTCTGCATCCAAAAACCTCATAGTAAATATTATAAGTTGTATCATAACTATTAATCAAATCAATTTCACCAGTAATGGAGTCTTGAAAATTAATTAAAGAATTCAAATCTGAACTAAAAACTCCACCAATTGATCCGTTAATCAAGGGAGATGCAAAAGTATCTGAATCACAGAAAATTGTATTTAAATAATTAAATGATGCTGAATATAAATTGAATGATGCAGAATCTATACAACTGGGAAGATTATGATATATTTTATAGAAACCTGTATCTAAAGATGAAATATTTATTTGCCCAGAAATAGAGTCAATGAATTGTAATGTTGATGAACTACTAAAAAAACCGTTTGTATCCTCAATAAAAGAAGGAACTACATTTGAGCCATCTAAACAAAATGTGTTTGAAGAATAACCAAAAGAAGCATTGCAAGCAGAAATATTTACAGTGTCTCCACTTTGATTGACATTACAAATTAAAGTACTGTCATTATTTACAACTAAATTGACATTATCCGAGGGAGGCATAAAACTGTAGTTTGATCCATCGATTGAAATCACCGGTGTGACTCCATTAAATGTACAAATGTTTACACATAAAAATATAGCAGGTGTATTATCATTCTGGTCAGCATCAATTTCCGGAGTTTGAATATAACCACAGCAATCAACTATTCCACCATGATTTCTAAAAAGGCTATTTACAAAAATGGTGTCTTCATTGCATAAATAACCATCTAAATGAAGTTCATTGTTTATTGTAAAATTTGAGTTATAATGATTAAAGAAAAAACCTGAACCACAACCAATACCAACATTTAACTCATCATCTAATGTAAGAGACCCAAAATTGTGACCTACAGGTTTCGAATCATTAGACCCACAACTCTGCGGCTCAATTCTAATAGAATTAATATGAAAAACCCCATAATTAAAAAACTCACCTTTGTTATTTACGTTTTTTCCAATAAACATATCAGATGAATTAGTTGTAAAAACTGTTGCATTCGAATCAATTATTATAACACCTTGAATTGTTTGGTCGAGGTTTAAATTAACATCATGACTCACAACAATTGTATCGAATTCTGACAACGGGTTTGGTGGATTTCCATTATCCCAAATTGAAGTGCTAGTCCAGGAACCATCAGAAATTGTAGAATATTTCACTTGAGAAAAACAATACAGAGAACAAAGGCTCAAAAATATTAATATGTATGTTTTAAATCTCATTTATAAAATATGATTATTTCATAATTTACAAAAAATTACTAATACAAATTTAAGTATTTACAATATTGTAATAACTGAACAAAAAAAAAAAAATGAACAAAGGAAATAAAGAATATTAAAAAGATTCAATTGGAATAAGATTAAAAGCAGTTTCATTACCCAACATACGCTTATAATCGTCTCCTAATTCCTGCATTTCTGAATCATCGCTTTCATAAAACCAATCTATTTGAACATCAGATTTAATATCTGAAAGCATTCTAAAAATATTTAGAATTACAACTGATGAACTAGTATTAAAGTATTCAAATTTCACAATGAATCTTGTTTTACCTAAAGGATTCATAGCATACTGAGTAATCCAATAAATAAGCGGGTGATAAAAATCAACAGTATTTTCTGGAATAGAAATACCTCCAATCATTAATTCACCTTTTGAAGCAACAAAATGAACTTCAGGGGTTTTAACTGTTTTTTCTAAGTTAATATCTTCCATAAACGAAGTAGCAATTTAGCAATATAAAATGCATAAGCAAAGAATATTAGATGAATAGCTTGATTTGTTTTATAAATTCGCATATAAATTCTCTAAACAATGATTTCTAAAACAATTTTCACGAATATTAAAGAGCTTATTGGCGTCAAACAGGAGTTCAAAAACATCAAATCAATTCAATTATTGAAGAAACTAAATGTTATTAATAATGCATTTTTAGTAATTGAAGACGATAAAATATTAGATTTTGGTGAAATGAACAAGTTGAATTTAGATAATCAAAAATTCGATGAAATAATAGATTTAAAAAACAAATCCATTTTACCCACTTGGAATGATTCTCATACACATCTAGTTTTTGCAGGAACAAGAGAGCAAGAATTTGTTGACAGAATAAATGGGTTAAGCTATCAAGAAATTGCAAAAAAAGGAGGTGGAATTTTAAATTCAGCAGAAAAATTAGCCAACACATCTTTTGACCAGCTTTACGAAAGTTCTGCATATAGATTAGAAAAAGTGATGAAAATGGGGACAGGCGCTATAGAAATTAAAAGTGGATATGGACTCTCTTTGAAAAATGAAATTAAAATCCTTAAAGTTATTGCTCTTCTAAAAGAAAATTACAACCTCCCCATAAAAGCTACCTTTTTGGGAGCTCATGCTGTCCCAAATGAATTTAAAAACGACAAATCAAAGTATATTGATTTAATCATAAACGAAATGATCCCGAACATATCTGCTGAAAATTTAGCAGATTATATTGATGTTTTTTGTGAAAAAAATTATTTTAATGTACTAGACATGGAAAGGATAATTGAAGCAGGTAATAAACACAATTTAAAAGCTAAGGTTCATGTAAACCAATTCAACAGCATTGGAGGTATTCAAAAAGCTGTTGAAATGAAAGCAGTTTCCGTAGATCATTTAGAAGTACTATTGAAAAATGATATTAACTCTTTAAAAGATTCCTCTACAATCCCTACTCTTTTACCATCCTGCTCTTTGTTTATTAACATTCCTTATGCAAATGGCAAAAAATTAATTGACAATGACATTCCTTTTGCACTTGCTAGTGACTACAATCCAGGTTCAACTCCAAGTGGAAACATGAATTTAGTGGTTGCACTGGCATGTATAAATATGAAAATAAATCCAGAAGCAGCGATTAATGCAGCTACAATAATGGGTGCCCATGCAATGGAATTAGAAAATTTAACAGGGAGTATTACCAAAGGGAAACTTGCAAACATAATTGTCACTGAGAATATATCTTCTTATAATTTCATACCCTATTCATTTGGAGAAAACAACATTGATCGAGTGATGATAAAAGGAAAGTGGGTATAATTAAAAATCTACCTTCACCTGAGCCATAAAAGTTCTCGGAGAACCAAAACTAGCTGGTCTAACAAGGTATTCTGTATTGAAAATGTTCTCAGCCATTAGAGCAAGAGTAGTTGATTTAAAAAGTTTAATTCTAACTCTAAAGTCCATTAGATGGTAACCCCTATTAAGTTTCTCCATTGAACTGTTAATTCCAAGATCTACTCCATTTCCAAAGTAAGATGAATTATCGTTAAATAAAGGATCTGCAAATTGCCAATCAATATTATTCATTTTAGAATTGTATTGATAAGAAAATCCGATTGATATTTTCTTTTTATAGGAAAACTCTATATCTAATCTTGCAGAAATTCTAGACCTATACTTTAAAAAATTACCTGTTGTATCTGAACTTGTATTATTAAAAGTATACCCGTGAGTATTTTGATAATTATAAGCAAAAATTGAGTCTGGATAAATTGAAACAGGGTTTGAAACATTAAAACCACTTAACACTCCAATTCCCCAACTCTCGTTAATTGAACCTTCTCCGTTAAAAGTAAATTCTATACCTGAAATTCTAGTTTTGCCTACATTTACAGAGCTAAAACCTTGACCAAACAAAGGATCTGTAGTTGGACCCCAACCACCAAAAGTAAACTCCATCATGTTGTTATATTCCATTAAAAATCCAACCAAATCTATATATCCTTTCCATTTAGAAAAAGTAAATGATTTTTTCAATCCCAACTCAGAAGTCCAACCAGATTCAGGTTGGAGGTTTGGATTGTTGTATAAATTAATTGGGCCAATTTCTCCTTGCATAAACATTTCAGCTATAGACGGAAATCGAAAACCTTGTCCATAAGAAGTTCTAAGGTTTAACCCTTCAATAACTTCGTAATTTAGCCCACCTCTAAAAACTGGTTTTGCAATTCTAATTGTATCTAAATCAAAAATTTCATACCTAGCACCAGTCGAGATGTTAAAATCTCCTACTTTCTGATCATATTGAGTATACAAACTGTAATTAACACCTTCTAATCGACCACCATAAGAACCAGTTTCCCCCATAAATGTTGTAGCTACAAAACCACTTGTTAAGGATGTGTTTCTCTTTTTATATTGATGTTGATATTCTGAATAGGTTAAAAAAGATTCAATTAAAACATTATTATAAAAAATATTTCTTGAAAGAATTCTACTTCTAAGGGTGTGCTTTGAGTTTTCACCTAGGTAAACGATAGATGGATCAATATAAAACCTTCTGCCATAATTAATGAGCATAGTTCCTTCTAAGGGAGTGTAAGCAGTAGAATCTGAGGACCACATGACAAACTTTCCATTACTTCTATTCATGTAATTTGCACTTAAACCAATTGTTACATTTTTAAAATTATACCTAGTATTAATAATAAATCTTGTCTGTTCATTTACACCATCTTTAATAAAACCCATATCGTTAAAATGGTTTCCAGAAACCAACAAATCTAATTTTCCTATTTTTCTTAAATGACTAAAATTTAAACCTCTTTTCCACCTTGTACTGTCTCCCCACCATTTAATACTTGGGTTTTTAGGGGCATCCCAAAAACCATGAAAATAGCTAACATGAGTTTCAGGTTTTAACCCAGGCAATTTAGACCTCACATTAACTATTCCATTTAATGCAGATGAACCGTATAAGGCAGAAGATGCGCCTTTAATAATCTCAATTTGTTCGACATTTTCTAATGGAACCATATTAAATAAAACTTCTCCTTGATCAGCAGAAAGAAGAGGCATGTCATCTATCATCACAAGGACCCTACTACCAGCTCCATAGCTCCAACCACTACCAGCACGAATGTTTAATTGCCCATCTGTAATTTGAACACCAGGAGCGTTTTTAAGAACATCAGTTAAAGTAATGCAATTTTTGCTTTCAATTATACGAGCATTGATCACATCAACCGAAACTGTTACTTCTTCAAGCTTTTGTTTAAATCTCGAAGCTGAAACAACAACAACATCTAACTCATTATCAACTTCAACAAGAGATAAATGAAATGAATTTGAAATTTCATTAGCTAACAAAATGATTTTAGTTCCATAACCAACATATGAAACTTTCATTTGTTTACTTTGTTTTGGAACTGAAATATTGAAATTACCTTCCAAATCGGTAATTACACCCAATGAATCATCTACCAAAACATTTACACCAATAAGTGCCTCATTAGAAATAGAATCGACAACAGAGCCTGAAATACTTATTTCATTAGATTGAGAATGAAAGATTGAAAAAGCAAAAATACAAGCTAAAAACAGAAATAACTTAAGTTTCATATCTGAAAATTATAAACTAAATCTAAATCATTTTTAGCTTAAATAATAAAATGTCTACTTAAAAATGTTAACAATTAAATAAAATAATTTAAAAAAAACTCTAATTAAAAAGAATACTATCTAATAATTATTTGTCGTGAAATAGAATTTTTTCCATCTGTTAAATTGATTAAATACAATCCTTCCGAAAGATTATTAGCATTGAATTCAATAAAGTTTGAACCAGTGTTAATATGTTCACTTTTTAGCTTCACCAACTTACCTTTTGTGTCGTATAAAGCAACCGTTACATCACTTTTAAAATTAGAATTTAATGCAAGATTAAACAACCCCGAAGATGGGTTTGGATAAATATTAAATTCGGAAAACAAATCTTGATTTTGTAAGTCAACAGTATTATTCATTGGAGGGAAAAGAATGTAATCTACCCAAGCCGCATCAGATCCATCACTAACTGAAGCATCCTTAGAGTATATCCAAGAAAATGTATGTTGACCAGCGTTAACTGAAAATGTTTCAGCTGACCAGGTTACTTCACCACTCCACTCACCTTGCAATTGACCATCAATGTAAAATTTAAGGTAATCGTAATTAGATTCTGACGAAACTTTTTTCATGAAACTAATTTCACCATCAGCAATAACATCAACATCAATTTCCATTGTAGACAATTGGTTATCATTGATGTTTGCAGAAATGGAAGAAAAAGCACCTTCGTAAACCTCATTTGGATCTATAGACCAAGGATTTGAAGAAATAACATTCCAGTTGTAAAGATTATAATCGCCTGTTTCAAAATCTTCAGAAAAAATTCCAGCTAATTCTGTAAATGTAAAAGATTCTATATAAGGCCCATCATCTAAGTTATATGTAAATTCTAATGGTTCACCAAAAGGTGTATTAGTATCTACAACTATTTCAAAAGAACCAACATCAGCAGTATTAGCAGCTAAAGAACCAAAAGGAACTGAGCTAGTTGTTATACTAACATAAGAGCTAGAAGATGTTAATGTCCCAGTTAAAGAGTTACATGCGCTTGTTCCATTGTTATTTGAAGGCAATAAAAAATTAACAGTCTCACCTGCTTCAATTCTTCCATTATTGTTTCCTAAGACATCATCAACAGTAAGGTCTCCTATTTCTAGTACAGGTGCATGAGCTGTCATTGTAAAATAAGAAATCCAAGAGTTTGAATTATTATCAGTTACAGTTATTTCATAATTAATTATTTCTAGATCTGAAATATTATTTGCAATTGAAACAGAAAATGCACCAGTTACAGTTTCTGATGAATTAGCCAATATAGTTCCCCAATTATCATTGTCATCAACTAAGGTTATATTTGGATTTGAACTAGTAAGTTGAGCAGTTACAGAAGAAGCATCAAGCAACCCAAAATTACTTAGAGTAACATCCATGACTATTAACTCTCCATAATCAACTAACCCATCATTGTTTCCTGTTGCATCAATATTAACATGGTTATCATATGCAACAAATGGGGCATTTGTACTAATTATCTGAACAGCACCAATATATGGTTGTTTATTTTGCTTAGTAACCACTACATCAGCAGTACCTACAGAAGACATTGAGTTAAAACTCAAATTTACAGATCCAGAAGCATTTGTCAATTGAGCATCTAACAAAACACCATTCATCGAGATAGCAACATAAGCATCAGGCTCAGCCACTACATTTAATGAAGATGTTCCAATTGGCACAGCACTCATATGAGTTACAGACATTGCAGATGGAACACCAAAGTAAGTCATTAATGAAGGGTCTCCCATTAAATGGTAAATTTCATAATAATAATCTTCTGAACCACCTGCTTGAGTTACAGCTAAATTACCAGCAAGCATCATCTGAGCATTTGTTATGTGCCAATCGGCATAAGCTTCTCCGTTTTCATGAAATGTTCGATCGTAGGCAGCAAGATTTGATGGGTTATAAATAGGATTTGCAGATATTGATCCAGAACCAACGGCCCACCAATAATCTTCGTTCCAATACGTATTGTTAGAACCACCAATATAACCAATTGCACCTTTATTTGGGACCCTAAGCAAAGCTTCTCCAAAACATTCAGGAATATCAAACATATTTGATTGACAACAATTACCTATCATTAATGGGGTTTTATGTTCATTAGTCATGTTATAAACATCTGTACAAGTAAATGAAGGATCTGCCCAACCCTGACCATAACCATGTGCAGTGTAATTAACGAAACAAGCACCATTATTCACATCTTGAAGAATCTGTGACCCACTGCTACCAGAAGCTGGATACAAATAGGTTTGAGATGCTAAAAAATGAGCAGGATTTATATAATAGTCTGTGCCATAATTAATTTGACCATTACCATATGTTGGAGCCATTGAAGCGTCAACACCAGAAATCATTACAGCATTACCCAAAAAACTTGGATTTGGAAATAAATATTGCTCATACTCTAATGTTTTATCTACCATATTAACACATTCTGAAACAGTAGATGCTGGAAATCTTCCATAATACAGTTCTGGATAGAAATCACCACTACCATCATATTCACAATAATAAAGGTCAGAAACATGATTTCCTGTCACCCCACTAAAAGAAGGAACTTGAGCCACATCACCAACTATTAATAAGTAAGATGGAGCTGGATCGTTTATTGTTCCAGCATTATATAAATTTTGGAGATAAGTTTTAATAGATGTTGTTGTATTACCAACAGCAGGATCATTAGTGTATGCTTCAATTACAGTGAAGCCCTTTTTAGTTTTCCATTCAACTAAAGGCTGAAGTGCAGCTTGAAAAGATGGATCTGAAACAATTACATATTTAACAGGATAAGTTGTTAACATGTCTTTATTTTGATTCACCTTAATATTGAGAAGACTGTTAAAAGAAGTATTAAAATCAATAGAGTTAAACTGAGAATGAATTTCGTTTGTCAACACATGATCAGCACCAATAAAGTTAATTTCAAATTCAATTTCTGAAATTACTTTTAAAACATTTGTTACAGGGTTGTATTGAAAAGGACAAAACTCTAATCTTCCTAGTTTATGGCCTCTCATTGTTCCCAAAGAAACAACCTTAGCAATTTCAGGTGATATAAAAGAATTTGAACTGTAAACGGTTTCATCTAATACAAACGGTGCTAAAGAAGCATCTTCCCCTTTAGAAATGGAGGGTTGAGCTGGAGAAATTTGATTTATTAGCTCAGCTGACAAATCAATCAATTGTTCAGTTTTGGAAAGAATATTTATCTCAATGCTAGCACCATAAGGGATGTCAATTAACTTATTTAAAGTTGGCAAGTCTGGAGATCCAATTTTATGATTAGTAACATATTCATTAATTGAAATCGCAGAGAAACTATTAGCATTTGCTTTTACAATTGAAAAATTTAATTCATTAATAGAAGCTTTGACAGAAATTTTATTTGAAGATAAATCAAGAACGGAAAATGATGTTTTATCTGCTGTTAAATCTATTTTTTGAGCAAAAATGTTGATAGATAGGGATAAAACTAAAAGTAAGGAACAATAATGATATTTCATAGCATAATTTTTGATGTAATTTACAAGATATATTTAGAAATATATAATTATATGGAAGCTAATATTGGAAAGCCAAAAGAATTGCAAATGAAGTTTTAAACTAAAACCCAAATTCAAATTATAATTTACTTTTGCAGTAACAAATCAGTAAATAAGTGAGATTAATAGCTAAACTTTTAAAATTAATTCTTAAAATAAGACCTTTAAGAAAGCATTATTTTGGAATTTACAAGAAAATTATTTTGCCAAAAAAAATATTCAGTAAAATAAACTTTATCACAAAATATGACAAGACGCTAAAAATAAAAGTTAACCTTTCTGATTGGATACAACAACAAATATTTTTCATAGATTATTCAGATTTAAATGGAATCTCTTTCTTAAAAAAAACACTTAGTAAAGACAATGTTTTTATTGATATTGGAGCCAACATAGGAGCTTACAGTTTAATTGCGTCTAAGCTTGTAGGCAAAACAGGAAAAGTCATTGCATTTGAGCCTGTTAACTCTATCTATAGTCAGCTTAATGAAAACATAACAATGAACAGCATTACTAACATTTTTGTTGAAAAAAAAGCTGTTTATGATCAAAACACTAATCTTGATCTTTTCATTTCAAACGAACAAAACATGGGCATGTCTTCCATTTTACATCACAGTCATGAAAGTGGAGAAAAACAAAACATTGAGGCCATTACATTAGATAGTTATGCAGAATTGAATAAGCTAGCTAAAATTGATTTAGTCAAAATTGACATAGAAGGAGCAGAAATAAATGCTTTGAAAGGAATGAAACAAAGCCTAATTAAGTTTAAACCAACGCTAATTATTGAAATAAGTGATGGGATCCTTGAAAACTCAAGTGTGAATTCTAAAGCTATTTATGATTTCTTATTTGATTTGAATTACGAACCATATAACATTGACAAAAAAGGAAATATTCAAGATTTCAGCTCTAAAGACATCAATTATCATAACTATATTTTCTTACCCAAAAGCAATTAAAAATGAGACTTTTTTTTATTGTATTCTTAATTACATCTTTAAATATAAGTGCTCAAGATAAATTAATACTTGACACTCTTTCAATTGAAACAGACTCAATAGTAATCTACCATGATAAAAGTTGGGAGTATTTATACATGTTAAATTTCAACGGCATATTAAATGTTGAACTTGACAGTTTCATGAAAAAAGAATTTAAAAACAAAATAACTCAACCGTGGGACAATTATGAACCTTATGTTATTTCAAATGATTTATCAATTATCAAAGATAGTATTTGGCTTTGTAATATTGATGAAAAGCACCCTAATTATCACTTACCCAGTCCAGGCAAAACAAATTCAAGATTTGGACCAAGAGGAGGTAGATATCATAGAGGAATTGATTTAGGATTCAATAACAGTGATTCTATATTCTGTACTTTTGACGGAGTAGTTAGGTATGCTAAATACAACTCTGGAGGATATGGAAATCTTGTAATAATAAGACATTATAATGGCCTTGAAACATTTTATGCACATCTTAAAAAAATTAAAATCTCCAAAAATCAAAAAATAAAAGCTGGAGATTACATTGGAAAAGGTGGTTCTACTGGAAAGGTTTCTGGTCCACACTTGCATTTTGAAATTCGTTTTTATGGAAATGCAATAGACCCTGAATTAGTTTTTGACTTTAAAAACAACTGCTTGCTCTCAGACAATTTATTTATTCATAAAAATACATTTAGTTACGCTAAGAAATATGGCGGAGTTTATTCCTCAAAAGCAAAATATCACAAAATTAAAAGTGGAGATACTCTATATGGTCTAGCCCTTAAATACGGCACCTCATTAAACAAAATATGTAAATTAAATAAGATAAAACCTTCAAAAATTTTAAGACTTGGCGAGAAAATTAGAATTCAATAATTAGATATAAAATAAATTCTTATTAATTGCGTTAAATTGGAAAGAATATTTAGATTTGTAGTTATTAATTAATGATCATTCACAAGATTTCCTTTCAGTTTAAAATTATCAACTGAATTGAAGTCTTTTTTTGATTTATATATATGAAATTATGGGAAGACCTCCAACAAGACCAACAGACCTGAAAGATGGTTATTATTTAGAAGTTAGAAACAAAGGTACCAACTCTGGAATTAAACTTAGAAGAGATACTAGGAAAGAGATGATGCAGGCTGTTGAAGAATACAAAAAAGTTAAAGATGTAACTATTCTTGGCGAGTCTAAAAATTCTAAATGGATAGATAAAGATTGTCCAAAAAAAGTTCAATAAAATCGATATTTTATCAATTTAAAGCCTGAAATTATTCAGGCTTTTTTTTTAACAACATCCTCCGCCATCATAATTCCAATCTGAAGGAGAAACGTAAATATCATTTTTATTTAATGATTCTAACATTGTAGCTGTTTTATCACAAATTGACAACGGTTGATTATTAAATAGAACATGTCCCTTTTTATCATCATAAAATTCTTCATCTCCAAAATATATAGCTGACCTACCTGTAAAAACACAAGGTCCATCACTTGGAACAGGATCTTTTATTGCACAGATTTCGACACTTTCTATTGTAATATTTTTAAGTGTATCAAACTTCTTTGACGCTAAAACTCTGTACGGTCTTTTAGCTCGAATCTCAATGGTTCCAAATCCAATATTAACCAATTTTTGAAGGTATTCATTTAATGGAATAGCACCTGACAAGCATGCTGCTCTTAAACGATCATCTTCTTTTAACTTTTGAGGCATTTTTTGCTCACAAATCGGATCTGACAAGACTAACCTACCATTAGGTTTCAATACCCTATAAATTTCTGTAAGCGCCTTATCTAAATCGTCAGAATTAAATATATTAAATAAACAGTTTTGAGCAGCAACATCAATTGTTTGATCTGCCAGATTCAAATCTAGAGCATTGCCTTTTACTAAATTAATGTAGTCACTTTCAAACCAATCATTAACCCGCTGAGCTTCTATAATATTTTCTTGACAAGCATTGAGCATTTCATCAACAGAATCAACTCCGACAACAGCCCCTCTATTTCTATTAAAATATGCAAATTGTAAGAGCTCTAATCCACCACCTACTCCAACATATAATATTTTTGGGTTATTGACAAGATCTCTTGGATGAACTGTAGAACCACATCCGTAATTCATTTGGAGCATTCTATTTGGTATTGTTAATTCTGGCAATTGCCAAATTGGATTGGTGGTACAGCACAATCCAACATCTGGTTCTGTTGCTGCATTTTTATACAGTAACTGTGTTTCATCTAAATAATTACTCATCAAATTTATTTCATCATTTTATTACTTTAAAAATAAAGTTTTTAATGAAGATTTAATACATTCATTTAATCTTTATAATTGATTTTGTTAAATCCTAAATTATCTAAATTGCTACAAAAGGCATATTCGGCAGAAAAAGCCGCAGCCTACGCTTATATTGGCCATGCTGGCTCAATCAAATCTTTAAAAAAGAAAAAAGAAATTAAACAAATTGAAGATGATGAATGGTCCCACAGAGAAGAGGTTTTTAAAATAATGAACACCTACAATATTAAAGCTTCAGTTTATTACGAATTTAAATATGCTCTAATAGGAAAGGTAATAGCATTTAGTTGTTATATAATCGGTTGGTTCATGCCTTATTATTTCGCAGGCAAACTTGAAAGTGGTAATGTATGTGAATATTTTATAATCCTTAAATATTTCCAAAAAATAGGAATTAACTCACACGACAAAGAGTTATTTGAAATGGGCGTTAAAGAGAAGGAACATGAAGATTATTTTCTTAATGAAATAAAAGACAGTAAACTAATGCCGATTTTCCAAAAACTGTTTTTTTGGGGTAAGTCAAATAGCTACAATGATGTTAACTTGAATGAATTAAAAAGTATTGAAAATTCCAATGAGTATTGTGAGGATTATCGTAAAATAGATTAAAGCCTTATGAGAAAAAAATTACTTCATTACGGTTTACAAAGAAGTGGAACTAATTTTCTAGAATCACTTTTAGCAAAAAACTTCGACATTAAAATTCATAGCTTAAGAAAAGAAAGAGACCATCCTTTACAAAAACATTTTAGATTATATGATGATAAAACTAAAATTCCAGAAGCTAAATATTTAAACAATTACAATTTCAAATCCTATATTGATTTTAAAAAATCTTGGGGATTAAACACTGAAATAAATGGGGTTATTGTAATTTCAAAAGACCCATACAGTTGGTTATTAAGCTACGAAAAATGGTCGAAGAAATGTAATTGGCCTAATCCTTCTTATCAATACATTGAGGAGTACAATCTATTCTTAAATAAATGGAGAGTTTTTGCCCAACAAAGTAATGAGATACTTTTCATTAGATACATTGACTTACTTGTACAGCCAGAAATAGAGTTAACTAAAATAGAAAATAAATTTTCGCTTAAAAGAAGATGGAATATTAGAAGAAATGGTTTAAAAATTGCTCTAGATAAAGTTAAAGTATCTGAAAAATTTTCTAAAGAGAAAAAAGAATTTTACACCAAGAAAAAATATTTAAACAACTACAACAAAACAAAACTTGAAAACACAAATTATTTTTTAGATGAAAAGCTAATGTCGTTTTTAAATTATAAACTAGAGTAATCAAATGAGAGTTGCAATTATAGGAGGAGGAGCTGCTGGGTTTTTCTCAGCAATTAATGTAAAAAATAATCACCCAAATTCTAGTGTTACAATTTTTGAAAAATCTAACAAGACTTTATCAAAAGTGAAAATTTCTGGTGGTGGAAGGTGCAATGTCACCAGTGGGTGTTTTTCAATCAATGAACTTTGTAAAGCATATCCAAGAGGGGGAAAACAATTAAAAAAAGCATTTCATATATTCAACACCAAAGATACTTTTGATTGGTTTGAAAACAGAGGAGTCCCCTTATATGTTCAGGAGGATTTAAGAGTTTTTCCAAAATCAAATTCATCATCTAGCATTATAGCTTGCTTAGAAAAAGAGATTTATAAATTGAAAATTGAAATTGTACTTGATAGCCCTATAATTGCAATCAAAGAGAAAAATGAATTACTTGAACTAACTATTAAATCTGAGCAAAAAAAAGAACTTTATTCTCATGTTATTATAGCAAGTGGTGGAAGCCCTAAAATTGAAGGCTTAAAATGGCTAGAGCGATTAAACCATGAAATAATACCACCTGTCCCCTCTTTATTTACATTTAACATGCCCAATGAACAGATTACAAAATTAATGGGCATTTCATTAAAGAATGTAATCGTAAAAATTGAGGGAACAAAACTAAAATCTTCTGGGCCTCTTTTAATTACTCATTGGGGAATGAGTGGCCCTGCAATTTTAAAACTATCATCTTTAGGAGCAAGATCTTTAAATGAATTGGAATACAATTTTAAGATACAGCTCAACTGGGTAAATCAAACTAACAATTCAATAGTAGAAAAAGCACTAAAAGAATGTGCTTTAAAGAATCCAAACAAAAAAGTTTCCTCCACTAAATTCAATTACATTCCAGAAAGATTGTGGATCTACTTAATTAATAAAAGTGAAATATCAAATTCAAAAAAATGGAATGAGCTTGGCAAAAAGTCAATAAACAAACTAATCAACCAACTTACCAACGACATCTACTCTATTAAAGGTAAAACAACATTTAAAGAAGAGTTTGTAACATGCGGAGGTGTTAGTTTAGAAAGCATAGATTTAAAGACTATGCAAAGCAAATCAATTAAGAATTTATACTTTGCAGGTGAAGTATTAGACATAGATGCAATTACTGGAGGGTATAACTTTCAAGCAGCTTGGACAACAGGGTACATTGCTGGTAAACTAAATTAAGCTTGTGCAGAAACGAGGACCTGAATTACAAGCATAAAAGCGTAGATAATTGATAAGGATTGTAAAAACTGAAACTCAAATTCAAACTTCTTTTGAAATTCTTCAGTATTAAAAAAAAGTATAAAAAGACTAAAAACAAACAATAAGAAAAGTAAACTAACAATAATTAATCTGAGTTGAAAATGTTCAAAACCAAAAAATTGAAATTTCAAAATAGTAGCACATTCAACAATAAAATACAGTAAAGACAAAACACCTATAACTAAAAAATTTGAGCCTAGAGGGGTTGAACTTTTGAATTTAAAACCTCTATAAAAAATTACACAGGTTGTAATTAGTGCAAAAAACAAAAAGGTGAATATTAGTAATTCACTAGCAAATGGCCAGTGCATTATCTTAAAAAGCATCATTATTATAGAAACAGAAAACAAAGCAGGAACAAGCGAGAGAATTGTTTTTCTTAAACTAAAAGCAAATTCTAAAAATGCAAAAGACAATCCAAACATAGAGACCATAATCATAATACCTGCACCAGGCCAATGCATAACTTTAAAGAGTACTCCCATTGTAAAAACTGCTCCTAAAATTGGATGTAAAGCTTTATAAAAAACTTGCTTGTTAATTATTTTTTTTATTGAAATCCCTAACAACAACAATGCAATTATTAAAAGTGCTAAAACAATTGTAAATGCTGCACCAGGCCAAAACATAAATTTAAAAATTAGCCCAATTATTAGAAAGGTAATTGAAGTGCTAATTAAACCAAAAATAACTTTAGACGAAAAAGTTGAAGAACTAAGATCTTTACTCATAACTTAACATTTATATCATCTATAATGCAATTTCTCTTAAAAGGTACAAATTCTTATTTTTATTAAATGAAATATATTTTCAATTTGCTTTTAACTTTTAGCATTACAATTTTCAATATAAATTATTATAACTCCCAAAGTTGGGAACCTAAAGGTCAAACAAACCAAATAATTAAACATAGTTTTTACACATTATCATATTCAGCAGAACATAAACAAGCCGAATGGGTTCAATACACTTTAAAGCCACATTTATTTAACCCAACTATTTCAAGATCTGATAATTTTCGTGAAGACCCTCTTGTGAAAAACAATTCAGCTCAGCTTAAAGACTACAAAGGCAGTGGATATGACAGGGGTCACTTAGCACCAGCAGGTGACATGAAATATAATACTAATGCCATGAGTGAGAGCTTTTACTTGAGCAACATGTCTCCTCAAAAACCAAGTTTCAACAGGCAAATTTGGAGAATGATTGAAAATAAATTTAGAGATTGGGCAAGTGAATATGGAGAACTAATTGTAATTACTGGAGGAGTTTTAGAAAAAGAGTGTTTAGATACAATAGGAGAAAACAACATAACAGTTCCTAAATATTATTACAAAGTTGCTATTGATCCTGCTAATTACAGCAGAAACATTGCCATACTAATTGAAAACAAAAACAGTAAACAACCCATTATGAATTACGTTATTTCTGTTGATAGTTTAGAAAATTTCACTGGAATTAACTTTTTTCATAATATAGATTTCAACATCCAAAATGAGATAGAGTCAAAAACGCATATTAATTTATGGAATTGGGGAAACAAGTTTCAACCTAAATACAACAACAATATTATTAATACCCAAGCCGATTCTATAGAAAGAATTAATTCTATTGAACAACTTTTCAAAACTAAATCCGGAAAAAAATTTCATATAGAAAATTGCAGATACCTTAAACGAAATAATACACCCATTTCAATAATAGATTTAAAAAAACTACACCTCTCCCCTTGCAAAGTATGCAAGCCAAATTCAGAGTTTTTAAAATAACCTTCTTAAATAAAACTTCACTTTAAGAGTTTATTAATACTTTAATTTTCTTAATTTAAAGAATGAAGCCCGAATAGCTAAAAGTCTGAGATTAAAAAAACAAACACTCACTTTTCAACCAATTCAATGTTAATCTATGAAACAACAAAAAAAAGTTGAAAAAGAAAACCAATAAAATAATTCTTTATTTAATGCTAATAGAGCTTTCTATTGCTATAAATTATTTTATACCTATAACCATTTTAGAACCTATTTTAGAGAAAATTCTTTTCAATTCAATTTCCATTTTTGTAGGTGTTAAATTTTTATTGTCAATTTTATTAAAATTCACCTCAAAACCACAACTTATAAAAATTAAAAAAAAGTCTAAAAAGAAGAAATTTACTTACTACTTACAAAGTCTAGATTTAACTCCTGAATTTAAAAAAAATGTTTTCTTCACATTGTATACTTTTATTGTTTTATTGGGACTCGTGCTAATTAAAGAGATACAACTTCCCAATTTAAAATGGCAATTAATTAAGCAACCCTATTTTCTAAAGTTTTTTTTTAATTCACTAATGCTTTTTGGGTTTATGTTAATCTTTTGGTCAATCATTGATTTTATTAAATTAATATTTAACTTAAAATTCTCTTTAACAAAACTGAAATCTAAAGTTGAAAATTAGGTTTTGAAAATTACTTTTTATTAGCTTTAATAATTATGCCAAATAAAGAAGTATTTGATTTTTTAAAGCAACTAGCTCAAAACAACAACAGAGATTGGTTCAAGGACAACAAAAACCTACACGATAATTCAAAAAAAGCTGTAATAAAATTTGCTGAACAACTTTTTCATCAATTAAAAAAGGAAAACGACTTAGATGAATTTAAGGTTTTTAGAATC